>JBEARJ010000031.1:0-17765 GCA_041163285.1 Actinomycetota bacterium | reverse complement strand
CCGAGCGTGATTCCCCAAGAAATTCGATTGCCATCAATCATGTAGTAGGCGACGCCTAGAGCAATGAGATTTGCCATCACAATCGGCCCTCTTCCATACCTTTTTCCGCGCAAGATTCCGCGTCCAGCAAAGAAAAGTCCTGATGCGCCGGCGATTAAGAAAGTGATTTCGGCAATCACTGCATCAAGTTCTTCGACATCAGATGTGACGGTTCTAATCAGTAAATAGAGCGCAAGCGAGAGCAAAAATAGGGCCTCTATATTGGCAAATGCAGCCGCCAATTTCCTCACGCGCATCCCCGAAGAATAGGGGATGAGAAAAGCCTTTAATTGCTCTTGACCATGGGGAATCTTTGAGTGGTGAATGAGCTGATGTATGACGAGATGACTGGCTTGATGACTCCATTTCATTTTTATGAGAGTGCGAAAAGAGTTAAGTCGTGGGCGGATCGGAAGGGTCAAGCGCTGGCAGTCATCTCAATTCATTTACCTAATCTCTCTGATGATGCCTTGGTTCACGCGGCGCGGACGTTAAATAAGGAGTTACGGGGCGGCGACTTATTGTCTCGAATGGGAGAGCAAGTATTTGTTCTACTTCTCCTTGGAGATGAAGAGGCTGCTGGTCATCTAATTTTTAGATTGTCTAACACGATAAAGCCGAGACTTGAATTTAATAGCACTTCACTAGGTGAGAGCGAAACTTTGGTAAATGCCTTAAGCCGTTTAGGAGTTTGAGATAAATATATTTTCGCGGTAATACCTCAACTCAGCAATCGAATCCTGAATGTCACCTAGCGCTCTATGATTTCCGGTCTTCTTCGGAGCATTGAAGTAAACCTTTGGATACCACCTACGAGCTAACTCTTTGATGGAAGAGACATCAACGGATCGGTAGTGCAGGAACGCACCGAGCCTTGGCATATCCCGATTGATGAAATTGCGGTCCATTCCGATTGAGTTTCCAGCAATTGGAGATTTACCTGCTGAAGTGAATTTAGATAGGTAAGTAATGATCTGCTCTTCAGCAAAACTCATCTCTACTCCATCTTTGAGTTTTTCCAGGAGTCCAGATTCGGTATGCATTCCTCTTACTTCTGGGCTCATGCCATCCAATTTTCCAGAATCCGTTTGGATAGTGAGATCGATTCCATCGCCCAATATGTTTAAATTTTCATCAGTTACAAGCACAGCAATCTCAATGAGGGCATCTTTGGTGAGGTCCAGCCCGGTCATCTCGCAATCAACCCAGACCAAGGGTGGGTTCTCGTTAGCCATGAAGCAAGGCTAGGGGCAGACATGGGGTGGGTGAGATTTCACGGCTCGTTCACCTTCTGTTAACTATTACTCAACCCCCTTCGCGACGGTTGGTAGCAGTATCGCGCCGTGACCTTGGCCGAAGCGAAGCAGATAAATGCACCCACCCCACGAGTCATAACCACAAAACCTCGCACATCAGACAAGATTTTTCGGGCCGTGATATTTACAGGGGCTCTTTCTTCGCTGGTAATACTTGCGGCGATTGCAATCTTCTTGGGACTTCGTGGTTTTGAGATTCTGGCTCGAGAGGGACTCTCTTTTATCACTGGCTATGAGTGGTATTCCTCAGTTAACTCGGATGGGACAGCAAGTGAAGATCCATCGGTGTACGGAATTGGAGCGATGCTGATTGGAACGATTGTTACCGCGCTTATAGCTGTATCAATTGGCGTTCCAATCTCAATTGCTGCGGCACTTTACTTAAATTTTTATGCGCCAAGCTCTATCCGTGGATTTCTGGTAGGTGTCATCGATTTAATGGCAGCTTTCCCATCAATTCTTTTTGGACTTTGGGGTTTCAACGTTCTCATGCCTAGTGGTGAGTATTGGGCAAAGCTACTTCATAAATATTTAGGATGGATTCCACTATTTGATGTCTCTACGCCATTCTTTTCACGGTCACCCTTTATTGCCGGACTTGTACTTGCAATCATGATTATTCCGATTGTTACCTCAATTGCACGAGAAGTTTTCTCTCAAACTCCTCTTGATCGAATCCAGGCGGCATATGCACTCGGAGCAACTAAATGGTCCATGATTCGGGCTGTTGTTCTACCTTTTGGTTATAGCGGCGTAGTTGGTGGAGCAATGTTGGGGTTGGGAAGAGCCATGGGCGAGACTGTTGCCGTATTCACGGTGCTAAACATCATTTTTCAAGCTAACTTTCAAATCTTACTTGGCGCAGGTGGAAACGTTGCCTCGTTGATTATCCTCAAATTCGGGGAGGCTTCGGCAGAGGAAATCAAGGCGTTAATGGCTGCCGGACTAATGCTTTTCTTGCTGACGCTTCTTGTAAATATGCTGGCGGATCTATTAGTAAATCGAACAGTTAAGCAGGGGCGATGATTATGAGTGCTACAACTCTAAATTATCCAAAGCCACAAAAACCATGGAAACCAAAGCAAAAAGACCTGATTCCTACTTATATTGGAATATTGGCAGTTCTTGTAGGAACTTGGGCTCTAGTTGAATTTACTGGTTTTGCCGGAAAATTAGGCGCATTTGCAAGCGTAATTATTTGCACAACCATTGTCTCTTCGTTCCTAGCGGGTCGGAGCAGGGGCAGACAAGCCGCAAAGAACGCTGCAGTCGCATCGATAATTACCGCGCTCACATTACTTGCGATTTTTCCGGTAATTAGCATCTTGGGAACTGTTCTAGTTCGCGGCACTAAGGGGCTATATGTAGGTTTTTTCACGACGGATATGGGTCTTGCAAGTGTTAATGATCCTTTAAATGTCGGCGGAATACTTCATGCAATTATCGGAACTTTCATAATGATTGTAATTGCAACTTTGATTTCTGTTCCTCTTGGCATCTCAACAGCAATTTATCTAACTGAGATTCGAGGTCCGGGATCTAGATTGATCCGATTCTTAGTTCAAGCTATGAGCGGGGTTCCTTCAATTGTTGCTGGACTCTTTATCTACTCGTCAATAATTTCCGGTTCGGGACGGGGATTCAATGGCTTATGGGGCGCCCTAGCTCTATCTATTTTGATGTTACCCACAGTTGCCCGAACTGCTGAAGAAGTACTTTTGTTGATTGCTGAAGACTTAAGAGAAGCTGGGCTGGCTCTTGGGGCAACCCAATGGAGAACCGTCGCTATGGTGGTGGTTCCAGCAGCAAAGAGTGGACTAATTACCGCAATGATTCTTGGTATTGCACGTATCGCCGGCGAGACAGCGCCTTTACTTTTCACCACAGGTGGTGGTGATGTAACAAATTTGAATCCTACTGATGGCGTAATGGGCTCAATTCCATATGCAATTTGGAAGGCGTTGATATCTGGTTCGGCTGAGTCAAATGCACGAGCTTGGGCTTCGATATTAGTGCTCTTAGTTCTCGTCATGATTTTGTTCTTTTCGGCGAGACGCTTGGGGAAGGCTAGGAGATAGAAATGACAGAAAATACAAAGCCATCGTCTTTGGCAAGCGTGGCAGCAGGCAATGCCAATAGAACTCCAGGAAAGCACGCTATGGGCACTGGCCTGGAAGCGCGCAGCATTCATGCCTGGTTTGGAAAGAATCATGTTCTCGCAGATGTTTCGCTCGATTTCGCTGCAGGGACAGTAACTGCACTTATTGGTCCATCGGGGTGTGGCAAGTCCACCTTCATCAGAACCCTAAATCGTATGCACGAATTTATTCCTACTGCAGCTATGGCTGGAGAAGTTCTACTTGATGGACGAGATATCTACGCGTCAGGTGTCGACGTCACAAAGATACGCCTAAAGATTGGAATGGTCTTTCAGAAACCAAACCCTTTCCCTTCAATGACTATTGGTGAGAATGTTCTGTCAGGTTTAAAGCTCGCTCAACTAAAAAGGAGCAACAAAGAGGAACTCATGGAGGAGTGCTTAGTACGTGCTGGACTTTGGAATGAAGTAAAAGATCGCCTTGATGCACATGGCGGTTCATTGTCTGGCGGTCAGCAACAGCGTTTATGTATTGCTAGATCTCTGGCGGTGAATCCACAAGTTCTTTTGATGGATGAGCCTTGTTCAGCCTTAGACCCGGGCTCAACCTTAAGAATTGAAGAAACTATCCGTGAGTTATCTGAGACTATGACGATAATCATTGTTACTCACAATATGCAGCAGGCGGCTCGCATATCCGATTACACAGCCTTTTTCCTAGCTGATGGCCATCCCGGGATGATGATTGAGACTGGTCCGACTAGCGAAATCTTCTCGAATCCAAAAGATGAGCGGACTGAGAATTACGTTACGGGTCGCTTCGGCTAAAGCCAATTGTTCACCTTTTGTTTCCGAATCGTTTAGCGGGAACATGACTCTAGTTACTACCGCTTTTCTAGGTTTCTCCTACCTTCTACTAGACGATAGAAAAGGAGACCAAATTGGTCCGCAAGACACTCTCGAAGATAGCAGTTATTGCAGCAGCTTTCTCATTGATTACAGCACCGGCTTATGCAGTTAATCTCGTTGGCGGTGGCGCAACTTTTGCAAACCCAATTCTTGATGCATGCAAAGCTGAATATGCTCGAGCCACAGGTGATAGCTATGTTTACAACTCTTTAGGATCTGGTGCAGGTCGCTCCGGTATCGATAAAGGTGATTTTGACTTTGGTTGGTCCGACACTCCACACACTGGTTCAACTGCGCCAGCGGACATGATTCATCTCCCAGTAGTAGCGGCTCCAGTCGCAATTCTTTATAACGTTCCAGGTATTAAAGGCCAACTACATTTATCACCTACTACTCTTGCAAAAATTTTCGCTCGAGAAATTACTAAGTGGAATGATCCAGCAATTAAGGCTGACAATGCACGAATTGTAAAGTCACCGGTATTTGCGACCGTCCGCACCAAAACAACTGTCGGTGGACAGTCCACTTACACAAGAGTGGTCAAGAAAGATGAAAAAGGAAACCCAGTCGTAAAGCGCTTCTCGCAGAAGCGAATCAATACCCGCCTTCCAAAGACCGATATTGTTGTGATCTATCGTGCTGACTCTTCAGGCACTTCAGGAATTCTCACCAACTATTTGAGTGCAGCGGTTCCAAACGTGTGGACAAAGAAAGGTAATAACGCTTTTGACGCATCTTTCCCTGGAAATATTAATTCACCCGAAAATATCGGGAGAATTCAGAGCGCTCGGGGATCAGAGCTAGTATCTGCATTGGCTGCAAAGACTCCAGGTTCAATCACGTATGCTGAAAAGGATTACGCAACGAAGAATGATCTTGGGTTTGCAAAGTTGTTCAATAACGCAGATGTTGCCGTAGAGCCAGGAGCAGCTGGAGTTTCAGCCTTTCTCGGCTCAGCGAGCTTCAATGATGCAAATGGAACTCTGAACTTGGATTACAAAACAACCAATCCGCAGGCTTACCTTCTCGGCTCCACTTCCTATGCACTCGTGTTAACGAACTACAAAGATAAGCAAAAGGCTGCGGCGGTCAAAAAGCTAATGACCTTTATCTTGGATGAGTGTGCCAAGCGATTCCCACAGACAGAGTTTGCGGTCATCGATGGTCCGCTCTATGACTTCAATAAGAAGTTAATTGCAAGAATCGGCTAATCAATATCGAGGGATTGATTAGCTAAGCAATAGAGAGAGGAGATCCGAAGTTCGGAAGGACTTCGGATCTCTTTCTATTTGATAAAAAGGAGAGCGCGCCCGGCAGGAATCGAACCTGCGACAACCCGCTTAGAAGGCGGGTGCTCTATCCGACTGAGCTACGGGCGCATTTATAGGTTGAAGTCTACCGAGCAGTGACGCGATAGGGTTTCGCCTCGTGGCAGAGTTCATTTATACGATGAAGAAGGTGCGCAAAGCGCACGGCGATAAAGTCATTCTCGATGACGTAACCCTGATGTTCCTTCCTGGCGCCAAGATCGGTGTTGTTGGTCCGAACGGCGCAGGTAAATCAACAGTCTTACAGATGATGGCGGGATTACAGCAACCATCAAATGGAGAGGCTTACTTAACTCCGGGATATAGCGTCGGGATTCTGCTTCAAGAGCCTCCCTTAAATGATGAGAAGAATGTTCTTGAGAATGTTCAAGAAGGCGTCGCAGAAACAATCGCATTACTAAATCGCTTCAATCAGGTCTCCGAAGAGATGGCTAGCCCTGATGCCGACTACGACAAACTCTTGGCTGAGATGGGAACTTTGCAGGAAAAACTAGATCACTTGAATGCTTGGGATTTGGATTCACAACTTGAACAGGCAATGGATGCACTTAGGTGTCCACCGCCAGATGCCGATGTAAAGGTTCTATCTGGTGGAGAGCGACGTCGTGTAGCTCTATGCAAATTGCTATTACAAAAACCTGATCTTTTACTTCTAGACGAGCCGACAAACCACCTTGATGCTGAATCGGTTCTTTGGCTAGAACAGTTCCTCTCGAAATATGAAGGTACCGTTGTTGCTATCACTCACGATCGCTACTTTTTGGACAACGTTGCGCAATGGATTCTCGAATTGGATCGCGGTCGCGCATATCCTTATGAGGGCAACTACTCGACTTACCTTGATACTAAGGCCCAGCGCCTAAAGATTGAGGGCCAGAAAGATGCGAAGCGAGCAAAGCGCCTCGCGGAAGAATTAGATTGGGTCCGCCAGAATGCAAAGGGCCGTCAGGCCAAGTCAAAGGCTCGTTTAGCAAGATATGAAGAGATGGCTGCCGAAGCAGAAAAAGCGAGAAAACTTGATTTCGAAGAGATTCAGATTCCGATGGGGCCACGTCTTGGAAATATTGTGGTTGATGTTGAGAATCTAAGTAAAGGTTTCGGCGAGAGATTGCTAATCGATAATCTCTCATTTTCGCTGCCACGAAATGGAATTGTTGGTGTTATCGGTCCCAATGGCGCCGGAAAAACCACCTTATTTAAGATGATTCTTGGCTTAGAAGAGCCTGACTCTGGAAATATTAAAGTTGGTGAGACTGTAAAGATTTCTTATGTAGATCAGTCTCGCTCCGGAATCGATCCAAAGAAATCTCTCTGGGAAGTTGTTTCAGATGGACTGGATTTCATGAAGGTAGGCCAGGTTGAAATGCCTAGCCGTGCTTATGTTTCAGCATTTGGTTTTAAAGGTCCAGATCAACAGAAAGCTGCTGGGGTACTTTCTGGTGGCGAGCGGAATAGATTGAATCTTGCTCTCACTTTAAAAATGGGCGGAAATCTATTGTTGCTCGATGAGCCGACAAATGACCTAGATGTAGAAACACTTGGGTCTTTAGAAAATGCTCTCCTTGAGTTTCCGGGATGCGCTGTGGTGATTTCTCACGATCGCTGGTTCCTTGACCGAGTTGCTACCCATATCCTGGCCTATGAAGGTGACTCACAATGGTTCTGGTTTGAAGGAAACTTTGAATCATATGAGAAGAACAAGATTGAAAGACTGGGACCAGAAGCTGCTAGACCACATCGCGTCACTTATAGGAAATTGACTCGATGAAGTATTCGCACAAAGCATTCGTTCGCCAAGAAGCTCGGTTTGAGTGGTCCTTTATGCAGCATCATTCCAAGGGAGAACTACCTGGGTTAATGGCGATGGTGGTTGCGCGAGCAGAAGTGGATTTTTTCAAAGGCATCACCATCGGTGGGATATTTGTTGATGTGGATCTCTGGGTAGAGAAAATTGGAAACTCCTCCTTCAACATGGTCTATGAAATTCGTAATGGTGAAGAGATATGCGCAAGAATTCGAACGGTCCAGGTAGGCGTTGATGAATCAGTCTCAAAGTCGAGGCCACTTAATGACGCGGAACGTAAGTTCCTCGAAAAATATCTAATCCAGGAGGGTTAAGTGGGAACTACTATTCCACGCGGCGCACGCCCTTGGTGGCGCGATGCCGTCACCTATCAGATTTACATCCGTTCATTTGCAGATTCGAATGGCGACGGAAAAGGTGATGTCGAAGGAATACGTTCTCGCCTTCCGTATCTGAAGCGACTCGGTATTGATGCTATTTGGATTACACCTTGGTATCCATCGCCTCAAAAAGATCATGGTTATGACGTCTCTGATTACATGGATATTGAACCTGACTATGGAACTCTCAAAGAAGCTGAACTACTAATTAAAGAAGCTCATGCGATGGGAATTCGAGTAATCGTAGATATCGTTCCAAATCATTCATCAGATAAGCATGCTTGGTTCCAAGAAGCGCTTCGTGCCGCCCCTGGATCTAAAGAACGTGATCGTTACATCTTCCGGGATGGAAAAGGTGCAAATGGAGAACTTCCACCAAATAATTGGCAGGCCGTTTTTGGTGGACCTGCTTGGCATCGTATAACTGAGGCAGATGGAAAACCTGGCCAGTGGTATTTACATCTCTTTGCTGTTGAACAACCCGACTTCAATTGGGAAAACCAAGAGGTACATGAGTACTTTGAGAATACGCTTCGCTTCTGGCTAGATCGCGGTGTCGATGGATTTCGAATTGATGTTGCACATGGAATGGTTAAGGCGCCGGGGCTTCCCGATGCACTTGATAAAGAGAGTGCAACCCCTGAGATGCTTGCGGCGCAGCGGATGCCCTTCTGGGATCAAGATGGCGTACATGAGATTTATCGAAAATGGCGAAAGATATTTGATTCCTATGAGGGTGACCGCATGGCAGTCGCCGAAGCATGGGTTTCTCCGGCCTCCAGAATTGCGCTCTATTTACGCAAGGACGAGTTAGCTAACTCATTCAACTTTGATTTTCTTACCTCTAAATGGGAGATCGAAGATCTAAAGAAGAATATTGATTCTTCGCTCCAAGCTATTCAGGATGTAGGTGCACCAGCTTCTTGGGTTTTCAATAACCATGATGTTGTCCGTTCTGTTGATCGCTTCGCACTTGGACTACAACCTGGAACTGGTGAAACAACTCTAGATCGTCATGGCGATGTTGATAAATTGGATTTAGAACTCGGAAAACGTCGCGCTCGCGCCGGAGCTCTTTTGATGCTGGCTCTCCCAGGTGGCGCATATATTTATCAAGGAGAAGAGTTAGCGCTGCCTGAGGTTCGTGATATCCCTGAACATCGCTTAGAAGATCCTCGTTGGAACATGTCGAATAACACCGACAAAGGTCGTGACGGTTGTCGCGTGCCGCTTCCTTGGCGCAGTGCGGCTGATTCTGCATTCGGATTTTCTGGAACAGCATCTGTTACTCCTGAAGAAGCCTGGCTACCTCAACCTAATTGGTGGGGTGAGTATTCGGTTGAATCGCAAGACAAAGATCCATCATCAACTTTGAATATGTATCGCACTGCACTTGAGATTAGACATAAAGAAGCGGGTCTTGGTGATGGATCGATGACTTGGGTTGACTTTGGAAGATATGTTCTCGCTTTCACCCGACCAGGCAATTTCTTATGTCTGGTCAATTTTGGTGGAGAGATAAAACTTCCTGATGGAGAGTTGCTCGTATCAAGTTCTCCAATCAGAGATTTCATGCTGCCCGCAGATACTGCGGTTTGGATGCGAACTAAGTGATTGCTACGCAACAAGCGAAGACTGTAAAAGTCCTTGCATCTGCCCAAGTCTTAAATGGCCTTGGAGTCGCCGGAACAGTAGCTGCAGGTTCCTTACTCGTTGCTTCGATAACTGATTCTGAAACGCTAGCAGGCTTGGCTCAAACCTCTTCGGTTTTAGGGGCTGCGGCGCTGGCGCTCCCGCTAGCAAGATTAACTTCACGGGGTGGAAGACGGTTGGCGCTCTCCGTTGGTTATATCGCGGGCTTAATTGGGTCACTAATGGCAATTATCGGTGGTGCAAGTGAGAACTTGATTCTCATGCTGCTCGGTACTTTTTTTGTCGGCGCAGCATCTGCGGCGGGATACCAAGCTCGTTTTGCTGCTATTGATCTTGCAACAAATGAAACGCGCGCCAAGCAACTCTCATTTGTTGTCTGGGGATTAACAATAGGCGCAGTCGCTGGACCTAACTTGATGGAGCCTTCTGGAAACCTCGCCGAAAACTTCGGACTGCCAAGATTGGTCGGTCCTTATTTGATTTCTGCCGTAGCACTTTTCCTTGCAACTTTAGTGATACAGATTTTTCTCCGGCCTGATCCGTATCTTCTTGCTCAGAAAGAGTCAGCTGTAACAACTGCTGTAAAGCGATCTACCAAGGAGGCACTTTCACATATTAAGAAGAATGAAAGAGCGCTCTTCGCAATCCTTTCAATAGCAATTGGCCACGTAGCAATGGTTTCCATAATGGTCATGACCCCCGTGCACATGGCTCATGTTGATGTCACGCTAACTATTATTGGATTAGTAATAAGTATTCATGTTGTTGGCATGTATGCATTCTCGCCAATTGTCGGATCAATTAGCGATCGAATGGGGCGAATAAATACGATCAAGATAGGCGTAGTAACACTTCTCATATCTGCCGTAATTTCCGGAATTGCTGCTCCAGATGATGCGATCACACTTGGAATTGGGCTCTTCTTGCTGGGTCTCGGCTGGTCATTCACACTAATTGCGGGTTCAGCTTTTCTAACGGAATCAGTAGCGCCAGAAGTTAAGACCTCTGCTCAGGGAGCAAGTGATCTAGTGATGAACCTATCTGGCGCAGGCGGGGGAGCGTTGGCTGGAGTAATTATCGGAACACTCTCTTATGGCTGGCTCTGTGTTTTCGCAGCTATTCCGGTATCACTTCTAGGTATCTGGTCACTTAAAATTAAAGACAAATGACGCTTTATGACGAGATGGGCGGAAGAGAGTCCTTTGAGAAAATAGTTTCTCACTTCTACGCTTTAGTTGCAGTTGATCCAGTTCTTCGGCCCATGTATCCCGATGATGATTTCAAGGGAGCCGCTGAGCGATTACTAATGTTTCTCGAACAATATTGGGGTGGGCCCACAACTTATAGTGAGCAACGTGGTCATCCAAGGTTACGAATGCGCCATGCCGGATTTCATATCGGTGAGATGGAACGTGATGTCTGGCTTAGACATATGAAATCTGCGGTTGACGAGGTTGAATTGAGAGCGGACTTGAAGGAAGAGCTTTGGAATTATCTGGTTATGGCCGCGAACTCAATGGTGAATCAACCGCGCGCTTTTTGAGATTTATTCCCAACTTTAAGAATTTCACCATTTCGTAAGTACCAGAGTGTGCCTTGGCGATCGCGAACAGTAGTAATGCGAAGCCCGACGGTTTCAACGCGACCCTTGACTTCGAGCACTTCAACTTCATCGCCAACACCATATTGATCTTCGACCAACATGATTACTCCTGAAAATACATCTCGCACAATAGTTTGGGCGCCTAGGCCGACTGCGAAGCCGACAACACCCGCAGATGCAACAAGTGGTCCAAGATCAACGCCTAGTTCCCCAAGGATCATCGCGCCCGCAATCAATCCGATGAGAGCTTTAGAAGTACTCGTTAAAACCGACGCAGCAGTTCGCGCCCGTTCTCTCTGTCGATTGGCTTGTGATCGCTCACCAGGGATGAAGTCCGCATCTGCCACTTTAGAGAGGGCTTTAGTAATTGCTCGAGATGCGATTCGCTGAAGAACTATGGCGATGAGGAGAATCACCAATATTCGAACTGGGGCCCCCAAGAACCAATCTAAGGCTTCCCGCGCGCTGAAATTGAGCTCCATTTGAGCGGGACTTTATAAGAAATTAACCGGAATTCCGCACAATTCGGAGGGAGTTCAGGCAGGATTTCCCCCACGACGCGAGCCACGCGTTGCATAAAGGGGTTTGGACAAGTGTCGGTGACGACGAGAAGGACTTTAGTTCTAAACGCCACCTACGAGCCACTGGGTGTCGTTTCTGATAGACGCGCGCTTATTTTAGTTTTGAATAATCGTGCCACCATGGTCGAAGAATCAGAGATTGAATTACGTTACGCCTCAGGTTCAGTAATTCTTCCCGCAGTAATTCGCTTACATAAATTTGTAAAGATTCCTTATCGTCACACAGTTCCACTTTCACGACGTGCAATATTTGCTAGAGATGGCGGGCGATGTGTGTATTGCGCAGCCACAGCAACCTCAATTGATCATGTTGTTCCTAGAAGTCGTGGCGGTGATCACTCTTGGGAAAATGTCGTGAGCGCTTGTCATCGATGCAATCATTTGAAGGCGGATAGAACTCTTAAAGAACTTGGTTGGAGATTACGATCACTTCCACGTGAACCAGTCGGCGCTGCTTGGCGAATTCTTGGAACTGGTCGCGCTGAAAAGAGATGGGTTCCATATCTCGAACCATTTGGCGTCGTAGCCGCAACTGCCTAGAATCCGGTCATGCTTCTAGCACTTAATGAGGATGGTTCGCTGCCCGGCGAACCGCTGCCATTTCTTGAAGGCTTTCTCTGGTTCTTTGTCGCTCCAACGGCAATATTTCTCGCGGTCTGGGTGCTAGTCGTTGCGTCTGAGAATCTCAAGAAGTCAAAGCGCAATCGCCAGAAACAAGATGTGATTACTCGAATCAACGAGTAATTAACGATCTACCGATTGAACCTTTAGCGCTCTAACTAGCGCATCCTTAGCTTCCATCACATGGCGTCGGAGCGTTGGGTGGGCATCCTTACCAGTTGAATTAAGCCAAGCATCCGTCTTTGCGAGAGTCTCATTAGAGACAACATAACTCGGGAAGAGAAGATCAATGATGTTTGATGAGTCCTCATATGACTTGGTGTTATAGATATCCAGAATTAAGCCAAAGTAACGTTCAATGAATTTTGCATGAAAGTCACGGTGGAGTGGCCGGGCAAATCCTTGGATAGCCGAGAGGCGCATCCAGTTCGAGATCTCAAAGTTCTCGGTAGCCTTTTTGAAGGCCCTCTCTTTAGCTTCGAGATCGGGAAGCGCAGCCATGCATCGTTCGTGAGCAAGTTGGCCGGTAAGAGTGTTATCGCGCTGTAGTTCAGCGTCAATCTCATTTACTCCCGCAAGTCCTCGCTCAACCAAAGAGAT
Source organism: Actinomycetota bacterium (assembly GCA_041163285.1). Taxonomy (GTDB): domain Bacteria; phylum Actinomycetota; class Actinomycetes; order Nanopelagicales; family Nanopelagicaceae; genus MAG-120802. Next base: position 4,833 of record JBEARJ010000031.1, on the reverse strand, counting down.
TAGTAGGTGCCAGCGCAAGTCCGCATCAATAGTAAGTCCGCTTAACTTTCCATCAAGAAGTTCGCGAATCTTCTTACCTTGATCTTGAGTATGAGCCATAGAAGCAAAGACCCGCGCAAACTGAAGTTGGAAGTCACTGCCTGGCTTCGCCTTATCCAATAGCTCACCAATTATGGTTGCGATTTTTTCGCGTAACGCATCTCGGTTCTTCGGCGCCGCATAGATTTCAACTGCAGAGGTAAGTTGATTTCCAAGCGCTGTAACAGTCGTAATGTCATCTTCTCCGGGTAGTCCGGCGATTGCAATGTCGATGAAATCAGATGCTGATATCTCAGCGTCACGGAGCATGTCCCATGCAGCCGACCAGCAAAGAGCTCTCGATAGATTGTCATTTAACTTTCCGAGGTGAAACTTCAAAGTCTCAATGGAGCGTTGATCGAATCTGATTTTGGCGTAAGAAAGATCCTTATCATTAATGAGTAGCAGATCTGCGACCTTTTCTCCTTTTAGCTTGTCCACTGAAGTTAGTTCTCCAGTTACATCTAGCTCGACTGAAGTTCTCCGCTCTAGAGAGGAACCTTTGAGGTCATAAAGTCCGACTGCGAGCCGGTGCGGTCTCTTTTCATTTGATCCTGCGGGGATTAAAGGTGGCTCTTGTTTAATTGCAATCGAATCGTATGTATCTCCACTTAAATTAACTTCAGGTCTTAATGTATTTACGCCTGCTGTTTGAAGCCAGGTAGCGACCCAATTATCGAGAGAGCGACCGCTCTTTGCTTCAAGTTCATCACTGTAGCCCAGAGATGAAGTTTTCTCGACCAACATGGGCCACTAGTTGGTGTAGAACCGAGGCGCCTTTTGCATATGTAATTCCGTCAAAATTTGCTTTTACCGTTTCAATGTCGACCATATCAGCCGCGATTGGATGTGTTGAACTTAGTTGATCTTGGCGATAGGCCCAGTTCTTCCGTTCAGCATTAAACCCGGCCCATGAATTCTTGAAGCGGGTAGCTTCAACGAGGGCTAAGTATGAGGACCATTCGGCAAATGACTCGTTTAGCCACAAGTCATCCCACCACTTCATAGTCACTAAATTTCCAAACCACATGTGTGCCATCTCGTGCAGGATTGTGTTTGCACGAGCGTTATACATTCGCTCAGTTACCTTAGACCTAAATACAAGTAGTTCTTCGCGGAATGTGACGCAACCTGCGTTCTCCATAGCGCCCCAGTTGAAGTCAACGACGGCGATCTGGTCATACTTCTCGAAGGCGTAAGCCAGACCGAAGACTCTTTCGAAGTACTCGAATCCTTGCTTTGTTACATTGAATATCTCTTCGGCATCAAGGTGCTGAAAAAGTGACTTTCTACAATAAATTCCCATCGGAATCTTTTTCTTGCCGTTGTACTCATCATGAACATGAGCATAAGGACCGGCCACCACAGCAGTTATGTATGTGGACATGACAGGAGTTCTTGTAAATTCCCACTTATTCTTTCCATCAACAACGCTCTTGTTCTTAACAGGATTATTTGAAATTACTTCCCAATGTGAGGGAGCAATTACAGTGAAATCAAAAGTTGCTTTCAAATCTGGCTGATCAAAACACGGATACATGTTTCGAATGAAGGCAGTTTCGCCTTGAGAGTAGAGGTAAACCTCATTATCAACGGGATCTACAGACCTCTGAAGCCCTTCACCAGTCTTTGAATAGATCGCTTCCACTTCAACGACTAGTTCATTCTCAGCTTGTAAATCTTTTAGAAATAGAGATTGCCCCGTGAACTCAGATGAATCGATGCTCTTGCCATTAAGGTTCGCAGATATCAATCTCTTTCCAACTGCATCAATAAAGGTGGAATACCCTGGTTTCGAGCAGGCAAAGGTCACTTTTGACTTGGAGTAGAAGGTATTGTCACCAGTCGTGACATCTAGGGTCACTTCGTAGTTATGGATTTTTAGGTGTGCTGAGCGGTCTGCGGCCTCAGCGCGCGAGAGATTGTTACCTGGCATGCGCCTATCCAAGCAGAGATGGCACTCTTTGCCACTATGGAGCAGGTCACTCCCAAGAATTTCAGATTACGTAGTTTCCGCCTCAGGGGTGAGCGGATGACGAAGGCCCAATCGGATGCGCTAATGAATCATTGGAATAGATTCGAAGTTCCGCTCCAAGGGATTATCAACCCAAGAGAACTCTTCTATTCAATTAAGCCCAAAGAAGTTGTATTTGAAATTGGCAGTGGCATGGGTGAGGCGACCGCTCAAATTGCGGCAGCGAACCCCGAAAACGGATATGTCGCAGTCGAAGTTCATAAACCTGGAATTGGAGCGTTGATAATTCGCGCTGAAGCCCTCGGGCTAAGAAATCTAAAGATTATCAACGAAGATATTTGGGATGTACTGCTAGATCATGTCGAAGATAGCTCAATAGATAAGTTTCACATCTTCTTTCCAGATCCATGGCCGAAGCGCAGCCAATCTAAACGTAGACTGCTTCAACCACCCTTTATCTCACTGCTAGCAAGAAAGCTAAAGATTGGTGGTGAAGTTTGTATCGCTACCGATTGGTTGCCGTACGCAAATGAGATTGAAAAGAATTTTGCACAAGTCCCTGAATTTAATGGGGGAGTAATAGATAGGCCAAGTTGGCGACCAATTACTAAGTTTGAAGGTAAAGGAATATCAAAGGAGCATGTAGTAACAGACTTCCGTTATCGAAGAACTTAGAGTTTCCCGTCGCTTTCGTACTTGGACATCAAGCCAATCCGTCTAACATGTCTTTCATCGCCCGGAAATGGTGTAGCCAAGAAGAGATCAACCAACTCGAGACAGAATGCCTCATCGTGCATACGGCCACCCAGTGAAATAACATTTGCGTTGTTGTGCTCGCGCGCAAGGACAGCAATCTCCTTACTCCAGACGAGCGCAGCACGGACACCTTTGACCTTGTTCGCGGCCATTTGTTCCCCGTTGCCAGAGCCGCCCAAAACGATTCCAAAGGACCCAGGATCTTTTGCCACAGCTTCAGCAGCAGGAATACAGAAAACCGGATAGTCATCTAGTGGATCAAAAGTATGGGGACCATGATCTACAACCTCGTGACCCTTTGATTGAAGATGTTCAACAATCTTGTTCTTGAACTCTAAGCCTGCATGATCGCTACCAATATGTATCCTCATTAGCCAACCCTCTCAAAAAGTTGGCGAGAAATGAAAGAACCACCGGCCCATTAACCGGTGGTTCTCTCTGTCGAGGAGGTACTACTGTCGAAAGGGTTTAGAAGAAACTTATGCTCTTGGCCCCTGGCGGAAGCCCTTGCCACCTTTGTGGCCAAACTTCTTGCCTTTTCCAAGTCCATCTTTTGAACCTTTGGCGCGATCAACCATTTTGCTCACATGATCGACAAGGTTGGATTTCATCGCAGCAGCTCTATCTGAATTCAGTTTGCCAGAGGCAACCGCATCATCAATCTGCTTGGAATGAAATGCAACCAGCGCGGCAATCAAGGTGTCTTTTTTCGCTCCAGCAATTGCAGCAAGAGTCTCGCCGGCCTTTAAACGTGCCTTTAAGTCTGTTTCTGAAATTCCGAGAGTGTCCGTGATTACTTTGAGATGCGCTGCGCGTCGTTCATCAAGTTCAATTTTAAAAGAGGCTTTAGCATCCGCCATAGCTTTCTTGATTGAATCGACTTGGTCTTTAGTGAGTGTTCCTTTAGTGACTAGGCCGTCAAGAACATTTGAAATTCCTGTACCCCTTTTACCTTTGCCATCATGAGCAACTGCACTAGAGAATGATCCCAGAGTAAGAGCAACACCAGCAACCACTGATGCTGCTACTAACTTTTTCTTCATTTACTGGATACTCCTGTCGTTCGTTTATTCATCGGGCACATCTGTGTCCGATTGCGGAATAGAACTCCCTTTTCCTGAATACTTTTCACATTATTCATTTGAGACACCTGAGAATTTTTTCACCCGACTACAGGTTATACGCGCATGGAATGAGATTTCATAGAGAGAAATTGGTCTGTTTTGTATACAAATCAGACATCACCATTTAGACCCACATCCCTATTCCAGGGGTCCTTACCCCTCAAGGAGGGGTGCCATGATTTCCAAACTTCCCGTAAAGCTTTTATCTACACTCATTCTCTTGGTATCTGTGTCCACATTTTCACCTGCGAATGGCGCAGGAAGAACCAATCAGAGCGTGCCAAATTCTGTACTCAACGGAAAAGGTGCACCGACTTCAAAAATCGGAATCAACGGAGACTTTTACATCGATGTTTTGAATTTCAATATTTACGGTCCGAAGGCAAAGAATCGTTGGCCAGCAGCAGTTAGTTTGCGAGGACCCGCGGGAAGCGATGGACGCGATGGCGAAAAAGGTTCCGCTTCAACGGGCGCTGATGGATCGCGTGGACCAAAAGGTGATTCTGGAGCACAAGGTCTACCTGGAGAGAAAGGTGAGAAAGGCGAAAAGGGAGATAAAGGAGATCCCGGAGAACGCGGAGCAACGGGCGAACAAGGTTTAGTTGGCGCGACAGGACTCACTGGTTCGCAAGGTCTTAAGGGCGACAAGGGTGACACTGGATTAACCGGAGCTATCGGATTAACTGGCGCTCAAGGATTAAAAGGAGATAAAGGTGATACGGGATTAACTGGAGCAGTTGGTGCCACAGGAGCTACTGGTGCAATTGGGTTAACTGGTCCGGCGGGAGCAACTGGTGCTCAAGGACTAAAAGGGGACAAGGGTGACACTGGTGCAACAGGACCTGCGGGCGCAACCGGCGCAACAGGAGCAACTGGCGCGACCGGTCCATCTGCAGTTTC
>JBEARJ010000030.1:0-7740 GCA_041163285.1 Actinomycetota bacterium | reverse complement strand
ATGTCGCCGCCGTAGCACTTTGCTAGGACATCTTTCCGGATAGCTCGGATATTCTCACGAGCGATTATCTTGGCGCCGATTGCTGCCTGAATTGGAACTTCGAATTGCTGCCTTGGAATTAATTCGCGCAATTTTGTAGTCATCATGACGCCGTATGGGTAAGCCTTTTCGCGGTGCACAATCGAGCTAAACGCATCAACGGTGTCCCCTTGAAGCAAGATATCAACTTTTACTAAGTCACCTTCGGCTTCGCCTATGGGTTCGTAATCAAGTGATGCATAACCCTTAGTTCGAGATTTAAGTTGATCAAAGAAATCAAAGACGATCTCCGCTAGTGGCAATGTATATCTGATTTCCACTCGATCCTCAGAAAGGTAATCCATTCCGCCTAAAGTTCCTCGGCGAGATTGGCAGAGCTCCATAATGGTGCCGATGTAATCCGAGGGCGAGAGAATTGTGGCCTTTACAATCGGCTCGAGGACCTTTGCAACCTTGCCATTTGGATACTCACTTGGATTTGTTACGATTTTTTCGCTTCCATCCTCAAGAAAGACTCGATAAACAACATTCGGAGCGGTGGAGATTAAAGAGAGATTGAACTCTCGCTCTAGACGTTCGCGAACAATCTCCATATGAAGCAAGCCAAGAAACCCGCATCTAAATCCAAAGCCAAGGGCAACAGATGTTTCCGGCTCATATGCGAGCGCTGCATCATTTAGCTGCAATTTATCTAAAGCATCGCGCAGAATTGGATAATCATCGCCATCGATTGGATACAGCCCAGAAAAGACCATCGGCTTTGGATCCTTGTAACCAGAGAGCGCCTCTTTCGCTGGGTTGTGATACGAAGTTACGGTGTCGCCAACTCTAGATAGCCGCACATCTTTTACCCCAGTAATCAGATATCCAACTTCGCCAACTCCAATTCCAGCGCTAGATACGGGCTCAGGTGAGATAACGCCAATATCAAGTAGTTCATGGCGAACGCCCGTTGAAACCATTTGAATCTGCTCGCGCGGTGAGAGTTTTCCATCAAATACTCGCACATAAGTGACAACGCCTCTATATGTGTCATAGACAGAGTCAAATATCAGCGCTCTAGCCGGGGCATCAGCCGAGCCTTTTGGTGCGGGTATTTGGGCAACAATCTGGTCAAGAAGCTCTTCTACTCCTGCGCCCGTCTTACCTGAAACTCTTAGGCAATCTTCTGGTTTACAGCCGACTAATTTTGATAACTCTTCAGCAAATTTATCTGGCTGAGCTGCCGGTAAATCAATTTTGTTGAGGACCGGGATAATTGTCAGGTCGTTTTCCATCGCTAGATATAGATTCGCAAGAGTCTGTGCCTCAATACCCTGCGCGCAATCAACTAATAGAATCGCACCTTCGCATGCTGCCAGCGAACGCGAGACTTCATAGGTAAAGTCGACATGGCCAGGAGTATCAATCATGTTAAGGATGTACTCCTTGCCATCAATCCCAGAGCGCCAAGGAAGCCGAACAGCTTGACTTTTAATTGTGATACCTCGTTCGCGTTCGATATCCATGCGATCTAAATATTGCTCTCGCATATTTCGAGCTTCAACGACGCCAGTGATTCCGAGCATACGATCCGCCAGGGTAGATTTTCCGTGATCTATATGAGCAATGATGCAGAAATTACGGATCTGCGCCGGATCAGTCTTTGAGGGTTGTGGCGCCTTATTTAATGAAATAGCGGGCATCGCTCGTCCGCCTAATTCTTATTGATGAAGGTTTTAGCGAACGCCGGCTTTATGGGCTGCTTTTGCCATAGCCGACTTCTTGTTCGCAGCTTGGTTGGCATGGATAACGCCCTTTGATACGGCTACATCTAATTCGCGCGAGGCGGTCTTCAATTCAGTAGCAATCGCGGTGCTGTCACCAGCAGATACGGCATCACGGAAACGGCGAATCGCAGTCTTGAAAGAGGAACGAACCGACTTATTGCGAAGTCTTGCCTTCTCATTGGTCTTGATCCGCTTGATCTGAGACTTGATATTTGCCACGAAACTGCCTTCCCTTACTTTCTCATTTGCCCGCTTTTACGAGCGCCGAAGGGTATCAGCAGCCCCGCGTGAGGCTCAAACCGAGCCCCCAGAGGCCACATTTTTAGCTATCGAAACCATCGCCCTTTCCAGCGCATAAATCGGCGCCGCCTCGCCTCCCTTGACTCCCACATCGGCTCGGCTTAATTCTGCGATAGCAAATGTAATCATCCCGGGTCGCCATTTAGTTAATTGGCGGCGCGCTTTGTCAATCTGCCAAGGTGCAAGTCCTAATTTTCCCGCAACCTCAAAAGATTTTGCATTTCTCGGTAGATCCGAGACCTTTGCAAGAGCCCGAACCGAGTTTGCGACTGCGGCAATAATCATGACTGGGTCAGTGCCGGTATCGAGGGCATTACGTAAAGAAATCAAAGTTCCTTTGACGTCGCCAGCAATTACCGCATCTGCAACATCAAACCCAGTTGCCTCAACTCTGCCCTGATAATAATTGGCTATGTCATCCTCATCGATGATGGCTTTTCCAGCGTTAGTATCAAAGGCAATTTGGCTACATGCAGCCGCTAATTCGCGGGTGTCGCTTCCGGTTGCACTTACTAGCGCTTCGATTGCTGCGCTAGAAATCTTTCTGCCGTGTCGAAGGAACTCTTCCCTTACAAATTCAGCTTTTTCGCTCTGCTTCTTCAGCGGTTCACATGAAATGTACTCAGCCTTTAATTTCTTTATCTTGTCTACTAAACCTTTTCCTTTGACCCCGCCACGATGAATAAAAATCAAATGAGTATTAGAGTCAATTGAATCGAAACTTTCCAGAATCTCTTGGCCAACTTCTGCAGGTACATCTTGCAGGTCTCGCAAGATAATCACGCGATTTTCCGAGAAGAGCGAAGGCGCAATAACTTCGCTGTAGCGGCCAACCTCAAGCTCGTCACCATCAAGATTGGTTCTTTCAAAATCTTTACGAGCAGCAAGCGCTTCAGAAAGTGCGCGGTCTGATAGCGCAACTTCGCTTCCATGAATGAGTAGGAGTGGAGTTAATGCCATGAAATTCGCCACCAATCCTTTCTCAATTGACGCGCTGAGAATATCGGCTCCCCCAAATCATCGAGGCGCCACCCCAAGGAGATTGCGCCATCTCGATCGCTCCGAAAGACCCTACCCATGCTCGATAGCATCGATATTAGACCCTGATCAGGGTGGCCATAAGAGTTCTTTCCAACGCTGATTAGAAATATTGAAGCACCGTTAAAGAGTGATGGCTCTTGAAAGCGAGATCCATGATGCGGAACCTTTATTACATCAATGCTCGCTAAGTCTTTAGCTATCTCTTGCTGGGCGCCTGGTTCGATGTCCCCAGTTATGAGAATCTTCAAATTGGCAATTTCGACCACCGCAACGACGCTTCGATTGTTTTCAGTTGAACCATCCCCAGCTATAGAGTCAAAAGTTTCCGTTCCGGTGTTGGGCCAAATGACTTCGACTTTGGAATCACCTATCTGAAATTTCTCGCCTTTTCGGACAATTCGATTCTGGACATTCTCCAATAAATCAATCTCTCGAGAGCTCCATAACTCGCCTACTTCTCGAGAACCAACTCCAGAGATTCCTTCGTAGTGATCGGCATGTGCATGACTTATAACTACCAGAGGCAATGTCTTTATTTTGAATAGCTCTAAGCATCGCTCTAATAGCCTTGGGTCTGGGCCCGCATCAAAGAGCATGGCAGTTCCACTACCGAGATTAATAAGTAGCGCGTCGCCCTGTCCAACATCGCACTGACCTACTTTCCAATTATTTCCTGGAAAGAGAAGTCGATCTGAGGTTGCGAACGTGAGAAGTAATGCCAGATATAAGAGTGCAACTTGTCTACCGAGGTATCTGTAAATCGGAATCGCACTAGTCAGAAGAAGAATTATGATCGGGCTAGAAATAAGTGAGGGTGTGAAATCACTCCATGTGGCAATATAGACAATCCAACTCGTTCCTAGATCAGCAAGTTCCAAAATTGGTCGAGCAATTTCGCGTAAGGGCAGGATCAAAAGCGTTGCGATGAAGCCCAAAATCGTAACTATCGGAACCACCGGCGCTACCAAGATATTTAGGATTATGGCCCCCAAATTCATCCCATCTGAAATCACCAGCAAATAAGGGGCGCAGAAAATAGTCGCGGCCGTAGGAATTGAGATTAATTCTCCAACTAACTTCGGCCCCGGGACCTTTGCTGCAATTTCAGGGGCCAAAAAGAGCAAGCCAGTGGTAGCTAAGACGCTTAATATGAAGCCTGCCTCGAAGGCTTGAAATGGATTGATAAGAAGTAATAGCGATATCGCCGTGGCCAGGGAGTTAACGCCGGCATTTCGCGAACCACTTAACTTTGCCACTAGAAAAACTGCTGCCATCAGACCCGCTCGAAGCACCGATGGAGTTGGCCGTACTAGAAGCACAAAGACTATGAGTGCAAAAAATGTTACTACGACCTGAATTCGACGATTCTTAATTACAAATCCAAGCGCTGCGAAGAGAAATGCGCTAACGATGGCGAAGTTGGCCCCGCTAACAGCAGTTAAGTGAGATAAACCTGCTTCGAGCATCTTGTTCGTGAGAGCGGGACTTTGTTGGGATGTATCTCCGATAACCATGCCGGGAATGAGAGCAGCAGAATCACCACCCATGTCGATAACTTCGTTTCGCAGCGCTTCGCGCACTTTCTCGAGCGCCAATAAGCTCCCCGGCGCCTCTCTCAAGATAATTGAATCGGGCCCAGCAATTAGGAGGGCTGCGACCTTGCGCTCCTCCGTTTGAACTAGGTCACCACTTAACTCGATTCGTTGACCCGGTATTAAATGTGGTGCAACTTCGACAACTACTCTGATCGGAATTCTTACCCGAGATTCAAGATTTGCTTTTGAGACTGACTCCACTCGCATCAGAAATGTAATTTTTGAAGCTGATAATCTGGAACCAATAACTTTTGCTCTTGTGGGATTTGGATCTGTACTTACAACCCCCACCACTTTTGTGGACTCTCCCAAGAAATCCTTGATCTGATTAGTGTGCAAAGTCTGGAGATGAATCAATAAAGTAAGCGCTCCAGTGAATGTGGCCAGCAAAACTGGAGCTAGAGAACTTCTTCTTAAGAGTAGGAGTATTGGAAAAATAGCCAATACCTTTAGGGCTATCTGGTCAGCTAAGCCAATTCCTATCCAAATCCCTACTGCCAATCCAAGGGATTGGTAATTACGGGAATCAGGCCTTAAAGCGAGAGTCTGGATTTGATTCTCTCAAAAGTCTTCAATCCAATCCCAGCAACTTTCTGTAGATCAGCGATATCGACAAAGGGGCCATTCGCGCTTCGATAATCAACTATTCGCTTCGCGAGCACCGGGCCGATACCTGATAGTGAATCAAACTGGGCAGCGCTAGCTCTATTTACATAAACCGTACCGTTAAAAGAGTTCGCGCTTGCTTTTCCTTTTGTAACATCTTTTCGGCCAAGATAGATCTGTTCCCCATCGACAACTTTCCGCGCCAGGTTAATAACTGATAGATCAACGCCTTTCTTCGCCCCGCCGGCAGCGGCAAGCGCATCAACGACTCTCGAGCCCTCAACAACTGGATAGACGCCCGGTTTCTTTACCTCTCCGGTGACATGAACTAAGAGCATCTTCGAGGGTGCGCTCTCAATGACTTTTATCGGTGGTGTTTCGACCGCTTCGCCTCGAGATGCAATGAAAAGAAACCCAGCTAGACATATGGCTAAGCCAGAAATTAAGAGTATGGCTCGCTTCTGATCGGTCGAATAGTCAAGTGTTTGCGATTTTAATTCTTCTAATTTTTCCCTGAATGGATTCATGGCGGTATAAGAGCAGAACCAAACCAAATTCTTGTTGGAAAACTATTAACCTGTGGAAATTAGAGAACTATGTTTACAAACTTCGGTGCCTTTGTAATTATCTTCTTCGGAGTCGCTCCATCTAGTTCACTCTTAATTGACTCGTCACCAAAGGCCATAGCTTCGAGCTCTTGGTCGCTGATGCTCGGCGCAACTTCAACTCGAGCTTTGATTTTTCCATTAATCTGAAAGATTGCTGTTACTGCATCCTCTTCCAATAAAGCTTCGTCAACTTGGGGCCAACCAGCTAATGAGACCGATGGCTTATAGCCAAGTCGCTCCCACATCTCTTCAGCCGTGTATGGAGCAATAAGAGAGAGTGAAATCGCAACCGTTTCCGTCGCTTCTCGGACCGCCGGATCTAAGGGGCCGCACCCGCTATCAATAGCTTTTCTGGTGGCATTTACTAATTCCATAATTCGCGCAACCGCCACATTGAAACGGAATGATTCAACTGCAAATGAGATGTCGTGAAGCGCCTTATGAGTTACTTTTCGAAGCGCAAGGTCACCAGTTTCAAAATCTATTCCAGGCAAACTCGTCACATCACCCGAAAGTCGCCAAGCGCGATTTAAGAACTTAACCGAGCCAGATGGTGAAACATCCGCCCAATCCACGTCATCTTCAGGAGGGCCAGCGAAGACCATCGAGAGGCGAATTGCGTCAACTCCGTGGCGCTCTAGCTCATCTGAGAGTCGCACCAAGTTTCCGCGACTCTTGCTCATCGCAGAGCCATCCATGATCACCATTCCTTGATTTAAGAGACGGGTGAATGGTTCTGTGAAATCAACCAGACCCATATCAAATAGGGCTTTGGTGAAGAATCTCGAGTAGAGAAGATGGAGAATTGCGTGAGTTACTCCCCCAACGTATTGATCAACCGGTAACCAAGTCTTAACTTCGTCCAAATCAAAAGCTCGATCATGCTTATCGACACTGGTATAGCGCAAGAAATACCAGGATGAATCAACAAAAGTATCCATAGTGTCGGTATCGCGAAGCGATGGAGCGCCACATTTAGGACACTTTGTGTTTACCCAATCCGTTGCAGTTGCAAGGGGTGAACTTCCCTTGGGCTTTAAATCAACGCTCTTCGAGTCAGGTAGTCGAACCGGAAGTTCTCCTTCAGGAACCGGTACCTCACCACACTTCTCACAATGAATAATGGGAATTGGAGTACCCCAATAGCGCTGCCTTGAGATCAACCAATCGCGGAGTCGGTAATTCTGAGAGGCCTTTGCTAGACCCTTCGCCGCTAGCTCCTCAATAACTTTCTCGATCGCAGCACTGATATCTAACCCATTTAGGGAGCCTGAATTTACGAGTATTCCATCGCCATCAGTTGCAACGCCGGTCGTGGCTGGATCTTCAGTATCGGTTTCGACGACAACTCGAACGGGAAGTTTCATCGCGCGCGCAAAATCTAAGTCTCGTTGATCATGGGCAGGAACCGCCATAATGGCGCCAGTTCCATAATCGGCCAATACATAATCGCTCGCCCAGATTGGAATTCGCTCTCCGTTTACCGGATTAATGGCGTAACGTTCTAGAAATATACCTGTCTTAGGACGTTCAGTCGAAAGTCGATCGATATCGCTTGCGGCCTTTACTGAATCAAAATACTGATTAAACTTCGATTCGACTGCGTTGCCCGCCACTAATTCACGAGCTAACTCGCTATCAACAGCTACCACCATAAAGGTAGCCCCATATAACGTATCGGGCCTTGTCGTATAGATGACAACGGGCTCAGCTCGCCCTTCAATTTCAAATTTAACCTCGGCGCCAGATGACTTGCCGATCCAGTTGCGCTGCATCGTAAGA
>JBEARJ010000029.1:0-8055 GCA_041163285.1 Actinomycetota bacterium | reverse complement strand
GTCATTGTGAGATTTCGACGAAGTCCTATTCCAACTTCACCAAGGATGAATCTAGCTTTCATCTATTCCCTCCTAACCCGAATATCCGTAAACGCCACGGGCCTGATCGCGAATTACATGACCTGCCTCTAGTTCTATAACTCGCTTGCGCATCTGATCGACGATTCCGGCGTCATGGGTAGCCATAACAACAGTTGTGCCTTCTCTGTTGATGCGATCGAGAAGCTTCATGATTCCAACTGAGGTAGCTGGATCGAGGTTTCCGGTCGGCTCATCCGCAATGAGGATTGCAGGTTTACTCACATAAGCTCTTGCGATAGCAACTCGCTGTTGCTCGCCACCGGATAGCTCACCAGGTTTTCTATCGCCTTTATCTTCCAGACCAACAAGCTCTAGAACCTCAGGAACTTCACGTGCAATTTCTTTTCTCGAGAAACCTAAGACATGAAGGGTGAAAGCTACATTCTCAGAGACAGTTTTATTTGGGAGCAATCTAAAGTCTTGAAAAACTGTTCCCACTTGGCGCCGTAGTTGTGGAACCTTCCAATTAGATAGTGTCCCAAGATCTTTTCCAGCTACGTGGATACTTCCCGAAGTTGGCTTCTCTTCACGTAAGACAAGTCTCAAGAAGGTGGACTTACCCGATCCTGATAGACCAACTAAGAAGACGAATTCGCCTTTTTCAACTTCGAGAGAGATATTTTCGAGAGCTGGCTTATCGGACTTCGGATATACCTTGGTCACGTTCTCGAACTTAATCACGGGTGGATTCTAGGTAGGGCTTCATCTAAATCCGGGCATTTACCCGCACGCTTGGATGTGAATTGCGTGAATATCGGAGGGAATTCAAGCTTTCTTCATAAAGAGTAAGTTTTGGGTTGCGGGGTTGCTTGAAATGCTTGGAATGCTTGGAATGCTTGGAATGCTTGGAATGCTTGGAATGCGCTACTTGCTTCGCCGCCACTTAATGCCGGCTTCGATTAATCCGTCGAGATCTCCATCAAGCACCGCTTGAGTATTTCCAGTTTCAAAGTCCGTGCGATGATCTTTTACCATCTGGTACGGGTGAAGGACGTAAGATCGAATTTGATTACCCCAAGAGCCCGATGTATCACCGCGCAAAGCATCAATCTTTGCCCGCTCTTCTTGGTTTCGCTTCTCCAACAATTTGGATTGTAGAACAGCCATCGCAGTCGCTTTGTTCTGTATCTGTGATCGTTCATTCTGGCACGAGACCACAATTCCAGTTGGTATGTGAGTAATTCTTACCGCTGAATCGGTCGTATTAACACCTTGTCCACCAGGTCCCGAAGATCTGTAAACATCAACTCGAATGTCTTTCTCATCGATTTCAATATGGTCGCTCTGTTCGACAACTGGAACTACCTCAACACCTGCAAAAGAAGTATGTCGGCGATTTTGACTATCGAAAGGAGAGATTCGAACTAGGCGATGTGTGCCCTGTTCGACAGAAAGAGTTCCATATGCATATGGTCCAGAAACTTTGAACGTGGTTGATTTGATTCCAGCCTCTTCAGCGTAAGAAGTTTCGAGGACATTGACCGATAACGAATGACGCTCGCAATACCTGAAGAACATACGAGAAACCATCTCCGCCCAATCGGCAGCATCCACTCCACCCGCCTCAGATCGAATGGTCACTAGAGCATCTCGATGATCATATTCACCGCTAAGGAGTGTTTGAACCTCAAGATCGCCAATTAATTTAGAGGCGGCATCTAACTCACTCGCAAAATCATCCATGGCGGATTTATCTGATTCGGTAGTTGCCAATTCCAGCATCACTGGCAGGTCAACTACTCGGCTCTTTAAAGATTTAATCTTGTTGATTGTTGATTGGGTACGAGATAAGTTGCTTGTAATCTTTTGGGCATTTTCAGGATCGTTCCAAAGATCTGGAGCAGAAGCCTTTAATTCCAGCTCATTGAATTCTCGCTCTAGTTTAGGCAAATTCAATACTGCCTCAATACTGGCAAGAGTCTTCTCAAGGGAAGAGATTTCTCCTTGAAAGTCGCGATCTGCCATTGGTAAAGGATAGCGCTAAGGTAACGACCGAAAATTCTGACGTAGTTTGCTAGTTGACTTAATGGGTTGAGTTAATGGGTTGAGTTAATGGGTTGATTTAGTCATTCTCCAGGAAGAATGATGAGGTACCAACTTCGACTCTATTTAAGTGAGTTCGTATACCTAGAACACGTAGCTGAAAAGGAAGTTCGTGAAGTTCACTCACCTTTGCAGCTACGTCGTATCCATCACAAGTTACCGACTCTATCTGTAGGCTATTTTTCCCAAATCGCTCTCTCTCGCCTTCTGCGGATCGCTGGCGGTTCTCTTGATTACTCAAAATGCTAATTGGGAGTGAATACATTGCAGCTTGAAAGGTATGTGAAGCATCCGCACAGTCAATTGGCACCCGCAAACTTCCATTAGAAATCTCTTGCTCTGCCAAGAAACTTGTTAGGGGTGAGCCGTAGTAGTACCGGTATTCATCAAGCTCCTGCGACGCTTTCAAGAGTGCAGACTCCGTTCGCGAAATTAAATCTCTCCGAGCAATGTAGGCCGATGCCACATTTGAAATTAGAAATATTAGAGTCATCAGAATGGAGAAATAGAAAATGATTAAAGGCGAGATTGATCCCGTCTCATCACTTCTCTCGAATTTATGGTTCAAATCCTGAAGTCGTGTACTTATGACCATTTGTCCACGTAACCAGCGACAGTAGCAATTACCCGCCGTCGACTCTCAATATTCTGACCCTTCATGCGCCAAGCGCCTCCTTGAAAGTTATCAATTCCATTTAATTCATCTCTGATATCAACGAGTGCATAAAGAGTCATCTCAACCGCGGATCCTGGTTGGATGCAAGGTGTGGTGGCACACTTGATTGAGTAATCAATGATCTCACCCGTATTGGAACTCGATCCAGAAGGTGAAGCGAGCGTTAAGTTAGCGATCGAGGTAGAGTAATAATCAAGCAGTAACCGAGTTCGATGGTGCCCTTCTAAATCGTTTTCGCTTGAAGTGAATGCAGCCAGGGCCTCTCTTGCAAGCATCGATGAATTCATCTCAGACTTGGATATATTCGCCATCGAAATGAAAAAAAGAAGCGCCGGTATGAAAAGAGGAAGTGCCAGCAATACAAATTCGCTTGTCGCGGATCCCTTCTCGTCTAATTGAGGACTGTTCATCAGCAGAAATCCCTAACCTCTTTTTCAAGTTCTTTGATTAACTTCAGTAGTAGAAGTCCGATCCAATTAAGTTGGTTTGGTCGAGTTGGTTTGGTCGAGTTCGCCACAATTGGCCTTTCGCGGCAAGCAAACCATGAATCACAACTAAGAGATGAAGGAGACGGCTCGGTTGTTGACTCGAAACAGATTTCCGTCAATTGCTCTGAAGAACTCGCCAAGTATGGGTATCTCTGTACTCATTTCAAATAGTTGAAATGTGCCTAATGGAGTGTCCTGCTGCGAGATAGATAATGTCCGTGATTTTATGGGTTGGGCACCGAGATGATCATCTGAACTGGATTGTGAGCCTTCAGCGAACTCATATGAACTAAATTCAATCGTTTTATTGGATTTGAGTGATTCTGTGGATAATGATTCTTTGATTGAATGCTCAACTACTAAGTCGTGCAATTTAGCTCTTTCAATAGTCTGCCAAGATCCTGCGAGAAGTATTTGAAGAATCATTAAGAAAAAGAGTGTGGTTGGAATCAATACAAGTCCTGCTTCAACTGAGCCACGCTCTAATTTGTACTCCTGATCTCTCATTTTCAAAGTATTGTTCAGATTTTCTTCTGATAGAGCCACTTCTGCTTGCGCGAGGCTACGTCGTAACTGCATAAAGTTTTTCATCGGATACTATTCATGGAATCCAATGAGTTTTTGAGAATCTGGCTCAGCCGAGGGGCTGCGATAGTCCAAAGTGCAGTGACGAGCCCTGTAGTCATTAATACCACTAACACCCATCCAGGAACATCACCGCGTTGTAGCTCGCGATCAGATTCCAATTCACAGAGAGCGTTATTGTCGGGTGAAGCTGGCAAATCTGAGCGGAAGGTGGTTTGGGAGCTGTTTAGGGAGCTAGTTTTGATTCCAAGCAAACTATTTCTGTGTATTTTGTAGGCCTCATTAATCCTAATTAACTTATCTTGCCCTATCTTCGGAAACAACCCAAAGAGTTTTTTGCTAAATTCTCGAATCAACATATCCAAGAACATCGCCAAATTAGCTAATGACTCCGTTACCTTCCAGAAAATTGACTTGCTTTTTTCAAGTACATTAATCGAATTTGATTCAGGGAATCCTCGCTTCATTTCGCCCTCAATTCTTCGCTCGCTAGATGAACCATGTCTGTAGTTCACGAATAATCGCCGAAAATTGAGATATGAATCGGGCTGGATTTGAAAATGTGGATAACTCTCTAGAACATCTGCATATTTGTGAAAGAAGGGTAGAGCGCGAAAACAACCGATATTGGCAAGAGCAGAAAGACGACTGGAACCATCAGGGCAATCTCCGACCTGCCAGCTCTTCTGAGCAACCGCATCTTCTCTTCATTACGCGCATCGCCAACCAAGGAAGTTAGCACCGGGATAAGAGGAGATCCCCGCTCTAGTGCCATAGAGATGGCATTGCTGAACCTTCGAGAGTCAAGAGTGTCAATCCTCTTGGCAAATTGGTCAAGAGCCTGAGATGAGGATTCGCCTTGTTTAACTTGGTCAATAAGAATTCCCAACTCGAAGGAAAGATTTGATTCGCAGCGCTCAGAGATAATTTCAATAGCTCTCAATGGGGCCATTCCAGAGGAAATCATCAGTGTCAACATCTGCAATAAGCCAGGAAGCTCTCCATCTAAATTCTCTCGCCAAGCATCTTTCCCACTTTCGAGCTTCCTTTGCTGAATAAGAATCGTGGCGGCGCAGAGCGAGAGAAGCGCAAGAAACGGAACCCTTGCATACTTGATAGCTACAAAGGTAGCTAAAGTAAAGACAAGTGCTAGAACAACAACTACAAGCATTAAGTCATCAAGCCGCTTGGTCTTCAGCGATTTTGTCCAAGTGAGCTTATGTACACTATCTGTTAAATCGCCATTAAGCAGTTTCGGTAGATAATCTGATCCAATTAACGTTTCTTCTGCTATTAATGAGATGCCCAGATAGAGAATTGGCACAACTACAAGCAGATGCAATAGCTCAATCTCCAATCCTTAGACCTCGCCATCTCTGAGGTACAACAGATCTCTGAAAGGAGAGCTTTGCCATTTATATCTTGGCTTCAAAGGTCGAGGTGGTTTTGGAATCTGAGAGACTCGCTCCATCCACAAAAACGCTAGCGCCGTCAAAATTACTCCGAAGGAGAGGATTAGAACACCTGATTCGCTTTGATATGCCTCTACCGTGCTTCTCTGAGTGGATAAAAGAGCCAATAAAAGCCATGGTGCAACCGCTCCCAAAATCGCTGAGTTCTTAACCCAGCCAAACTTGGTATCAATCTCCTCACGAACTTTGCTCTCTTCTCGGAGAAATGTGGACAACATCCGTAAAGTGGATATCACCTCTCCACCGCCATATTCCTTGGCAAACAGCAAAGTCGTCAGAGTTTGATCTGTAATCGCACTATCGAGTCGAAGCATCTCTTCGATAAGAAGCACTTCGAAATCTCTTCCTGCTATCAAGCCCAATTCGATTCTCTGAAAGACGACTTTCAATTGAGAGGGCCCTCGCAGAGATAAACCAATGATGGCCTCTGTTATTGTCTTACCAGCCTGTAGCGATGCCACAATTTCATCGATTGCAACTGGCCAGGCTTTATCTCGGCTCACTCGAGATCTCTCTGCTTTGCGTTTTGCAAATATAAACGGAATTCCGGCGAAAAGAAGTGATAACGCCAGACTAATCTCTAGTGAAGTTGTTATAAGAATTGAAACAACCAGAGTTGAACCAAGTGCAACAATGACTTGCATCAGCTGTGCTCCAGTACTAATTCTTGCCCTAGCTGGCTTCATAATTGATTCATTGCCGAAGTCACTCGCGATGTTGGAATGATGTTCCAATTTACGGCGCATATAGAATCTATGGACGGCCTCGTCACCTACTATTATCCATCCCAAAAGCGCTAGTAATGCTGCGAAAGATGCCGTGATCAAAGGCATCGAAAGGACCGTGCTAGCAAAAGAGGCAAATGAAATCCCGAGCGAAGACTCGGATACCAGCAGCCCATTGATAAATAGCTCATTAATGGATGTAGCTTGAATCGCTGTAACTTGAATCAGCTTGCCTTCAATCAAAATAGCCCAGCCCTTGGTCATAATTCAGGCCATTCCAAGAGAAGACCTCTGCACAGTCAATGTGGCCAGCTTCAGTACGATCAGCAACAGATAAAACTTCGAGAATTCTTCTTGTTCCATCTTCATCCATTCCCACATGCACGACTAGATCAATAGCGCGGGCAACTGTTGGAGTTATGAAATCTTGAGTTATATTCTCGCCGGCTAACATCGGAAGAGTCTGTAACTTCCTTATTGCCTCTCGCGCTGAGTTAGCATGAAGCGTTGCCATTCCAGGAATTCCCGAGTTAAGCGCAATTAGAAGGTCAAGAGACTCTGCTTCGCGAATCTCGCCTATCACTAGTCTGGATGGACGCATTCGAAGGGCCTCTTTAATTAATCTTCTAATTGAGATTTCGCCACTTCCATCAAGATTACTTGCTCGCGTCTGCATAGCCACGCAGTCGGGAAGTTTAGGCTTTAATTCAAATACTTCTTCAATAGTTATAACCCGTTCGCTCACTGGGATTGAGCTCACTAAAGCATTTAAGACCGTTGTTTTGCCTGCTTGAGTAGAGCCACTCACCAAGAGGTTCTTTCTCTCTCTAACCGAGTTCATCATGTAATCGGCAATCTCTTGATTCATCACACCGAGTGCGATTAGGTCATGGAGAGACTTGCCCCTCAGAAGATGTTTCCGGATATTGATGGCCCAATTTTCAGCTGTAATTTCAGGGATTGCGATATGTAATCTCGACCCATCGGGAAGGCGAGCATCAACAAAAGGTTGGGCTAAGTCGATACGCCTACCACTCCACAAAAGGATTCGATCCATGATGGATTGAATTTGTTGGGAAGTGAGCACCAGATTTGTTAATTCGCTCTTTCCAGCTCGTGCGACAAAGACTCTCTGAGGTGAGTTAATCCAAATTTCTTCAATAGTGGGGTCATCTAGAAGTGGCTGCAATTCCCCATAGTGTTCAGAATTTACGAATCGCAGGTCTTTTGCGCCGTTATCAATTTCTAGGTCTTCTGATAACAACGATTCGTCAATGGAGTAATGGCTATGCGACACCGGCGATTGATATCGGGTTTTAAATCTAAACCTGCCCAATTCTTCTTACACATTGTGGATTGGAGACTCTGGGTTAGCCCGAATAATCTGTAGAGATACGCTCCGAAGACTTGGGCTAGACTTGGCTAGTTACATAAACATGGTGGGCGTAGCTCAGCTGGTAGAGCACCCGGTTGTGGTCCGGGATGTCGCGGGTTCGAGCCCCGTCGCTCACCCCACTAGACCCGGCATTGGATTTGTGGTCAATAACGCTCTCATCTACCTATCGCCGAGTAGGTCACTGCCTAGAGTCAAAGATAGGCTTACTTTCTGTGACAGGTATGACTCCCGAAAATAAGTTCGGCGGCTCCTTTGGAGCAAATGAGTGGCTCGTTGATGAGATGTATGAGCAATATCTGCGTGATCCAAATTCCGTTACAGAAGAATGGAAGTCTTTCTTTGCTGGATACAAACCGGGAAGTAACGGGGCGAGTGCCAATAACAATGTTGCGAGTAACACTGTAGCTAGTAACACTGTAGCTAATGGCCCCGCAGCATCGCCTGGAACCCCGCCGGTTCCCAAGCGAGATTTGAAAGCAAAGTCTGCTCCACAATCAGCGCCAGTACCAACTGCGCCACAAGTTTCTGTACCAACGCAATCCGTTACATCTCCATCGGTTTCAACTCCAGCACCATCGATTTCAACACA
>JBEARJ010000028.1:0-9611 GCA_041163285.1 Actinomycetota bacterium | reverse complement strand
GGTATATCGAAAGGAAATTGCCTGGCGTGAGTTCTATGCCGATGTACTTCACCATAACCCACATACCTCTAGAGATTATTACGACGTTAAGTTTAAGAAGATGCGTTATGACAAACCAGGTAAGAAGTTTGTGGCCTGGTGTGAGGGGCGAACAGGATTTCCATTTGTTGATGCAGCGATGCGCCAGCTAGTCAAAGAAGGCTGGATGCATAACCGCACTCGGATGGTTGTGGCTTCATTCTTGGTGAAGGATTTACATATCGAGTGGCAACATGGCGCTAATTTCTTCATGAAGTACTTGATTGATAACGATGTTGCCTCAAATTCGCATGGCTGGCAATGGACAGCCGGTTGTGGAACTGACGCATCGCCCTATTACCGAGTCTTTAATCCAATCGAACAGGGTCGTCGCTTTGATCCCGACGGCGTCTACATAAAGCGATATATCCCAGAGTTAGCCCACTTAAGTGGCGATGATATTCACGAACCTTGGACGGTAATTGATGGGCTATTAAAAGGCTACCCAGAACCAATCGTCGACCACGCCAAGGAGCGGTTAGAGTCCTTGGCGCGGCTCGAAGAGATTAAAGCTGCGAAACCGCTAAAGCCCAACTAACTTAACTTTTAAACCAAGAAGTTAGTGAACTGCCATGGGTCAGAGCGATCAACTCTCTTATCGTTCCATCCTTCAAAGAGATCACGACGGTTCTTTAGCGGATCCCAATCGGCTGCATCAGAATGAATTCCACCCCAATACTTCTCGGCATAACCAAGCACTTCACGCCAAGGAAGATCGTCCGGAACAAGTAAACCTGCATTTGGATTCTTCATCGCCCATGCAACTGCGGCGTAGACCGCTGATGAAACTTGGACCGTTGTAGCAGATTGTCCAGGAATTAACTTCCGTGAATCCTCGATATTTAGAAGCGATCCAGTCCACCATGATTTGTATGGATGGCCCATAAGGAGAACACCAAGGCGGTCGTCACCGGTGGTTATCTCATCATTCATGATGCGTTGATTCTTGTGGAGCTCCCAATTAAGCATCTCTAGTTCCTTCATCGAAACTATCGCTTCATTGGAAGGGCAGTATGCGTAATGAACAGTAGGGCGGTAGACCGCTTTTCCGTTATCCCAAACAGTCAGATGATCTGAGATTGTGAAAGCTTCACCGTGGCGAATAACCATTCCTTGAATTTCAAAGTTTGGTACCCAAGAGCGGACCCAAGTTGTTGCACCTGGCTGAGCGATTGCAATCTGGTTCTTTGGACCGGCTGGATGCTCGTAGGCATTTGTTGGCAGCGTCTTTTCATGTGTTCCCCAACCCAGTTCAGCTGGAGCAACGCCCTCTTCATAAAATCCTTCGACCGACCAGGTATTAACAAATTCGCCCCATTGCTTTGGTTTGTTTGTTACCTGAGTATCGCGCTCGGAAATATGAATAACTTTTACATTCAAAGCATGGGCAAGATCAACTAAAGATTTCTTAACGAGATGAGATACAAGGCCGGGATTTGCGCCATGTTCGACAATTGCAGTCGCACCTGTTTTTGTCCAAGTTGACTTCATATCGCGCATCCGCATATGTCGGTAGTAAAGAGTTCGCTCTAACGGATGTTTATTCGATCCACCTTCATATGGATCCCACTCCTCAACAGAAGTATTTAGATATAGGACTCCATGATCATGGCACCACTGCAAAATCGTGTTGGCATCAATATTCCAGGCAAGGTCCAATAGGAAGTCACCAGGGCTTAAATATTTTGAGAGTTGAGAATCTAGATTGTCGCGCGTAATTTGATCTTGAACATAAGTTGCGCCTTGACTTAGCGCGCCTTGGACGCGTGAGCGATTGTCGCGCTGATCCATGATAGTTATCTGTTTTGCATCTACTAGATGCTCGATTAGAAGTGGTATGACTGATTGGGAGACTGATCCGGCTCCGAGAATTAATACTTTATTTGTGAAGCGTGCTGACAATTAGGACCTCCTATTGGAGATGTGAGAATCTCACCCCGTTCGATGTGGACGTTTGGACGGACGAACTGTAGGTCCAAAGTCCTGGTAAACATAATTTATTCGGCGCGAGCGACTCCAACTTTTTCTCGTTTGGCTCGATACATCGCCTCATCAGCTCTACGGAGCAGGTTCTGGCTATCACTCGCACGTTCGCTAAAGGCCTCCCCAATTGAGATTCCAAGTTTGATTTCATGGCCAGCGACTTTGAATGGGAACTCCATTGTCGCTCTTAGGGCGACTGCGACTTCAATTCCTTCATAGCCTGGTACGAGCGCTCCGAACTCGTCACCGCCAAGTCGAGCCAGAAGAGCTCCACGTGGAATAACTCGTTGAAGGCGATGTGCGACCTGTGCGAGAAGCTGATCTCCCACTTCATGGCCAAGTTGATCATTAACTGGCTTAAATCCATCTAGGTCGAGAATCAGGAGCGATCCTGGTGATTTCTGAAACTGCTCAAATTCGGCGATAAACCGCCTTCGATTAGCTAGTCCAGTCAATTCATCTGTGCGGGCGAGAATCTGTTCCTCGCTCATCTGGCGCGCATCTGCCATTGCAACTGCCATACGTAAGAAAGCCAGAGCGATGGTTGCAAATGCCGGAATTAGAACAAATCGTGGAAAGTAATCGGGTCTTAAAACAGAGATGGCAAGAATTATCGAACTTAAGACTAATGCCAGCGTAACAATTGTTGGATTGAAGGTACGCGGATGCTCTTCTTCATCTGAAGCAAACCAATAACTATGAGCCATCAGTACAAAACCTAGTAACCAGCCAGCATCACTTAGGCTTCCAAAGATGTACAGATCATTCTGACTTAGCCATAAATAATAGAAGTCACTTACCGTAAAGATTGTAATTCCGAGGAGAAAGAGCAGACTCCTAAGACTCAATCGCTGTAAAAGCACAATTCCGATTACCGTAAGCATCAGGACCAAATCTCCGACAGGATAAATTATGGTCAAGAAAACTTGGTATTGGCTACCTGAAATTTCGGTTGAGGCTGGCTTCAGAAAGAAGGTTGATAGAAGAGTGGTTCCACTTAAAGCAATCACTAAAGTGTCAATGAGTTCAAGGCGCCGGCTTTTCTCTTGATTTCTAAGGGAGCGAACCGCTCCGAAAATTGCGAGCGGGTAGAAGAGTGAATATGCACTCTCAGAGATAATGCTCAATTCGGTTTTGAAGAAAGAGTCTATTGAGGACGAGATTGATCCGGCACCCCAGGCGAAGAGTGCTAACGCAAATACTCGTTGGCCAAGATTGTCATCGGGAAGTGGTGTAAAGAGAATTCCGATAATGGCTGCGATTAATACCGAGTTATATATGAGTAATTCGCTCCACCAGGTGGGCTCTGAAAAGAGTCTGAGAATCAAATATGAAAGTAGAAGTACTGTGGCGAGCCATCGTGATAACGAGTAGATTCGCATCATTGAAGGGTAATGAAAGGCAAACCATGGAAAACGAAAATTCTCTATCTAGACGTTCGCTACTTTGTGGACTCGCGGTCCTCACGCTCGGTTTAGTGCCTGATAAGTCTCTTGCTGCAACAGGTGTCAAAGTGCTAGGTAGCGGGAAAGTAAGAGTCCAGCTGAAATCGAATCCCAATTTAAAGAAAGTTGGCGGCGTAGTTCAATTTCAGGATAAATCTGGAAGATCACTCGCTTTAGTACGCACAAGCAATGCTATAAATGGATTTCGTGCCATTAACCTCTCTTGCACTCATGAAGGCACAAAAGTTGGCTTGAGTGGCGACAAGTGGGTATGCCCTGAACATCGCGCGGAGTTCTCCGTTGATGGAACAGTTCAAGTTGGTCCCGCAAAGAGAAACCTAAAGACAATCCCAGTTAAAGCCAGCAAAACAAGAGTTATTGTTGGCTAAAGATCTCTATAGACCTTTCTGGCAGGCCTGATTTCTACCTTTGAGGTTTGATTGAATCTCCACTTCCGAAGCAGCGATTGTCTGATTCTGAAGATCTAGACGCTTCTGTTGGGCTGTTACATCGTCAGCTTTATCTCTCAAGCTCTTGGCGGCACGTGTAAAGCTTGCGATTGCCCTTTCATAGCTAGCGACGGCATTTTTCCATTGGTCTGCAGCCTTTGCATAAGCAGCGCCCTTTGCCAAATTCTCATCATAAGATTTCTTTGCAGCGGTTAACTTAATCTGGGTTTCTGCGATCTTCGTGTCATATTCTTTCGCCTTTATTTCCGCTTCTGGAACTTCTTTAATAAGTTCATCTAATTTTGCGGTGGCAGCGACCAAGCCTGCTTTGAGGTTTTCCAAGCGAGTAACAGAGTCAGAATAAAGAGTATTTGCCTCAATGCATCCATCCCATACCCAAACTCGTTTTGATTTTTTATACCGAGGATTCTTAGTACATACATACTTATCGCCCTTGATCTTTAAGGTTGCCCCAGCTTTCTTGCAGCGATCGCCTGGCTTAACTGCGGCGTTAGCAGGAATTACTGAAGTAGTCGCAGCCATTAGGGCTAGCGCCGCAATAACTGAAGCTCTCTTTCCAAATTTGATCAATGAACTATGCACATTTCCTCCCCAGGGCTTGGCGGGTTGATGAAGGAAATCCTATGGTGCAGATAAGGGATTTTCCCTCAATGAATCTCCACAGAATAAGAGGAATTTGCTGAGAATGTGGTTTATCGCTGACGTTTGCGAGCGTTCATACCGAGTTTTCGCACGAGTGGGCGAGGCAGATATCGCATCAAGTAAGTCAGGATCTTGTATTGCGAACCGGGAATTGAGAGCGCTTTCCCTCTTTGGGAGCTCCGCCAAGCGCTTGCCGCTACCACTTTCGCATCTAGCCAAAAGAATTCAGGCAGGCCATTCATCTTCATTCGACCTCTCTGATGAAATTCAGTACGAGTGAAACCCGGGCAGAGCGCATGGACTTTCACATTCGAAGCAAGTAATTCGGTATGCAGCGATTCACTCATAACAGTCAGGTAAGACTTAGCAGCGCTGTAGCTACCTCCGGCAATCCAACCTGCCACGCTCGAAACATTGATTATGGTTCCGCTATCTCGCTCTTTCATCGCAGGCAACACTGCATGCATAAATCTCAGTGGTGCCCGGACTAATACATCAAGTAAGTCATTCTCAGATTGACGATCACTAACCACAAAACTCTTATTTATCCCAAAGCCGGCATTATTAATCAGAACTTCAATTGGCTTGCTTCGATTCTCGAGTCGAAGTTCGATTGTTTTGATTCCCTCATTTGTAGCAAGGTCCGCTTTGATGACTTCAACATCTATTCCATATTTGTTACGGAGCTGAACTGCGAAATTTTCGAGTCGAGTTAGGTCGCGTGCAGTTATAACTAAATCATGGCCTAACTCAGCCAATAGTTCTGCAAAAGCCGACCCGATACCGGCAGACGCTCCAGTAACTAGAGCGATGGGTCTATCTAGATTTGAAGCCACTACTTCACGATACCGGCTGTGGACTCCTCACGGATATGCCAGGAAGCTCCGTACTCTTCCATAAGCTGCAAGAACGGCTTTGGATCAAACCATTCGGGACCATTTACGCCCAATGGTTTCCAGACTTTCCTATCGATTAACTCCATGGCGATTACTGGATTAACGGCTGTCTGCCATACGACAGCTTGATCTCCATATTCCTTCATCGACCATTCGTTATCAACAACGCTATAGATGTACACCGCTTTTGGTTCACCATTTTTATCGAGTCCGCGAATTAGGGCACCAGCGCAAGTCTTGCCCTTCATTCTTGAACCTAGCGTCGCGGGATCTGGAAGTGAGGCGGCGAGTAAATCTCGAGGTGCAACTGAAACACCCTGCACATCAACATTCTCTTTTCGATCCATTCCTAACATATTTATAGTTTTTAGAATCTGAATAAATTCGGCGCCAAGTCCGTACTTAAAATTAACTTTCTTGGCATCAATTTTCTGTGGAATTAGAACAACCTCTTCGTGTTCAACATTCACGCACTCAACGGGGCCAATTCCTTCTGGGAAATCGAAAATTTCTGATTCGCTAAATGGCTCTGTTGTGAACCAACCTCGACCATCCTCCCAAACAAGGGGAGGGTTCAAGCACTCCTCAATAGTCGTCCAGATAGAGAAGGATGGAGCAAAATCAGCGCCTTCAACTCTCAAGTTCGACCCATCAAGGATAGTAATTGAATCTATTCTGCTAAACATTTCGTCGTTGGCGTACTTTGCAAATATGTCGCTCATACCCGGTTCAACGCCCATACCTACAAGCGCATAAATTTTTCGCTCTTCCCAGTTCCAGTCACGAGCAAATTGCTCATCACCTAGTTTTACGCCCGTTTCTGTGTGCGGATAGAGCGGATGGGGGCGAGAGAGCGACATTGCCATATCGATGTAGTTGACGCCTTCGATTTCACAAGCCAAAAAGATCGGCATGACGAACCGAGGGTCAACGGCATTAATTAGGACATCAGGGTCGACGTTTCGAATAAGCTCTCTTAAATCCTCTAATTCAGCTGCGTTTACTTGCGCAGCCGAAAACCGAGGGTCTTTGACCCTATCTATAGCTTCTTGTGCGCGTGCCAGGGTGCGATCAGCGATGACCAGCGAAGATATAAACGATCTTCGTGATGCGATATTTAGTATCGCTCTACCGACCCCACCAGCACCGATTACCAGGGCTTTCATGGTGAAAATCAACTCCAAACGAGATTTATGGTGAGTTTAACTGAGAGTAATTGTTAAAGCAATTTACCGCATGATTACGCTCAATTATTATTAGATAATTCTCAGATAAGTCCTTGTAGCTCAGTGGATAGAGCAACCGCCTCCTAAGCGGTAGGTCGCCGGTTCAACTCCGGCCAAGGACACTTAATTGCAATATTTTGAATTACTTGGAAAATACAATTGTGCGATTGCCCACAATAAAAATACGATCTTCGGCAAATAACTTAACTGCACTCGAAAGAACCCGACGTTCAATATCTCTACCGATTGCAACGAATTCTTCCGGAGTGGCTGCATGATTAACGCGAGTTACATCCTGTTCAATAATTGGGCCTTCATCAAGATCTGAAGTAACAAAGTGCGCGGTTGCTCCAATAACTTTTACGCCCTTGTCATGCGCTTGGTGATAGGGGCGGGCACCTTTGAATCCGGGTAAGAATGAATGGTGGATATTGATGATTCGGTTAGCGAATTTGCTACAGAACTCAGGCGAAAGTATCTGCATGTATCTAGCCAGAATAATGAAGTCGACCTTATGAGTTTCGGCAATCTTTGTGATCTTTTCTTCAACATCGCTCTTTGAAAGTCCCTCTGTATCTAATTGCACAAATGGAATTCCGTGCGACTCAACAAGCGGCTTTAGATCTTCATGATTTCCAATAACGACTGGAAAATCAGCTGGCATCTCTTCAAGATCACGTAGATACAGAAGATCCCTTAAGCAATGGCTTGCCTTAGTCACGAGTACAAGCGCGCGCTTAGCCTGGCTGGCATCGCGCACCTGGAGGGTTGGTTTGAATTGGGCTAATCGAGCCTCCAACAAAGCACGGGCATCAACGAGGTTTGCGCTTGTCTCAAAGCGAGTACGCATCACAAAGGTATTTGTGATCGAGTCAGTGAACTGTTGGTTCTCCAATATGTTGCCGTTTATCTCTAGAACAGCAGAGGTCAAGGCATTTACGATGCCGCTGCGGTCCTCGCATTGAAGGGCGGCGATAATTTCCACCCGCGCAGTCTAGTGATTGATTCTAAATCGCTGTAGCGATTTAGGAGCCCACCAGTTCCAATCACCGAATAGTCGCATCAATCCCGGAACCAGAAGCGCTCGAATCAATGTTGCATCGAGCAGAATTGCAAATGCGACACCGAATCCCATGGTTTTTATTGATGTGACGCCACTTATTACGAAAGCTGCAAAGACCACCGCAAGTATTAGCGCTGCTGCTGTGATTATGCGAGCTGACTTTTGCAACCCCATGGCAACGGATTCAACATTTGACCGGCCCGCTTCATGTTCCTCCTTTATTCGAGAAAGTAGGAAGACTTCATAATCCATGGAAAGACCAAATGCTACGACAGCAATTATTACGAGAGTGCTTGTATCTAGGGTTCCAGTTTTAATGAAATCACCAGTTAAAAAATTAAAGTTTCCATCAATGAAAACCCAGGTCAAAACACCCATTGTTGCAGCGAGTGAGACATAATTGAGAATAATGGCTTTTAGGGGAAGTAACAGAGATCCAGTAAAGAGGAATAACAAAATTAATACAGTAATTGTGATCCATAAAACTACCCAAGGTAGAGTCCTTGCAATTCCATCCTGTGTATCTGCATAATCGGCAGCTACCCCACCAACAAGAACTTCAAGTGGAGTCTCTATCGCTCTAACTTCATTTATCAGTGCCTGCGCTTCGAGCGTACGCGGAGCCATAGAGTGAATAGCGGCCAAACGGACCGCTTCGCCTCGCACATCAGGAGTACCCACTCGCACAACATCTGGAATTTGGCCAAGTCTTGAGGCATAAGAATTCACGGCTGCTAAGTTGTTTGCTCCGTTGGGAAAAATAATTTCAATGGGGTTACTTTCTTCGCCCGGAAACTTCTCTTGAATAAAGGCAGAAGCTTGGTATGCCGGATCACTTGCTGGCAGAACTCGTGAATCTACCTGTGAGAACTTAACATTTGAAATCGGCGCAATCATTAGACCGAGGATTAAAAGCGAGAAAGCGACCACAGGTACCGGCCTGCGCAT
Source organism: Actinomycetota bacterium (assembly GCA_041163285.1). Taxonomy (GTDB): domain Bacteria; phylum Actinomycetota; class Actinomycetes; order Nanopelagicales; family Nanopelagicaceae; genus MAG-120802. The sequence goes on along the minus strand of JBEARJ010000028.1, from coordinate 860 downwards.
TACAAATCTTGAGAGTCGCGCCCAGCCCCCATCTTCTTTCAGAGCGAGCCCACTTCTTCGCACTACACCTTTATTCACTTTTTCACCGAGCATCATCAACAAGGCTGGAAGTGGAATCAACGCACCAACGACAGCTAGCGAAACAACTATTGCTCCGGCATAACCCATGGACTTAAGGAAGTTCATCGGGAAGAAGGCAAGAGAAGCTAAGGTGAGTACTACAGTCAATCCTGAATAAAAGACGGTTTTGCCTGCACTTTTCAGCGTATTAACGATTGCATCTTCACGACTAATTCCGCGACGCAACTCTTCCCTAAATCGATTTACGACTAGCAGTGCATAATCAATTCCAAGACCCAAGCCTAATCCGGTAGTTAAATTCAGTGCGAAAACACTTATATCTGTAATAAGAGTCAAAAGATAAAGACCGAAGAAGGTACCGAGTATTGCCGTGACTCCAACAATAAGTGGCATTGCGGAAGCTACAAGGGCTCCGAAGACAAGCACTAGCAAGATGAATGTGATTGGAATTGAAATGGCCTCGGAAATCTTCAAGTCATCCTGAATTCTCCCGTTAATCGCGTTGGCGAAAACTGCGCCCCCAGATACTCGAATACGTTGATCTTGGTAGATACCTTCATATTTATCTTGATAGTAGCCACCAAGTGAGTCCACTTCTGTGAAATCTTCAGATTTCAAGTAAATGAATAGGTAAGCAGCAGATCCATCGATACTCTTAAAGGCAGGATTTCGGCCAGCGCTCCAATATGAAATTACATTTTCAGCGCTGACTTCAGAACGAAGTTCATTTTCAAGGGCTGTTGCAGCCAATACTGTGTTTTCGTCATCAACGGAGCCTG
>JBEARJ010000027.1:0-14971 GCA_041163285.1 Actinomycetota bacterium | reverse complement strand
AAAACAAATCTAGTTACCGCGCCATCGTTATCACCAATATTTGAGGCGAGCACTTCAAGTCCATATGTTTCTGCGGTATTAGGGGCTGCGATCGCAGCATCAAACTCACCCTTGCTCAATGCAGCGGCTGCGGCGGCGGTTGAAGAAGTAACGATTATTTCTGCGGCTGGATAGTTCTTAGCAATATAGGAACGACATTGGGACTCTGCATGAGGATGGGTTGCAATCTTCTTAATATCTGTAGCGCTCTTTCCTTTTGTTACTAGAAGTGCGAAAGTGACCGGAAGGGTAATTTCGCCATAGATAACGAGAGGTTCACCAATGGCTAACTCATCGAGAGTTCGTGCGACCACGCCTTCAACCGAATTCTCAATTGGAACTAGTGCGCGATCTGCATCCCCGCTTCTAACGGCATCTAAGGCGGCGGTCACATTTGCAAATGGAATTAAGGAGTCGCTCGCGGTAGCAACAGTACGGAGAGCAGCCTCCGTAAATGTGCCGATTGGTCCTAAATATGCGTAGCGAGTCACCGCGTAAGGATACCTGTAAGCAAGCGCGTTAGGCTTACTTATTATGAGCCGCACACTTCACTTCTCGTCATTTGCCTGGCGATCTGAGTTGGGATTACATCGCGAAGGAAATGAAGATTCTGGTTTAGTTTCAAAAAATCTAATTGCGGTTGCAGATGGAATGGGCGGTTATGCCGGAGGTGAAGTTGCTTCTCGAACCGCGATAACAACTCTTGGTGAGCTACTTCCAGTTTTAAATAGCCCTGAATTGGATTCGCAATCTCGGGACGATATTTATAGCAGCTCAATCAGAGAAATTGATTTGGCCATTAAATCGATAGCTGATCAGAAGCCAGAACTTGATGGGATGGGAACAACACTTACTTCTATCACTCTCTTTGAAAACCAAGTTCACTTATTACATGTTGGCGATTCGCGCGCCTACCGAATCCGAGGTAAAACAATTACTCGGTTAAGCCATGATCACACAGTTGTTCAAGAGTTGATTGACCAGGGGCGAATTAGCGCAGAGGAAGCGAGCGAACACCCACAACGATCATTACTGACACAGGCGCTTATGGGTAAATCAAATGTAGAAGCTCCCATTCAGTCTTTCCCAGCGCAACCAGGCGATATTTATCTCGTCTGTAGTGATGGCCTTACTGTGGTGATTGATGAGGGAAAAATTGCAGCTGCATTCGTAGAAGACTTACAGAGCGCTGTGAATTCTCTGGTTGACCTTACATACAAGAAGGATGCTCCCGATAATGTCACAGTGATTGCTGCGCTTATTGGTGATGCACCGAGCGAGATTACAACAACGCAAATTGGAGCTGCCCAATGAAGCGAATCTTGGGCGATCGATATGAACTCGGCCAGATGATTGGTACTGGCGGCATGGCTGATGTCTACCTCGCTGAAGATAAGAGATTGCATCGCGAAGTAGCCGTAAAGATTCTGCGGAGCGATCTAGCCCGCGATCCTGCTTTCGTTAATCGCTTCAACAAAGAAGCACTCGCTGCAGCTGGGCTAAATCATCCCGGAATCGTCTCTGTGTATGACTCTGGTCAAGAAGAGACACCCAGTGGCGTTATGCCCTACATAGTCATGGAATATGTAGAGGGCCACACTTTGCGCGAGATTCTTCATAATGGTGAACGGCTCGCTTTTGAGAGAGCTATTGAGATTGTTGAAGGCGTTCTTATCGCACTCGCCTATTCACATAAAAATGGAATTGTGCACCGAGATATTAAACCTGGAAACGTAATGATTACCGATAGCGGCGAAGTTAAGGTGATGGACTTTGGTATTGCGCGAGCCTTATCTGATGTGGGCGCGACTCTTACAAGTACTTGGAACATTGTCGGCACGGCGCAATATCTTTCTCCCGAACAAGCAACAGGTGGTCAGGCTGATGCGCGGAGCGACCTTTACTCTGTTGGCTGTCTCTTCTATGAATTAGTCTCTGGAAAACCTCCTTTTACTGGCGAGACCCCGGTTGCTATTGCATATCAACATGTATCTGCGCCACTTACTCCGGTAACAAACATCGAACCTTCACTTGATCCAACACTTAATGCATTTTTTGAAGTGGCGCTTGCTAAAGACTCTAACGATCGTTACCCAACTGCTGCTGCAATGCTAAAAGATCTAAAGAAGTTATCTCGGGGTGAAGGGATTACAACTCAAATCCCAAAGCAGAAGAAAAGAAAGAGTGGAAGTCGAAATAGTTTTGCCGCTCTTGCAATTCTGGTAGTTGCTGTTGTTGGACTTACTAGCTTCTTCATCTTCCGGCCCACTCCATCATCAGAATTGCGAACTCTTCCCAATGTTGTTGGATTGACTGAAGCTGAAGCCCGCAACCAATTGTCCGGTTTCACCATAACAATCCAGCGCGCACCAGATCCTCGGATTCCAAGAGATCGCGTTGCTAGCCAACTACCTCTTGCCACAGTCCGGGTTAGTGAAGGAAGCGCAGTAGCTCTCACGCTCTCTGATGGACCAGGTGATGCATCGGTGCCAACCGACATAATCGGAAAACCACTTGAAGAGGCACGCGCTGCACTAGCGGCTGCCGGGCTTCGCGTAAGTAGAACGATTGCAGTTGATTCCGAAGAGCAGCCTGGAATTGTCCTAAAAGTAACGCCAGAACAAGGTTCTACCATTGAAGCTGGAAGTGGCGTAACCCTTGAGATTGCAAGTGGAAATGCCAAGGTTCCTGATCTGATTGGAAAGTCAGATATAGAAGCGCGCACTCTCTTAACACAGGCGGGCTTCTTGGTCAGAACTGTTGAAGCCTTTGATGCTAATCAGCCGCTTGGTGTTGTGATTGCGCAGGCGCCTACAGCTGGTGAGACAAAAATAATTGGTTCCTCAGTCACAATAACAATAAATACAGCGCCAACTAACGGCTAACAACCGGAGCTAGCCCCTCAGATTTTTTTACCGCATCCTTCATGCCACATTCGACCAACCAATTTGCAAGCAAATGGTGGCCATGTTCGGTCAGGACTGATTCGGGATGAAACTGAACACCATGGATCGGAAGTTCGCGATGGCGCACCGACATCACAACGCCGCTCTCACTTCTCCCTGTAACAATTAAATCTTTTGGAAGCGTCTCTTCTTTGATTGCAAGCGAGTGATAACGAGTTGCAGTAAATGGCGAGGGGAGATCTTTGTAGAGACCGCTTCCATCATGAGAGATCTGCGAAGTTTTGCCATGAAGTAATTCGGGAGCGCGATCTACGGTTGCGCCATAAGCAACTGCGAGGGCTTGATGGCCAAGACAGACTCCAAGAAGAGGCTTCTTTATCTCAGCTGCGCGCTTGATCATCTCAATTGAAACCCCGGCAGCTTCAGGCGCCCCTGGACCGGGGGAGATTAAAACGCCGTCATATTGATCAGCTTCTGTTGCACCAACAGAATCGTTGCGAACCACGGTGCACTGCGCGCCAAGTTGTTGGAGGTATTGAACGAGGTTAAAGACAAAGGAGTCATAGTTATCGATAACCAGAATCCGGGTTCCCATGTCCTCATCCTCTCGTGTAATCTGCCGCCCATGCCTAAGTCGCGGATCCGCAAGAAGAAGAAAGATAACCGCCCCCAGCAAGACCTCGTGGTCGAAAATCCGCTGGAGATGGAGAGCCCAAGATGGCTCGTCCCGGTAATGATCGGTTCTTTCCTAATTGGACTCGCATGGATCGTGACCTTTTATATCTCCCAGACCGCCTATCCAATCCCTGATATCGGAGCCTGGAATATGGTCGTCGGTTTTGCTTTCATCGGGGTGGGCTTCTCACTCGCTACCCGTTGGCGCTAGCTCCTCGCCCAATCAACTAATTACATCAATGTAATTCTCCACAGCTTTATCCACCCCTGTGTATCAATAATTCGACGGGATGCCTCAGGCGCCTCTCAGAAAGTTCTAAAGTTGAGCGGGAATTATTCCCCCTATGAAACCCGCCGCAACCCTAGATAGAGAGCCCACCATGACCCCAGAGAGCGAAGTTGCAACACAGCGCGTTCTTGTCGTCGATGATGAGAAGAGCATTAGCGAACTAATCACCACAAGCCTCCGCTTCGTTGGCTTTGATGTCCGTACCGCCGCAACCGGCGCAGAAGCGTTACGAGTTGCTGAGGAATTCAAACCACACGCCTTGATTCTCGATGTGATGCTCCCCGATCTTGATGGTTTCGAAGTATGCCGCCAATTGCGTGAGGGCGGACAAGAAGTAGGTGTTCTCTTCTTAACTGCAAAAGATTCTACTGATGACAAAATCAAAGGTTTAACTCTCGGTGGCGATGATTATGTAACAAAGCCATTTAGCCTAGAAGAGCTAGTTGCGAGATTACGCGCTCTATTAAGAAGGACTGGAATTGTTACCTCTCCAATTGATGAAGAAACAATTCGTTTTGCCGACCTAGAATTGAATGAAGCAACACATGAAGTCCGTCGAGCTGGAAATCTCATTGACCTCTCGCCTACTGAATTCACACTACTTCGCTATTTAATGATTAATGCGGATCGCGTGGTTTCAAAGTCCCAGATTCTCGATCATGTATGGCAGTACGACTTCCGTGGTGATGCTGGAATCGTTGAAACCTATATCTCCTACCTACGTAAGAAGATTGATATCTACTCACCTGCGCTCATTCATACCGTGCGCGGTGTGGGCTATCGCCTCCGGTTGCCCGCGAAGTAATCTTTCGCTGTGAATCAACCACTGCGAAAATTCAAGCCTGCCCCTGGGCAATGGAGTTTGAAGAATCGCTTGGTTCTTGGGGTTGTAATTCTCGGCGCGCTTGGTATTACTGGTTCTGATTTTGCTGCCCAAAATGCATTCCGCGCTTTCTTGATCGCCCAAGTCGATGCCCAGCTCGAAGCGATTTCAACTACATCTGGAATCCGACTTGATCGCGCTGGCATCACAAGTGAGCGAGATGAATCCAGTAATGAGAACGAGCCTTTGTTTCAACCTTTTGAACCAATCCGTGAAGTGCCCTCTGAAATAAGCGTTAGTTTGCTTGATGAAAATGGCGTTGTGATGGGCACTCTTGGGGGCGCCCAAAGCCCGCAACAAGTACAGAACGTAATCAGTGGACTTAGCGTTTCTGAACTACGAGAAAAAGTCGGAGTCCCATTCACGATTGAAAGTAATGATCGTAACCGTTCTGAATATCGCGCGCTGGCTCGAATACTTCCAGGCGAGATAGGTAGCGTAATTACCGCAGTATCGCTAGATGGAGTTGAGCGTTCAATCAACCAACTTCGTTTTTTATTCTTTGCTGTCGGATTTGTTGTGATTATCTTGCTCGCCTTTGTTGCGCGACGAATCATCGGAATTTCGCTCAAACCATTAACTCAAGTTGAGGAAACTGCAGAAGCTTTTGCGAAAGGTGATTACACAGCGCGTCTCCCCGAAGCGCGCGGCGACACTGAAGTTGGGAAACTTACTTGGGCGCTAAACCAGATGCTTTCACGAATCGAAGAATCGTTCGAAGCGCAAAAGGCGAGTGAAGATAAATTACGTCGATTTGTAGCAGACGCATCACATGAACTACGCACACCACTTACCGCAATCCGGGGCTTTGCTGAACTGCATCGTCAAGGAGCCATTAAGGGCGAAGAAAAGACTGGCGAATTAGTTGGAAGAATCGAGCAAGAATCCATTCGAATGTCGACTCTCGTGGAGGACTTACTGCTTCTTGCTCGTCTTGATCAATCTAGAGAGATGGAGCGGCTGCCAATAGATCTAAAGACATTGATTAGCGAGGCCGTGACCTCTGCACAAGCTGCTGGGCCAGATCATCCAATTGAGATGTCGCTTCCTAAAGATGAAATCTTTCTCCTTGGAGATTCAATGCGGATCCATCAAGTCATCGCAAACTTATTGGCGAATGCGCGCACCCATACTCCCGCTGGAACAGAGATAAAAGTGGCACTTGTTGCGGATGAAAGCGGAATCACTATTGAAGTGAGCGATTATGGGCCAGGGCTCTCCAAGGCAGACCAAAAACGGATCTTTGAACGTTTTTATCGCGCCGATCCATCAAGAGTTCGAAGTCGTGGCGAAGGCACTGGGCTTGGACTATCGATTGTCGATGCTGTGATGCGTGCACATGGAGGTACGGTGAGCGTCACATCTGAATTAGGACACGGAGCTACCTTCAAACTCTTTTTCCCGATTCAAGACTTGTAGGATTTCGAGGTGCGCAGTAGTCCTGAAATTCTCCGCGCTCTCGAAAATGAATCAATTGAGATTCTTCGAGAGACCGCTGCTGCTTTTAAAAATCCAGTCCTGCTTTATTCGATTGGCAAAGACTCAACTGTAATTCTCCATCTAGCTCGAAAAGCTTTCTACCCTGCTCCAATTCCATTCACACTTCTACATGTCGATTCAACTTGGAACTTCAAAGAGATGATCACCTTCCGCGATGAAGTAGTGAAGATGCATAACTTGAAGTTGATTGCACATATAAATGAAGAGGGAGTAAAGAACGGAATTACACCCTTTAGCCATGGAATCTCTGAATACATTCGAGTTATGAATACAGTTGCGCTAAAGCAAGCATTTGATAAAAGAGCGAATCTTTAGCGTCCGTGAATCTGGTCATCGCTGGGATCCGCGCCAACAGCGCCCTGAACTATGGCGTACTTACAACACCAAAATTAGACCTGAACAAACTATGCGCGTCTTCCCGATTTCAGACTGGACCGAGTTAGATATCTGGAGCTACATCCATCTCGAGAATATTTATGTCAATCCACTCTACTTCGCCAAAGAGCGTCCTGTTGTTAAACGCGGTACCCAATTGATAATGGTTGATGACGAACGTTACCCATTGAAAGAGGGCGAAACACCAGAAATGAAGATGGTCCGCTTCCGTACCCTTGGATGTTACCCACTTACCGCTGGCGTCGAATCAACTGCAGCTACCCTTGAAGAAGTCGTTGAGGAAGTTATGGGCGTTAAGTTAAGCGAGCGCGCTACTCGATTAATTGATGGTGAAAATGAAGATTCGATGGAGAAGAAGAAGCGCGAGGGATATTTCTAATGGAACTCACGCCGATAGTAAGACTTGTTACATGTGGAAGCGTTGATGATGGAAAGAGCACGTTAATTGGTCGACTTCTTGTAGAAACTGATTCTGTTCCACATGACACGCTTGATGCCACTAAGAAGACTCGTCGCCCGGGATCAATAATTCCGGCTGGTGAGATTGATTTCAGCTTGCTTACAGATGGTTTAGAAGCAGAGCGCGAGCAGGGCATCACAATTGATGTTGCATATCGCTCAATGTCACTTCTTGATGGCCGAAGACTCATTATTGCTGATGCTCCGGGGCATGAGCAATACACCCGAAATATGGCGGTGGCCGCATCGCGATCTGATATTGCGCTTGTACTAGTTGATGCTACCCGTGGAATTCGTCCGCAAACTCTCCGACATTTGACTATCTGTTCTTTAATGGGCGTAAAGAAAGTCATTGTTGTAATCAACAAGTTAGATGCTATGAATTTTGATAAGAAGGTATATGACTCACTAATTAATGAACTTCAACCAACCATAAATCGCCTTGAAATGAAATCAATTTCCTTCATCCCGGTTAGCGCTTTAGAGGGTGATAACGTTACTTATCGAACCGATCGCACCAAGTGGTACGAAGGTGGTTCGCTATTAGAAGAGATCCAAGCTTGGCGCGATACCGAGAATCTGACTGACCACTCAAGAATGTGCGTTCAGCTAATCTCTCGTGCCGATAATTTCCGGGGCGTTTCAGGAACCATCTCTCAAGGTGAATTCAAGGCTGGTGATGAAGTCGTAGTGCTTCCCAGCGAGCGAAAGGCAAAGATTGCGCGCCTAGTTAGTTTTGATGGCGACCTCGAAAAAGCGCCCACCGGTAAGGCGATAACGATGGTTCTTGAGCCTGATATCGATGCAACGAGAGGTGATTTCATCGAACGGGCTGGTGATTACACCAAGCCGGCTGACCGTTTCTCTTCACATCTAGTCTGGTTTGATGAAGAAGAGTTAATTCATAGTCGCTCCTATTACTTAGTAAATGGCTCTTCTATGGTCCCCGCAAGCATTACCGCAATCCGCCATAAATTGAATATCAATAATGGTGATCATGAATCAGCGCGTACTTTGCATATGAACGAGATTGGCGTCGTTGAGATTGCAACTGATTCCGCTATTCCACTTACTAAGTACTCTGAAAATCGTAACTCTGGAAACTTTGTCCTAGTTGATCGAGTGACATTACGCACTGTCGGTGCCGGCATGATTGTTCATGCGCTACGTCGCGCTACAAATATCACTAAACATAGTTATGAGATTGATAAAGGTGCGCGTGCTCAACAAAAAGGCCAACGCGCCAAGTTGATTTGGTTGACCGGTCTATCAGGTTCTGGAAAGTCAACTATTGCAAATGCTCTTGAAACAAGATTGTTCGCTTCCGGAATTCATAGCTACATTCTTGATGGTGACAATCTCCGACTTGGACTAAATAAGGATCTTGGCTTTACTAAAGAGGATCGTGCTGAAAATGTAAGGCGCGTTGCCGAAGTTGGAAGATTGATGGTTGATGCTGGGCTGGTAGTAATCGTTGCTCTAGTAAGCCCATTTAAAGTGGATCGTGATCATGCCCGTGAGCTATTTGATGACGGTGAATTTGTTGAGGTCTGGGTCAAGACACCTGCTGAAGTCTGCGCTGAGCGCGATCCAAAGGGCCTATATAAGAAGGCAAAAGATGGTTCTTTGCCAAACTTAACTGGAGTAGGACAAGAGTATGAACCTCCAACTGATGCGGAATTGGTTCTCGATGGAACTGATGAGATTGCCGCAAACGTCGAGAAACTGATCACAAAAGTCCTATGAATTGGCTCTTTTTTGCCCTAGCTGGATCGATCGCCCAATTAATCGATGGCGCTCTCGGTATGGGTTTTGGTCTTACTAGCTCAACGCTCTTGTTAACCCTAGGAACTTCAGCTGCAGTGGCATCGGCTGCTGTTCATGCTGCTGAGATTGGTACAACTCTTGCATCGGGCGTTTCGCATTGGCATCGCGAGAACATTGACTTTGATATTTTGAAAAAGCTAGCGATTCCGGGTGGTATCGGCGCATTTGCTGGCGCAACATTCTTATCTTCGATAGATCTCTCGGGTGGAACCATCTTTATCTCCACAATTCTTCTTTTACTTGGTCTAGTTCTTCTATATCGCAACATTTTCCAGACAAATATCAAGCCCAATATGTCTGAGATAAATAATCCACGTTATCTAACATTTCTTGGTGCAACCGGTGGATTTGTGGATGCATCTGGTGGCGGTGGTTGGGGACCGGTCGTAACCCCCACGTTGCTCGCAACAACAGAACATGAGCCACGAAAAATTATTGGAACAGTTAGCGCATCCGAATTCATAGTGGCGGTCTGCGCAAGTGTTGGTTTTCTTGCCAATATAAATCGAATCAATCTTGATTGGAGCGTCGTTGGCGGCTTGGCGCTTGGCGGCATGATCATGGCGCCCTTTGCCGCAAAATTAGTTTCTATTGTTCCGCGTCGCCCACTTGGAATTGCTGTGGCAATCGCAATCATTGTGATCAATGGAATCCGCTTAATCACCAGCTAATCGACTCATTCTCAGGTCATTCTCAGGCTCGTGAGGCTGAGAATTCACAATTGGGTCCTTGACCCCTGAGGTGGGGCTATGGGTACGGTCTTTCCATGAATATGACCATGGAATGGCTGCCCCAAAAGCAGGAGCCGCTTCGCGTCGGCCTCGTTGGCTTCGGCAAGACCGGCAAGGCTGTAGCTACCGTCCTTCTCAAGGATCCCCATATCCGCCTTGAGTGGGTAATCCGTAAGAGCCACAGGCTCGAGCATCGCTCTGTGCCCGAATTCCTTGGGATCGACTCAGATGAACCAGGGTTGATCTACCCCAGTGAAGAGTTCACGGCAGAGCAGCTCCTAGATCAACATCCCGTTGATGCCATAGTCGACTTCTCCTCTGAGGACGGAGTTGAGTACTACGGCGAGGCAGCTGCCGGACGAGGGGTCTCAATCGTCTCGGCTATCTCTGCATACCCAAACAGCAAGATTAAGTATCTGAGAAATCTCAGCTCACACACGCGAGTCTTATGGTCTCCCAACATCACGCTGGGTATTAACTTCATGATTCTTGCTGCCAAAACCTTGAAGCTGATCGCTCCATTTACCGATATCGAAATTGTGGAAGAACACTTCAAGGCGAAACCAGAAACTTCTGGCACTGCCATGAAGATTGCTGAAGCGCTTGATCTTGAACCCGAGAGTATTAAGAGCATCAGAGCTGGTGGCATCATTGGAGTACATGAAATTCTCTTTGGATTTCCTTTTCAAACTGTCCGCCTAAAACATGAATCTATCTCTCGTGAAGCATTTGGAAATGGCGCTAAGTTCGCTGTTGAGGAGCTATCTAAACGAGATAAAGGTTTTTATACGATGGAACAACTTCTTGGCCCTTATTTCGTAGATTCAAATAAAGAATACATGCCCGAGAACAGTGAACAGGAGATCTCATTACTAACTCGGGTTCGCCTCCATTTTGCGAAGCGTCTCGATTCTCTCTTCAATCGGAGGGTGGGTAGCAAATAACTTTGATGCTGCTGATGCATCAAGTGGCGATTCGATATAGAGATGCGCAACTGCACTAGAGCGCGCCGCAACCACAGTGTTGTCGCGCGCTAAGACTTCGAGAGCAGCTCTCAAGCCAGCTGGATTACGTGTAAATGCAACAGCGGTTGCATCCGCCAACGATTCCCGCTTTCTTGAAACCGCCGCCTTGAGCATCGTGGCTGCAATCGGAGCCAAAATCAACGGGATTATCGCTAGGAATATCGGCATCTGATTTCCGTGGTGATCACGATTTCTCGACCCACCAAACCAGAGCATTCGCATCAAAATATCTGAGACCAAGGCGACAACACCTGCAGTTGTTGCGGCAACTGCAGAAACTAAAGTATCTCGATTGGCAACATGAGCCATTTCGTGAGCGACGACGCCTTGAAGTTCGTCACGATCCATGGCGCTTAAGAGTCCAGTTGTAAATGCAATCAAGGCATGATCTGGATCTCGACCAGTTGCAAAAGCATTTGGTGCAGGGTCATCAACAATTGCTACTTTAGGCATTGGTAATCCTGAAGCAATACAAACTTCTTGGACTAGATCAAACAATTTCGGATTATCAGATTCTTGAATTAAATGAGCGCGCGTCATCCGAAGGACTAATTTGTCAGATGCGTAAAAAGAGCCCCAAACCGAAACTAATGAAATTAAAACCGCTAACGGAATTACTCCGGCACCACTTCCACCGAAGGCAGAGATTGCAATGTAAGAGATGAACCAGACAAGCACTCCCATAAAAAAGAGGAGGAAAAAAGTCTTGCGGCGATTCGAACTCTGTAAGGCACGGAAGTTAGACATTGCTAAAACTTAACGTTAGGAGCATTACGAATGGTCGGATCTTCAACCTCGTAAAACTCGCGCTCGCCAACTTTCGCTAACCCAACAAAGAAACTTGTTGGGATTGTTTTAACAGCAACATTTAAGGTGCGTACTGAGTCGTTATAAAACTGGCGTGAGAAGGAGACTTTATTTTCAGTAGTTGAAAGCTCTTCTTGAAGTTGGAGGAAGTTGGTTGAAGCCTTTAGGTCGGGATAGGCCTCGGCTACCGCCAATAACCCCCGGAGCGCATTTGTAAGCATTCCATCAGCGGCCGCTACAGCAGGCAGCGTTGAAGCTGTTGTTGATGCGGCCCGTGCCTGCACCACTTTTTCAAGTGCCTCACGTTCGTGGGATGCATAGCCCTTAACCGTTTCCACGAGATTGGGAATTAAATCGGCGCGACGCTTTAATTGAACTTCGATTTGAGCAAATGCCTCATCGACTTGAATATTAAGTCGCACTAATCGGTTGTATTGAATGATTGCAAAAACTACAAAGAGTCCTACTGCGATTATGATTAAAAGTGGTGCGTCCATATCCCTAATCTACTTAATTTCAGTCTTATGGAAATTCAACCAAGACTTGCTTGGCGTTGGACCACGCTGGCCTTGGTAGCGCGAACCGTATAGCGCCGAACCATAAGGATGCTCCGCAGAAGATGAGAGTTTGATGAGACAGAGTTGTCCGATTTTCATACCTGGGTAGAGCTTTACCGGAAGATTTGCGACATTGGAAAGTTCAAGGGTTATGTGGCCACTAAATCCAGGATCGATAAAGCCCGCAGTCGAGTGTGTTAGTAGACCAAGGCGCCCGAGCGAAGACTTTCCCTCTAGCCGCCCGGCAATATCGTCAGGAAGTGTGATGACTTCGTAAGTTGAGGCGAGTACAAACTCACCTGGATGGAGAATAAAGAAATCATCCGGAGCAACCGCAACCTCACGAGTCAGATCTGATTGTTCAATCGAAGGATCGATAACTTCATATTTATGGTTCTCAAAAACTCGGAAGAAGCGATCAAGGCGGACATCAACGCTCGAAGGTTGAATCATCTTGGGTTCAAAGGGATCAACCTGGACCCGGCCACTCTTAATCTCGGCGGCAATATCGCGATCGCTTAGCAGCATGGTTAGCGACCCTACCGCTTCTGCCAACGAGCGACCTAGTATTGGCTTCTAACAATGGCCTTAGGCGAAGTTGCTTTTTCTTTTACTTCGCCGGGGACATTGGAAGAAGCCCAAGGCGGGCGTAGTGAAATGGCATCACGTCAGCTTCCCAAGCTGACAGCGCGGGTTCGATTCCCGTCGCCCGCTCTGTGTCTCCACTTGCGTAAGTTACTCGCGGGTAGCATTCTTACCCCGTGGGCCATTACATAGCGAATCTCCGTGACATCGAATTCTGCCTCTTTGATCTCTTGGAGCGCGATTCAATTCTTGGTAAATCGCTTTATGCAGATCTAGATCGTGAAACTGCGATGGGAATGTTGGAAGAGGTAAAGCGTCTCTGTGAGAACGATCTGGCCGAATCTTTCATTGAAGGTGATCGACTAGGAACTGATTTCAATAAAGCAACTGGAGATGTAAAACTGCCCGAAAGTTTTAAGAAGTCTTACAAGGCTTATGTTGATGGCGATTGGGGCAAAGTTGATGTTCCAGTAGAGCTTGGTGGAATTGCTATCCCACCATCAGTTCGTTGGGCGATTGCCGAAATGGTTCTTGGTTCAAATCCTGCTATTCACATTTATGCTTCTGGATTTGCTTTCTCTCATGTTGCTTATGTCCTTGGAACTGATTATCAGAAGACGATTGCAAAGTACATGGTTGATAAGGCATGGGGTGCAACCATGATGTTAACCGAACCAGATGCCGGTTCCGATGTTGGCGCTGGAAGAAGTAAAGCTGTTAAGCAAGCTGATGGAACTTGGCACATTACTGGTACTAAACGTTTCATCACTTCGGGAGATGCAGATCTCTACGAAAACATAATTCACTTTGTACTTGCTCGACCAGAAGGCCACGGTCCTGGAACAAAAGGTTTGTCACTCTTCCTAATTCCAAAGTTCATGTTTGATCTTGAAACCGGCGCTCTTGGTAAGCGCAATGGTGTTTATGTAACTAATGTCGAGCACAAGATGGGACTTAATGTCTCCTCTACTTGCGAGATGAATTTGGGTGAGAAGGAACCAGCTGTTGGCTACCTTCTCGGTGAAGTACATGATGGCATCGCCCAGATGTTCAAAATCATCGAATTTGCACGCATGATGGTTGGAACTAAGGCAATTTCAACGCTTTCCGCGGGGTACCAGCAAGCTCTCGCTTATGCGAAAACTCGCGTTCAAGGTGGCGATATGAAAGATATGGCCAACAAGGCGAGCCCACGCGTGACCATTATGAAGCATCCTGATGTCCGCCGCTCACTTATGACCCAGAAGGCTTATGCCGAAGGAATGCGCGCACTAGTTCTCTACACCGCATCAATCCAAGATGCAGTCGCGCTCGCACGCGCTGAAGGAAAAACTGAAGATGAAATCTCTGTGCTCGAACATCTAAATGATCTACTACTTCCAATTGTTAAGGGGTATGGATCTGAAAAAGCTTGGACACTTCTTGGTACTGAGTCACTTCAAACATTTGGTGGTTCTGGCTTCACGATGGATTGGCCACTTGAACAATATGTCCGTGATGCCAAGATTGATACTCTCTATGAAGGCACAACGGCGATCCAAGGCCTTGATTTCTTCTTCCGCAAGATCATTAAGGACAATGGTCGCGCCTTAACGAAGTTATCAAAAGAGATTGGTGCATTTGCAGCTTCTGGCGGAAATAACGCGACCGAGAAAGCCGCTTTGGCAAAATCTCTTGAAGACTTACAAGCGATCATTGCTCAACTTGTTACACATGCGATGGCTAGCCAAGAAAAACCAGACGAAATCTACAAATGTGGACTTAATACAACTCGTCTATTGATGTCTGTTGGCGACATCATCATCTCTTGGTTGCTCCTTCGCCAAGCAGATATCGCCGCTAACAAGATCGGTGCCGCCACCGGTAAAGATAAAGACTTTTTCGAAGGAAAGATTGCTGCATCTCGCTACTTCGTCCATAACTTCTTGCCGCTGATTAGCGCTACTCGCGCAATTGTTGAGCGCGAAGATGGTGAAATTATGGGAGTTTCAGAAGCTGCCTTCTAAACCGGTAGGGTTCCGGGGTGTTCACACGGCTCCGCGGTGAGATTTACCTGTTTTTAGGAGCTTTTCTCTTCGCCTTCAACGGAATCATCTCCAAAATCGTTCTCCTTGATGAGATCTCTGCTTGGCGCCTTACTCAGATTCGCACCGGCGGCGCATTCGTAATCCTCTTTACCTTCTTCATAATTTTCCGCCGCAAAGAGTTAAAGCCAACTAAGCAAGAGCTCCCTTGGTTGATTCTCTTTGGAGTTGTTGGTGTAACCCTGGTTCAAGCCTTCTACTTTGTTGC
>JBEARJ010000026.1:0-8386 GCA_041163285.1 Actinomycetota bacterium | reverse complement strand
AGGTGATCAATCAATTATCGCGAGAAGGTTGCGCGGTAGATAAAGCCCTTACCGGGCTCGGGGATGCGCAGCTGCGTAGCTCTCGCGCAATTTGTCAATCGTTACCAGTGTATATATCTGAGTAGTACTAACCGAAGCATGTCCGAGAAGTTCTTGTACAACTCGTATATCTGCTCCTCCATCTAACAGATGTGTTGCAAACGAATGCCTTAGGGCATGTGGCGAAACTTTGCCATCTAATCCGCTTCGTTTAGCGGCTTCAAGGACGATATTCCATGCGCTCTGCCTCGATATTCGCCCGCCTCGGGCATTTAGAAATAAGGCTCTCTGCACGCTCTTTTGCAAGGAAGGCCTCAATCTAACTATGTAATCTTCGATTGCCTTACGAGCAAAACTGCCAATAGGAACTATCCGTTCCTTTCGACCTTTACCTAGAATGCGAAGAGTCGTTATCTCGCCCTCATTTGAAGAAGACTTCTTAACGTCATCCAAATCGAGAGAAACGATTTCACTAACGCGAGCACCCGTTGCATATAGCAACTCCAGCAGAGCTCTATCTCTTAACCCCATCCCCTCAAGACCCGTAGAAGTTATCAACGACTCAATTTCGCTAATAGTTAAAGCCTTCGGGAGACGTTTTGGGATTTTAGGTGGAAAAAGCTCATGTGCCTTGTCCTCTATTCCGCGATCTCTTGCAAGGAACTTATAGAAGGTTCTTACACACACTGTTACACGAGCAATACTCGCATCTGTTAATCCCTGTTGTCTCAGTTCTGTCAAAAAATTTCGCAGGTCATCACTCTGTGAATCCCAAAGAGTGAGGTTACGGCTCTCCAAATAGTGAGCGAGCTTCTGTAAATCTCTTCTATATGCGATGAGAGTGTTCTTGCTTAGGCCACGCTCTACACCAAGATGACTTAAAAAACTATCGAGTAAGCCTTTATTTTCCACGGTTAATTGCAGCTTTGATCAAGCCACTAAAGAGAGGATGTGGGTTAGTCGGACGAGACCGAAACTCTGGATGTGCTTGAGTTCCGACATAGTAAGGATGATCCTTGCGCGGGAGCTCAACAAACTCCACTAGTGAACCATCGGGAGAAAGTCCACTAAAGACCAATCCGGCGTTAGCAATATTTTCACGATACTTGTTATTTACCTCGTATCTGTGGCGATGGCGCTCTGATATTTCAGAACTACCGTAAACCTCGGCGACGATTGATCCTTCTGCAAGAAGTGCTTTGTAAAGCCCTAGTCGCATAGAGCCGCCCATATCGCCATCACCAGCAACGATTCGCTCTTGTCCGGGCATCGTTGCAATGACTGGATGTGGTGAATCGGGCGCAAACTCAGCGGAGTTAGCCTCTCTGATACCGGCTAGATTTCGTGCCGCCTCAATAACCATACATTGCAATCCGAGGCAGAGTCCCAGAGCAGGAATCTTCTTCTCTCGAGCATATCTGAGAGCGCCTACTTTCCCCTCTATGCCTCGAACGCCGAAACCACCCGGTACACAAATTGCATCGACTCCATCTAATTGAGACTTAGCTCCCTCAGGCGTTTCACACTCATCACTTATTACCCACTTGATTTCAACTCTTACGTTATTTTCAAATCCACCTGCTCGAAGAGCTTCAGTGACTGAAAGATAGGCATCCGGTAGATCAACATACTTGCCGACTAATCCAACTTTGACGGTTTGAGAAGGATTGTGGACCCGCTTCAAAAGTTCATCCCACTCGCCCCAATCCACATCATGTGAGGGAAGCCCCAACCTTCTGACGATATAAGAATCGAGCCCTTCGCTATGAAGCACTTTGGGGATGTCATATATCGATGGGGCATCCACGGCAGCAACTACCGCCTCTTGATCAACATCACACATGAGTGAGATTTTCTTTTTCACAGTTAAGGGGATCTCTCGATCACTTCTTAGAACTACGCCATCTGGGCTAATACCAATTGACCGTAGAGCTTGGACTGAATGTTGCGTCGGTTTCGTCTTCAACTCACCCGAGGGTCCGATGTAAGGGACTAGAGATACATGCAAGTAAAAGACATTCTCTCTTCCTACCTCTTGTCTAATCTGTCGCGCTGCTTCCAGGAATGGAAGAGACTCGATATCTCCTACAGTTCCACCTACTTCCGTAATCACGATATCAATTTTCGGAGTGGCCATAGCGCGTATTCGATCTTTAATCTCATTTGTTATGTGCGGAATAACTTGAACCGTATCCCCTAGATATTCACCACGGCGCTCTCTTGCAATAACTCGCGAATAAACCTGGCCTGTTGTGACATTGGCCGAGCCGTGCAGGTTTGTATCTAGAAATCTCTCATAATGACCGATATCTAAATCAGTCTCGGCCCCGTCGTCAGTTACAAAGACCTCGCCATGTTGAAATGGATTCATGGTTCCTGGGTCTACGTTTATATAAGGATCGAGTTTCTGCATAGTTACGCGAAGGCCACGTGCACGAAGTAATCTGCCTAAACTCGATGCAGTAAGGCCTTTGCCTAAACTTGAGGCGACTCCGCCGGTGACAAATAAATGCTTGGTCACATGAGGGGCGGTCATGGAGCGCTAACTTATCACTGACCTAGCTCTTTACTAAATCCAGCAACTCACGAGCGTGCTCTTGGGCGTGTTCGGAACCTTCTAAACCAGAGAGCATGCGAGCGATCTCGCTCTCCCTTTCGCCTCCCTCAACATTAGTAACAGAACTTTCTGTGATACTTCCATCCGAATCCTTCAGAACGCGCAGATGATTGTTTCCCCAAATTGCTACTTGGGCTAAGTGCGTCACCACAATTATCTGGGATTTCTCTGCAAGTTGTTTCAATCTCCGACCTACCTCCAGAGCCGCTTTGCCGCCGATACCCGAATCAATCTCATCGAAGAGATAGGTTCCCATGGGCGAAGTCTCTGCAACTACAACTTCTAACGCCAACATCAATCTTGATAATTCGCCACCGCTTGCCGCCTTTGAAATAGGTAGTAACTCTCCCTCATTGTGAGCCGTAAATCGCATAAGTACTTCATCATTACCAAATCGACCAAACTTTGAACTATCAAACATTTCGCCATTTGCTTCAAGTTTCAAGTCTTCTCGAACTTCACATCGAAAGTGGGCTTTTGGCATTGCAAGAGCTCTTAACTCGCGAGTTACTTCCTTATCAAGTTTTAGAGCCTGTTCGCGCCGTAAGTGAGTTAACCGTCCTGCAACATTCAACAACTTCAAATAAGAAGCACGCAGCTCTTTCTCCAACTCATCAACACGACCCTCCCCGCCAGATAGATCTTTCATTCGATTGCTGGCTGCTTCTGCTCGTTTGAGCGCCACTTCCAATGATTCCTCTAGATTTGCTCCTTCGCCGAACCTTTTGGCGTAAGTTCGTAAGGCTGCGCGACGGTTCAACAAATCTTCAAGTCGCATTGGATCAGCAGCTAAATCCTCTAAATACGTGTGTAGCCGGCTAGACACCTCAGCTAAGGCGAAGTAACCCTCTTCAATTACCACAGCCGCTTCATCAAGGACCTGGTCTTTATCCCGAACCGACTGAATAGTCCTCCGAGCGATTCCCAACGAAGTTCTTGCTCCCTGTTCTTCACCGTCTAATGCGCTCAAGAGCGTGTTGAGAGCCAAACGGATTTCTTCAACGCTCTCAAGCCTTTTAATCTCTGTATCAATTGATGAGAGCTCGCCAATTTCTGGCTTTAGTTTCTTGGTTTCACCAAGCAATTCCTGAAGTACAACAACCTCCTTATCGCGATCAAGAAGTGCCCGCTTCAAGTTCTCGACCCTATTTGAATTTGCTTCGAAAGACTCTAGAAGTTCTTGATATTCATTTAGTAGCAATTCGATATTTTTGCCACCAAAACGATCGAGTAACTCTCGCTGCTTCTGAGGCTTGGAAAGCTGCAACGTCCCGTGCTGGCCATGTATCTCTATTAGCGCCGACCCGAACTGCGCAAGAATGGAAGCGGTGGTGTTTAGACCACAGATTGAAGCTCTACTTTTACCATCCGAATTTAAAGTCCTTGTTAGAAGTAACCCATCCTCTTCCGGCTCGATCTCATTATTCTCAATTAAACTCTTCAGCGATGGTTGTATTGGATCTGATAGAGCGAATCGGCCGCTGACAACTAAACGTTCGGATCCTTTTCTTATCAAGTCCGAATCTGTCTTGCCACCCAAAACAAGCGATAGCGCTGTTAAAACCATGGTCTTTCCAGCTCCAGTTTCACCTGTGATGACGTTAAGTCCGGGTTTAAATTCGACGGTCGCATTTTCGATAACACCCAAGCCTCTGATTGATACCTCTTCGAGGCGCGTTCGTTTCAAATGATGCGTTTCACTCACCCCGCCAACCATCAACTGGAAGTTTGAATTTTGCGACCAAGCGGTCGGTAAAAGAGGCATCTTCTAAATGGGCTAGGGAAATGAAAGTCTTTTCACTAGTTAGTAGGACTCGATCGCCTTCTCTAAGCTGAAATTTTCTAAGGCCATCTGCCGAGAGAACGCCAATTTCACTCTCTACATCTATGGCAATCTCCGACTCAGGTGAAACAACCATCGGATCGGAAAAGAGCGCATGCGCAGCGAGAGGTAGTAACACCAAGGCATCGACGTCGGGCCAGACAACTGGGCCGCCTGCCGAAAAAGCGTACGCGGTCGAACCAGTAGGCGTAGCGCAAATGACTCCGTCGCAACCCCATCGCGACAACGGACGGTGATCGATCTGCACAAATAATTCGATCATTGCTTCAGTATTTCGCTCAACCGTGACTTCGTTGAGCGCCCAACCATTCGTAATCAAAGACTCTCCCCTAAGAACCTTGTAAGCAAGAGTCATTCGTTTCTCTGTCTTGTACTTTCTGTTCTTGATTGCGTTTGCAAGTTCTGCGACAGACGGTTTCTCGATCTGGGCTAGAAAGCCGACGTGACCTAAATTGATGCCTAATACGGGTACGTCAGTTCCGTGTGCAATTTCAGCGCCTCGGAGAATTGTTCCATCACCACCGAGAACTAGGACGAGCTCGTGGCTTTTCACGTCTTCCAAAATTTCATTCTGCGATTTGGAGATAATCCCCGAAATAGAAACTTCTGAAGATGTGAGAACTGCAATGCCCTCTTTGCTGAGTTCAGCTATAACTTCTGTTGCAAGGCGATGTGCTTCGGGTCGCGAGGGATGTAAGACGAGGATGATGCTGCGACTCATCTATTGAGGTCCCTTCTCTACGGCGAGATTTATCTCAGCGGCAACGGGGGCTGGGGCGCTCCGTTTCAACCAGAGGAAATATTCCACATTTCCCGAAGGTCCGGGTAATGAACTTGCGACTACTCCAAGGCAGCCCAGGCCAAGCTCAAAGGCTCGATTGGCAACATCGGCCACAGCGCTCGCTCTTAACTCTGGCGAGCGAACCACTCCTCCTGATCCCAGAGCCTCTCGACCAACTTCGAATTGTGGTTTAACCATAAGAAGAAAATCTCCCATCGAAGTTGCACATGTGATTAAGGCCGGAAGAACTGTCTTGAGCGAGATGAAAGAGAGATCTCCAACGACTAGGTCAACCGTTTCTCCCAATTTCTCAACTTTGAGTTCTCTGATATTTGTTCGATCATGAATGACAACTCGAGGATCTTGCTGGAGCTTCCAGGCAAGTTGTCCATACCCGACATCTACTGCATGAACTTTCGCTGAACCTCTTCGCAACAAAACATCAGTGAATCCTCCAGTTGATGCGCCAGCGTCCAAGCAGACACGTCCATCCACCTTGAGTTCGGCAAAGTGATCTAGAGCTCCGGATAATTTCAGTCCTCCTCTTGAGACAAAATCATCACTCGGCAGATCGACAATTATCGAGACAGTCGAATCCACACGTGTTGCAGACTTGGTTGCGGGCAAACCGGAAACCTTTACTAAACCACGTTCAATTAGATCTTGAGCGTTCTCTCTCGAGCGAGCGAGGCCTCGTCTTACCAATTCGGAATCAAGTCGACTGCGCATCTGATCCCCTATTTGGAAACTCTTAAGATTGCGAGCTTGCTATGCCTTCTACCGATGCAAGCGCATCGGAGAGATCTTTGTTGACCTCTTCGAATTTGGCGCCATGTTCTTCCAGCGGTATCAGGCCTATTTCATTAACTTTAAGTTTTATCACGGAAACTCGGTCGAGGTTCTCTTGGTTGCTCACCCTTAACTCTTCTTTCCACCAGATTTAGCGCCGCTCTTTTTCTTAGCTTTTGCTTTTGGTTTTGCACCTTGTTTTGGACTTTGCTTTGCACTGGATTTCGGTTTTGCTTTTGCTCCGCTCGACTTGTTCTTGAGAAGCGACTTCAGCTCCATTACCTCGCGCTCAAGTCGTTTTAGATCACTCGCTTTGGCGAAACCCATTCGAGAGACGTTCTTTTTTACCTCTTCTTCAATCTTTACCTTAATCGCTTCTCCGCTCTCTCGAGCCCAAGCGTTAAGCGCAGCTGCAACTTCCTGTGGGGTCTTTTCACCACTACTAATCTTGGTTAAGTAGGTTCTAAGAGCAGAGAATAAATCGTTAGCCATGGCGAAACGGTACCTAAATTCGAGTCAATTCGCGCGCTTCGACCTGCCAACGGCTTGTGACGCCCGACTTAATTTTCCAGAATCGCCACTTGAGAGAGCCTCTTCGGTTGATTCACCACTCAATCGACCATTTAATTCAACTTTATTCCTGTAACGCGACATTTTCGTCCTCGACCTTCTCTCGATTTTAAGGACGAATAATTCAAGATTATGAGCCCCCTTCGCTCGCTTCGATAAAAGCTTGTGGATAGCGCTTACGAAACTCTTCAGCCTCACTGGTTCTTTCGGCTTTTAGCAAAGCTTGGTAATAGGCCTTACGCAATCTCTTGCTCCAGGCTGCATCACTCTCGTTGAGTTCGCTACATTTCAAAGTTAGTACCGCTGCATCAAATTGTCCGAGCGCCTCTCTCGCAATCGATGCCGCAATTCTCATCTCGACTCTTCCAGCCTTACTTAGCTTTGATTCAGAAACGCTACCGGCTATTTCTAAAGCCTTTCTTGCATTTCCAAGTGCTGCTTCGCATTGCGCAATGAAAGGTTCTAATTCGATCGACCCACTGATCCGACTCGCAGCACGCAAATCCTTTAAAGCTTCTTTGTAGTACCCGGCTCGAAGTGCTGCAACTCCGGCTCGTTCGCGAACGATACCTAAGCGGCCGGCGCGAAAAGAGATTTCTTTCCCATGCAAATAGGCTCGCTCTGGATCATTTTCTAGAAAACGCTCTAACGCTATTAAATGTCTAGCTACGCTCTTTGCGTTGCTTGGTGTCAAAGAGGCAATTTGAAAAGCAAACTTTTTCTCTAACTCTTCGCCCGTAATATCCGCAGGAACGGATGGGGTTTCAAAGTTGCGTTGGCGACGCTCTTCTTCCTCCGGTAGTGCTCTTTTAAAAGTCGAACGATCTGATCTGGGTTTATCTGATCTGGGTTTATCTGATCTGGGTTTATCTGATCTGGGTTTATCTGATCTACGTGAAGAGGATTTGCCTGATGAACTTCTTTGTGAAGGTGCAGGTGATCTCTTACCTTCGCGAGATTTATCGCCAGAAAATGAAAAAGGGGCCACAGTAATCTGTAACCCCTCTTTCTAATTTAAGCCCGGCGGCGTTCTACTCTCCCACACGGTGCCCCGTGCAGTACCATCGACGCTGAGAGGCTTAACTTCCGGGTTCGGAATGGGACCGGGTGTTTCCCTCTCGCTATGACCGCCGAAACGCTATTGAGATTTCAATCTGAACCAAATTCAAAAATTAATTCGAATTTTTAGGTCCCCGACCGTATCTCGGGAACCACACAGTGGACGCGTAGCAACTTTGTAGTTAAATCCTCGGCCTATTAGTACCGGTCAGCTCCGAGGCTCACACCTCTTCCACTTCCGGCCTATCAACCCAATAGTCTCTTGGGGGCCTTACTTGGTAAACCAATGGGAAACCTAATCTTGAAGCGAGCTTCCCGCTTAGATGCTTTCAGCGGTTATCTCTTCCGAATGTAGCTAATGGGCCGTGCTCCTGGCGGAACAACCCACACACTAGAGATTCGTCCGTCTCGGTCCTCTCGTACTAAAGACAGCACTCCTCAAGTTTCCTGCGCGCACAGCGGATAGGGACCGAACTGTCTCACGACGTTCTGAACCCAGCTCGCGTGCCTCTTTAATGGGCGAACAGCCCAACCCTTGGGACCTACTCCAGCCCCAGGATGAGACGAGCCGACATCGAGGTGCCAAACTTTGCCGTCGATATGGACTCTTGGGCAAAATCAGCCTGTTATCCCCGGGGTACCTTTTATCCGTTGAGCGACGGCGCTTCCACAAGCCACCGCCGGATCA
>JBEARJ010000025.1:0-14465 GCA_041163285.1 Actinomycetota bacterium | reverse complement strand
CTCTCTCGAATTGGTCAAGGTTCTCGAGTAGTCCTCACCCATGATGTCGCCCAGCGGGATAACCTGCGGGTGGGACGCCATGATGGTGTCGTAGCCGTGATCGAATCTCTAAAGGGGCACCCGCTCTTTGCCCACATCACCTTGACCAGGTCTGAGCGCTCCCAAATTGCAGCGCTGGTAACCGAGCTTCTTGAGGATCCAGTTCAACTTTTCGCATAAATTGAGGATTTTGCTTCAAAAGGTCTAAATCGGACATTTACCGTAGTGAACTGGGTTTTTTCTATTCACAATTCCTGTGATATTTCACTTTTTTCCGCCACGCGCCTGTTTAGATTTGCGGGCGCCCTCACCCTTTGTCACTCTTACCGCCGGTAATTACCGATTCCCCTAAAAAGACGAACCTCGAAAGAGGAGGTAGACGCTTGCGAAAGAGAGCCCTTCGGCCATTAATGGCTTCGGCGATCGCTGCTATCTCCCTCTTTGCCACCCTCGAATTTGCCCTCATCAGTGGCGCAACTGCCCAGCTCCCACTTGAGGAGGAGTCCATTTCGAGCGCTCCGGTAAACGCCGGCGCCAATCTAAAGGCGAGCGCACCGGAGGAATCTGGCCCAGCGCTGCCAACTTTGATTGAGATGAGCGATGGAGTCGCGGTCCGTTCAATGGATATGTTGATGGTTTCAGTGATGGTCCAACAGGTCGAGAAGGCGCGCACCCCTAAGGGCGCTAAGAAGATCGCTGCGAATATTGCGAAAGAAAAGTATGACTGGGGGCGCTACCAGTTCTCCTGTCTAAATACACTCTGGACGAAAGAGAGTAACTGGAATTATCGGGCGAGAAATCCACGGACTGGGGCTCACGGAATCCCACAGGCGCTACCGGCAGCCAAGATGGATGTAATTGGAACTGATTGGCGGACCAATCCAGTTACCCAAATTAGATGGGGCCTTCACTACATTGATGTTCGATACGAAACACCTTGCAAGGCGCTCGCCAAATTTAAGCGCTCGCGTTATTACTAAATTCCAGCATAACTGACTTTTAGAAAGCGTCGCTTGGTCTTGTACCAATCGTTAAGGGTTTGCTGGTTTCAGCGAAGAAGTCATTGCCTTTGTCATCGACCACAATAAATGCCGGGAAGTCCTCAACCTCAATCTTCCAGACTGCTTCCATACCTAGCTCCTCGTAATCTAAAACTTCAACCTTCTTGATGCAATCTTGCGCGAGACGTGCAGCCGGACCACCAACGGAGCCAAGATAGAAACCACCATTTTTCTTGCAGGCATCAGTGACTTGTTTGGAGCGATTTCCTTTAGCGAGCATTACTAACGAACCGCCAAGTGTTTGGAATTGATCAACATATGAGTCCATTCGCCCGGCTGTGGTGGGGCCAAAAGAACCAGATGCATAACCCTCAGGAGTCTTGGCTGGACCTGCGTAATAAACCGGATATTTCTTCAAGTATTCAGGCATTTCTTTACCCGAATCAATTACCTCTTTGATTTTTGCGTGGGCCAAGTCGCGCGCCACTACGAGCGTCCCCGTTAGCGAAAGTCGCGTTTTTACTGGATATTTTGAGAGCTCCTGGGTGACTTCAGCCATCGGGCGATTAAGATCAATCCGAACGACGTTTTCGTCTAGATGTTCATCGGTCGTTTCGGGGAGAAACTTCGCTGGATCGGTCTCGAGTTTTTCAATAAAAACGCCATCTTTAGTGATCTTCGCCTTGGCCTGGCGATCAGCGGAGCAGGAAACTGCAATTGATATTGGTAGTGAGGCGCCATGTCTAGGTAGGCGAATTACTCGAACATCGTGGCAGAAATACTTGCCGCCGAATTGGGCTCCGATTCCGAGCTTCTGAGTTAACTCAAATACTTGTTTTTCTAGTTCAGGATCTCGGAAAGCTCTACCCGTTTTTGCATTACCAGTTGTAGGAAGCGAATCTAGATACTTAGTAGAGGCTAGTTTTGCAGTCTTCGCGGTGAACTCAGCGCTCGTTCCGTGAGCGGAGCTTCTCTTCAAGCCAGACTAAAAAAGTCTTCGGGTTGAGAATCGCTTTGGTCTCTTGATACAAGAAAGACTTGTTTGCGCTGCCGCCACCTTTTGCAATGAATAGAAAGTTGTACTCATCGGCTTGTTCATAATCTGAGTAGATTTCAACTTGGGCCGGAAGATTATTTCCAGTGTTCTTCTCTTCCCAGACGGTAACGGGAGCGAGTTGGGAATAGCGAAGGTTGAGCTTTGTATATGCATCATAGATACCTCTAGAGATGGTCACTTCATCGCGCTCCGAGGTAAGGACTTGTTGACCTTTCTTGCCCATCACAAGCGCTGTGCCGGTGTCTTGGCACATCGGAAGAATTCCGCCCGCGGAGATGTTTGCGTTCTTCAGTAGATCTAAAGCTACGAAACGATCATTAGGCGAGCTCTCTGGATCTTTCAAAATATTGGCGAGTTGTTGAAGATGCTCACTTCGCAAGTAATGCGAGATGTCATGTATCGCCACCTCAGTAAGATTTTTTATCGCTTCTGGGGCGACCTTAAGAAAGGTACGACCATCTGCCTCAAAGGTAGATACGCCCTCTTTGGAGAGGAGGCGATATTCAGTTTTGTCGGCTCCGACTGGAAGCAGATCTTCATAGATAAATTCAGGCATTTCTAGCCCTCGTCATCCTGGCTAGCTTTTGTAGCGAGCTGGCTGGCTGATTCAAGCTTAGCCTTTGCTCCATCGAGCCACTCTTGGCAGATTGCGGCTAACTCTTCACCGCGTTCCCAGAGCTTTAGTGATTCCTCAAGGCCGAGTCCGCCAGATTCAAGCGTTGCGACTACTTTTTGAAGTTCATCTCGAGCAGCTTCATAACTCATCTCGGCCATATTCGTAATCTACTCGCCTTTCTTTCCTTGAGGCGCTCCTTGGAGTATTCCTTTGATGGTTGAATCACTGGACCCTTCACCTGTGGCTGTTGCTACCGCCACACCTTCTGCGAGACGGAGACGAAGCTCCTCACCTTTCTTTAGAGCAAGGGGAGAGCGCACAATCGAGCCATCACTTTTCTGCACCACCGCATAGCCGCGGTCTAAAGTCGCTTGTGGTGAAAGGGTTCGAACTCTCGCAATTAAATGCAAAAGCTCATCATTTGAGCGCAGGAGTCGTGAATTAATACTTGCGAAAGAGCGCTGAATAAATCCGACAACCTTGGTCATCTCAAGAACGACTCGGTCATTTATCTTCCGATCAGCTCGCTGGCGAAGTTGGTGGATCTTTTCAAACTCTTCCTTGATATCAGGCACCACTCGTTTAGCTGCATCAGTTGGTGTAGAGGCTCGTAGGTCAGCGACTAAATCCAAGAGCGGGGTATCTTGCTCGTGGCCGATAGCGCTAACAATTGGCTTCTTACATGCGGCGGCAAGCCTTACTAAACCTTCATCTGAGAAAGGAAGTAGGTCTTCAAATGAACCACCACCGCGCGTAATTATGATGACATCAACATCGGGATCAGCATCTAATTCACGAAGAGCTGCAGAAACCTGAATTACTGCATCTGCGCCCTGGACGGCTACTTCTCTGGTCTCAAAGATAACTGCCGGCCAACGCCGTTTGGCATTCTCTTTCACATCCTTCTCAGCAGCACTTGCTCTACCGCAGATCAAACCGATCTTCTTCGGGAGGAATGGCAGAGGTTTCTTTCTCTCTGAAGCAAATAGACCTTCTGCAGCAAGCATCTTCTTTAGCGCTTCAAGACGGGCAAGTAATTCACCAACTCCAACCTGGCGGATCTCTTTTGCATTTAGCGAGAGGCGACCGGTCGGGGTATAGAAATTAACTTTTGAATTGATTACAACTCGAGCATTATCAGTAAGGGGAGCAACCGCTTTAAAGACCGATCTTGGACAGGTTACTTCTAAATACATATCAACGCTGGGATCTCGAAGGCGCATGTAAACCATTCCAGAACCAGCGCGATCATTTAATTGTGCGATCTCACCTTCAACCCAGATTTGGCCGAGGCGATTTATATAGTCGCTAATTGCTTCTGAAACTACGCGTACTGGTACTGGTTTTTCCGCTGAAGTTTCGAGCACGGCGCGATACTAATAGGATGCCCGTATGTCGAAGCGAGTTCTCCTTGCTGCGCCTCGCGGTTATTGCGCGGGGGTTGATCGCGCGGTAATTACCGTGGAAAAAGCCCTTGAGCTTTATGGGGCTCCGGTATATGTCCGCAAACAGATTGTTCATAACAAGCATGTTGTCGAGTCCCTTGAAAAGAAGGGGGCGATATTTGTTGAAGAGACCGACCAAGTCCCAGAAGGTGCGCGGGTAGTTTTCTCAGCGCATGGAATCTCGCCGAAAGTACATGAAGAAGCAGCAAGCCGTCAGCTAAAAACTATCGATGCAACCTGTCCACTTGTTACCAAGGTTCACCAAGAAGCGCGCCGCTTTGCTGCCGAAAATCTACAAATTCTCTTAATTGGCCATAATGGACATGAAGAAGTTGAGGGAACAGCTGGAGAGGCTCCCGATCACATCCGACTTGTAGATGGGTTAGAACAGGCGCGAACCATCGAAATTGATCCAAATCGACCAGTTGCTTGGCTCTCCCAGACCACTCTAAGCGTTGATGAAACTTTGCAGATGGTGGGAACTCTTAAGGAGCGCTTCCCGCAACTTCAAGATCCACCCTCAGATGACATCTGCTACGCAACCCAGAATCGCCAAGTTGCGATCAAACAGATCGCTCCTCAGACTGAGTTGGTACTTGTTGTGGGCTCAACCAACTCATCTAACTCTGTGCGCTTAGTAGAAGTTGCAAAAGAGTATGGCGCGAAGGCGGCATATTTAATTGATTACGCGAGTGAAGTTAAGGATGAGTGGTTTGAGGACGTTGAGACCATCGGCGTGACTAGCGGAGCATCAGTTCCAGAGTTGCTAGTAAAGGACCTACTAGAAGAGTTAGCTAGACGTGGCTTTTCAGATGTCGAAGAATTCCGGGCGATGGAGGAGAGTTTGCTCTTTGCCCTCCCACCAGAGCTACGTAAGGATCTAAAGGCTGCTGGAAAGTAGTTGCTTGCGCTCTTTGAAGTAATGCCACCAACCAAAGAGGGAACCAGAAATCAAAAAGGGCGCGACGCTAGCTAGCCCCGTGACAAGATCAATTCCGATTCGGGTAAAGCTAAGTGAGATTCCGCCAACGGTGGGAAGCAAGAAAAGCGTGGCAAATGCAAAAGCGATAGGTGGATTGACTACTGCTACATAGGTCGTTCCCTTTCTTCCATAGATTAAGGCTCCGTAATGGGCGGCCCAGATCGCAAAACCGGTTATGAAACCAACATTGGATCTAAAGAAGATCTCAACCATCGCTACAAAAGCAATCAGAAGAAATTGAAGGATTACAACGCCCGGCTTGGTTAGCCCTGCACCTTTTACTGGACTCTTTATGGGTGGTTTCGGAAGGTTTGTGGCGGCGCTACTTGTCATCATCAACCTCATCTAGATCTTCCAAATCGATCTCATCGCCATCTAACTCACCAGAGAAGAGTTCTGGCGCATCAATCGCCTTTGGCGCGATAGCTCGAACTTCATCATCTACATCTTCTAGCGCCTTTAACTTACTTGAAGAGGGAGCGCCTAGCTTTACCATCTTGCGAGCGGGCTTCAATACATTCTCTTCAGCGCTCTTAATTAAATCGTTGAAAGCACGCTCTGTGGATTTGATGCGATCGCCGAGCGTCTCGATCTTCGAATGTACCTTCCCGATTCGCTTCAGTAGCTCACCCGCCAGATCAGTAATTTCTTGGGCGTTCTTCGCTAATTCGCTTCGCGAGAAGACATATGCAACGGTACGCAATAACGCCATCATCGTTGTGGGGGTTGCAATAGTGACATTCTTTTCAAATGCTTTATGGAGAAGTTGCGGCTCTACATCTAGCGCCTCAGAGAGAATTGATTCAAAGGGAGCAAAGAGGACTACATAATCGGGGGAGTTGCCCTTCTCTTGATAACCACGCTTGGCGAGAGCGGTTACATGTCCCATGAGATCTTTTGCGTGAAGTTGCATCAAACGGGCCCGCTCGGCCGGATCCTTCTCAACTACCGCCTCGAGGAAGCGATCAAAGGGAAACTTTGAATCTATAAAGATCTCACTTCCTCCAGGTACAGAGATTTTTATATCTGGCTTAGATATTTCTGTTCCCGTAGTGCGATAGTCCTGCTTAAAGAAGTGAACGTTCTCAAGGAGTCCAGCATTTTCGAGGAGGGTTTCAAGTTGGGCTTCACCATACTTACCTCGAGTTTGGGAGTTGGAGAGAGCGCCAGCTAATTTTGTAGTTTCACGTAACAAGTTCTCATTACCAAGTCGCATTGTTTCGATTTGGGTGCGCATCTCACTTTCAGCCCGAGCGCGCTTGACTTCAGCTTCTTGGGCTTGTGAGGTTAGTTGGGTCATCCCAGTTGTTACGGCGCGGAGTTGTTCATTTAAAGTTGTTAATCGCGTCTCTTCGCGACGTAGCTCTTCAATTTGGGAATTGAGAAGATCGACCTTTCCCTTTTCGCTATTTACTTTCGTCGCGGCATATAAGAAACCTAGGCCCAGACCTATCGCAAGACCGATAATGAGGAATATCGCACCGTTCATATGCCTATCGTGGCAGGAGGGGCTGACATTGCCGGTTAGGCTCTACTCCTCGTGAGCCTCTCAATCGGAATCGTCGGCCTTCCCAATGTTGGAAAATCGACCCTCTTCAACGCCCTGACTAAGAACAATGTCTTGGCGGCGAATTATCCATTCGCAACTATCGAGCCCAATGTGGGCGTGGTCGGGGTACCTGATGGAAGGCTCGCGGTTTTGGCGAAGATTTTCACCTCCGAGCGGATCATTCCCGCCTCAGTCTCCTTTGTAGATATCGCTGGCATCGTTAAGGGCGCCTCCGAAGGGGCCGGCCTCGGAAATAAATTCCTTGCAAATATCCGTGAGAGCGATGCGATCTGCCAAGTCATTCGAGTCTTTACCGATCCTGATGTGGTCCATGTTGATGGTCGAGTTGAACCGGCGAGTGATATCGAGACCATAAACACTGAATTGCAGTTAGCCGATCTACAGACTTTAGAAAAAGCTATCCCGCGAGTTGAAAAGGAAGCGCGCCAAGCAAAAGAGCGCCAAGTAGTGCTCGATGCGATGCGCGAGGCGGAGAAAGTTCTCGCTGATGGAAAACTTCTCTTTGGTTCCAAAGTTGATCTAGCTTTATTGAAAGAGCTCGGGCTCTTAACTGCAAAACCGTTTCTTTATGTTTTCAATGTTGATGCCGCTGAATTGGGCGATCAAGAGTTACGCGCAAAATTACAGAAGCTGGTAGCACCGGCCGAAGCAATTTTCCTCGATGCAAAGACTGAAGCAGAGTTGGCGGAATTAGAGGATGCTGAAGCGCTTGAGCTCTTAAAATCAATTGGCCTAGATGAGCCAGGTCTTAGCACTCTTGCCCGGGTGGGATTTAAAACTTTGGGACTTCAGACATATTTAACTGCCGGCGAAAAGGAAGCTCGCGCTTGGACAATCCATAATGGCGATACCGCCCCAATGGCTGCTGGTGTTATTCACACTGACTTTCAAAAAGGATTTATTAAGGCTGAGGTCATCTCCTTTGATGATCTAGTTGCTGCAGGATCAATGACCGAAGCTCGCTCACGCGGAAAAGTCCGCATGGAAGGTAAGGAATACATAATGCAAGATGGCGATGTCGTAGAGTTCCGGTTCAATGTCTAGAAACCATTCAAAATCGCCACATTTAGCGGGCCTAGTTGAGAAAGAGCGCGCTGAGCTGCGCAATATCGCCATTATCGCCCACGTAGATCATGGCAAGACAACTCTAGTTGATGCGATGTTATGGCAATCCGGAGCATTCGCAGCTCATAAAGAGCAATCTGAGACCCAAGATCGCGTTATGGATTCAATGGATCTGGAGCGTGAAAAAGGAATCACAATTCTTGCCAAGAACACCGCCGTTAAACGCGGAGCCACAATCGTAAACATTATCGACACTCCAGGACACGCAGATTTTGGTGGCGAGGTTGAGCGCGGGCTTGAAATGGTCGATGGCGTTGCGCTACTTGTCGATGCTTCCGAAGGTCCACTTCCACAGACGCGGTTTGTTCTACGTAAAGCGCTGCAAAAGAATCTTCCTGTAATTTTGATTATCAACAAAGTGGATCGACCTGACGCACGTATCGCCGCAGTTGTCGATGAAGCTTATGGACTCTTTTTAGATCTAGATGCAAATGAAGATCAGATTGATTTTCCAATTGTTTACACATCTGCCAAAGCCGGTCGCGCATCACTAAACCGCCCCGAAGATGGTGGTATGCCAGATGCTGAGAACCTCGATGTTCTATTTGATGTTATCTTCAAAACTATTCCAGCACCGAAATATCACGAAGGCGCACCACTTCAAGCTCATGTAACAAACTTAGACTCTTCCCCTTATTTAGGTCGTCTTGCGTTATGTCGAGTACATGAAGGCAATATCAAGAAGGGCCAAGTTGTTGCATGGCTAAAGACTGATGGAAGCCAAGAGAAGGTAAAGATCTCTGAACTAATGATGACCGAGGGACTTGAGCGAGTACCTGTCACTGAAGCAGGCCCGGGCGACATCATCGCTGTGGCAGGAATTGAAACCATCACTTTGGGAGAAACCCTCGCAGATGCCGAAAATTCCTATGCCTTGCCGCTAATTACGGTGGACGAGCCAAGTATTTCAATGACTATTGGTATCAATACCTCACCACTCGCGGGTCGCGTCGGAAAGAAACTCACCGCCCGACTCGTTAAAAATCGATTAGATACCGAATTAGTTGGAAATGTTTCGCTTAGAGTTTTGAATACTGAGAGACCTGATACTTGGGAAGTACAAGGACGTGGCGAACTCCAGCTCGCCGTTCTTGTTGAGATGATGCGGCGCGAAGGTTTTGAATTAACAGTTGGAAAACCACAAGTTGTTACCAAGATAATTGATGGCAAATTGCATGAACCTATGGAGCGTTTGACGATTGATGCTCCGGAAGATTATCTCGGGGTAATAACACAACTTATGGCGCTACGCAAGGGACGTATGGAACAGATGGTCAATCATGGAACTGGTTGGATCAGAATGGATTTCAAAGTTCCTTCGCGCGGATTGATCGGTTTTAGAACTGAATTCCTAACCGAAACACGTGGTACTGGATTGCTTCATCATGTATTCGATGGTTATGAACCATGGAGCGGCGAATTAAGAACTCGCCCAACCGGATCTCTTGTTTCAGATCGTTCGGGTAATGCGACCTCTTATGCAATCTTTGCCTTACAAGAGCGAGGCACCATATTTTCTGAGGTTGGCTCTGATGTTTATGAAGGTATGGTGATTGGCGAGAATTCACGCCCGGAAGATATGGATGTGAATATTGTGCGCGAAAAGAAGTTAACAAATATGCGCGCCGCTGGTTCTGATGAGAATGAGCGCTTGATTCCACCAAAGATTCTTAATCTCGAGCAGGCTCTTGAATATTGCCGTGAGGATGAGTGCGTCGAGGTAACTCCGATCAACGTACGAATTCGAAAGGTAGTTTTGAATCAAAACGAACGTTCAAGGTTGACCTCAAAGGCTAAGAAGGCGAACCAAGAGGGTTAACTTCTAGAAGATCCGCAAAACGCCCATAAATCAATGCTTTTTGGACGTTTGTCAGTGGTGGGTTGTGTACTCCGGCTATCTAAAGAAGAAGCAGGAGGCAACACCTATGAACCTACGAGAGCTGGCATTCCAACTTTCCGCCATCACTTTAATCGCTGATGCGGCGAAAGAGGCTAAAGATCGACTACGCCGAGAATTCGCGGCCGCGCTCGAAGAGGTCGGGGCTGATGCCGCCAAAGCAGTTCTCGAAGGTGAAGAGATTGCGAAAGTTTCGCTGGTTCACCCAAAGACTTCCGCTGAGGTATTGAGCGAGAAGGCGCTTGTTGAATGGGTGAAGAGCCATTGGGAATATGAGATTGTCGAGAGCGTGCGCGATTCTTTCCGGAAACATATTCTTGATTCAGTAGAGAATGTTGATGGAAAAGCAATCTATCCTCGCACCGGTGAAGTTCTTGAATTCATCCACTTCAATTCACGTGACCCATATATCGCGACACGATTTAAAGATGGCGGACGGGAAGCATTACTAGGCGCTTTTCGCGCTGGTGCGCTTAGTCCATCTGAAGTGATGTCTGAAGAGCTTCTGATGGCGGTGGCTCAGTAATGAGTTATTTCAATCTCAATGATTACGAACCGGTTGAGAATCTGGGCGAATCGAATGGATCTGTCGTACCGAGGCATACACAAACCTTGACGATGTTCGCCCACAAGCAACTGGCTTCGCTACCGAGATTGAGGGAACCTCACCAGTTAATCGCTCTAATGCGAGTGAGAATTGTGAGACCTCGAGTATTGGTCGCTGCCTTGCCAATCTCGGTTTTGCCGCTAAAGGCAAGCGCCCCAGCAGAGAAGAGATGGCTAAAGCCGCGCGTAATCAGGCTCCTAATTCACCTGTGAAAAAGGCTATGAATAAGGGGGACTGGGAAGAACTGATCACAAGATTGATGGCATGTGATGATCTCGGAAAACTAAACGCCTGGTCAGCATATGCCGCCACCTTTGCGATGCCTGATGGAAAGCGGAGCGAACTTCTAAAGGCCTTTAACTCTCATAAGGTGGCGCTAAGCCGTAAATCTAATGTTGCTTAATCTCTAGCGAATTGTGATGCTTGAGGCGAGATGATCACTTATTCCATAATGTTCGTGAATCTTGGCAATCACATCTTCATGTTTTAGCTCTTTACTCATAATGTAATCAAATTCAATCGACGGTTTCCATGAAGGATAAGTTGGCCCAACTACCAAATCCCTCCAACCTGAAAGTTTGGGAGCAAGTCCCCAGGGAAGATTGAAGTCACCCGTCATAACGTGAATCCCATGAAGTTGCTCAACCCACCTTGCTATCTTTCGGAGTTGAATCAGGTTTTTAATTGGTACAAAAGAGAGATGTGTTGTTGTAACGGATATTCCATTTTCAAGCTCTGCGACAAGCGCAGAGCGCGGTTCATCTGAGACATAAATGAGTTGGGGCCTCTTCTCACCTGCTACCAGTAATGGCATCCCCAGGGGCGCCTTCCCTAGATTTATCCGATGCCATCGTTTTACTGGAACCTTTGAAACTATTCCGATTCCATACATCGCATCTGGAGGAACGGGAGTTGAATTATCAAAGACGATTTCTTCAGTAACACCGCGCCATTTTTCTCCTGGCGTCCCATACATTGAAGGCGCGAAAGCCCAGTATTTAGCTCCAATAAGCTCGGCAATTTCCTTAACCTGATTTCCATTTCCAGAACGGGTCTGATGCACATCAACCTCTTGAATCGCAATCACATCACTAGAAATCGATGAAGTTAATTTTTCTAACGCCCCATGGAGCGTTGCCCCTGAATTAGGTGGGATTGCCATTCCATGGAGAAGGTTCCAAGAAGTAACGGTAAAACCAGATTGTTCTCTGCGCGGGCCAGAACTCATATAAATAAGGGTAGTCGGCGCACCCGGTCAGGTCGCTAGTAGGGTCGCCCCGTGCTCCCCAGTCCTGAAGGAATAGCGCTTCCGCTCTCACTTCCGTTATCGCTGCCGTTATCGAGAGGAGAGCTTGATAGAGCGGCTAAAAAAAACTCTTTGGATCTCCAATCTAGCGACTCTTTTCCTGCAAATGACGAGAATGCTGAGCGCTATTTTTTGGGATTAGATAAAGCAGGAACTCCCCACTTTGCATTACATCGAAGCGCATCCCTAGAAGAGTTTCCCAGCGAATATGAATCCCTGCGCACAATCGGCAAATCGTTGAATTCACTTGAGATTGGCGCCGCTGTTCATGCCCTTGCTATAGCCCAATGGCATGACTCTCATCGCAGGTGCGCCAAATGTGGCGCTGAAACTCGAATGGCAATGGGCGGAGCCGTAAGGAGATGCGACTCGTGTGAAAGCGATCATCATCCCAGGGATCCGGCAGTTATTGTTTTAGTAAAAGATCGCTCCGATCGGATTCTCCTAGGGCGCCAAAGAGTCTGGCCCGCAAAACGTTTCTCTACCTTTGCTGGCTTTGTGGAACCCGGTGAATCATTTGAAAGCACTGTGATCCGTGAGGTTGCTGAAGAATGCGGTGGAATAGTGACTTCGATGCGTTATCTCGGCTCACAGCCCTGGCCATTTCCAGCATCTTTAATGATTGCTTTTGAAGCGATTATTTCCAATCCGGATTCTGTCAAAGCAGATGGCGAAGAGATTGAAGAGATAATCTGGCTAAATCGCACTGAACTTAAGTCGAAAGTTGCAAATCAAGGTCTCCTACTACCGCCAAGAATTTCAGTCGCTAGAGCGATGATTGAAGCTTGGTATGGTGAGAGCGCTAGTGAAGATTTGGTTGGTTCTGAAACATGGCGCAATTAGCTGAAGAGATACTGGCAGCGTTAGATGATGAACAACGCGCTGTAGCTACCGCAGTGCGCGGGCCGGTCTGTGTAATCGCAGGAGCTGGTACCGGAAAGACTCGAGCAATTACACATCGCTTGGCATACGCAGTTGATATCGGAGTGGTTGAACCAAATCGAATTCTTGCGCTCACATTTACCGCAAGGGCAGCCGGTGAGATGCGCGCTCGCCTTCGCACCCTCGGAGTCCCAAATATCGCAGCGCGAACCTTTCATTCAGCGGCGCTAAAACAGTTGATGTACTTCTGGCCCCAAGCTCTAGGCGGAAGATTTCCCGCCCTACTAACAAGCAAGAGTGGATTTCTAGGTGAGGCCATTGACCGAGCTGGTGTATCAGCAACAAAGAGCCCTAGCTTGCTTCGCGATCTCTCCGGTGAAATCGAGTGGGCCAAAGTTATGCAGATTCCCAGTGATGAATACGCCAAAAGTGTGGCGGAGGGGCAACGAAAACTTTCGGTGCGAAATTCAGCCAAATCTGCAAATCGAATCACCGCTCCTGATGTTGCCCGTATTTATGAGGCCTATGAAGGGCTAAAGAAGCAAGAGCGGGCGATTGATTTTGAAGATGTTTTATTGCTTACAGTTGGAATGTTGGAAGAAGAGCGAGAAATCAGAGAACGTATTCGAGACCAATATCGATATTTCACAGTTGATGAGTATCAAGATGTGTCACCGTTGCAGCAACGACTATTAGATCTATGGTTAGGAAAACGTGAGGACATCTGTGTAGTTGGCGATCCAGCTCAAACCATTTACTCATTTGCTGGCGCAACTCCAGCATTTCTACTTAACTTCACCAAGAAGTACCCAAATGCTGAAGTCATCAGATTGAGTGCTGGATACCGCTCGACCCCAGAAATTATTAATTTAGCAAATACTATTCTTCGGAGTGGCGAATTAGGTCATGACCTAGATGCTGTGAACAGCCATGGCGATCTTCCCAACAGCACTTCCTTCGATAGCGAAGCTTCAGAACTTCTTGCTATTTCAGAGAAGATTCGTGAAACAATTCAAAGCGGCGTTAATCCTCAATCGATTGCAATCTTGGCAAGGACAAATTCGCAATTAGAGGCGATTGAAGAAGCGCTCAACTTAGCCGGCATCGAGAACCAGATTCGAACCGCGGAGCGATTCTTTGAGCGGGGAAATATTCGTGAAATGGTCGCTGCTATCCGAAGTGGTTCAGTTCTATCTGATCCAAAAGGCGATTGGCTAAGTGAACTTCGTGATCTGCTTAAGCAATTCGGTGAGAATGACAAATACGCGCGCGCTCTAATCCAACTTGCCCAAGAACTATCAAACGACGGTATTGATTCAATGCGTTCGTATCTGCGCGAACTTGAGGATCGCGCCGAGCAGAACAATCCACCAGCGCTCCCTGGCGTAACTCTTGCGACTTTGCATGGTGCTAAAGGCCTTGAGTGGGAGTGGGTATTTATTGCTGGGGCTTCCGCCTCAAATCTGCCTTGGATTAACGCTCCGATTGAGGAAGAGCGTCGGCTTTTTTACGTCGGAATCACCCGCGCTAAGCGTTCCCTTTCAATCTCCTACGCGGGCGAGCCCAGCCCGTTCCTCCGTGAGGCGGGCTTAGCGCCCTATCGCCGTTGGGCTACCCATTGGTCAGCAGTCTCTGGTTACAACTTCTATTTTGCAACCAAGAAGACAGCCGATGGATTCGGCACCTGGAGCTCTATCGGGTAGATCTCGAGATAGAGAAGCCAGGGGCCTCGAATCCAAAGGGATTCGGGCCCCTTTTTCTTTACCTCAAAATTTATCTTGATTCGCTTATCTTGATTCGCAAACGCGAATCTTTTGATCAGTGCTCTAGCAAAAGAAGCAATAGAAAGAAATGAAAAAGGGAAGGCAAAGGTGAGAACGATGACAGTTCTCTTCAGCGAACTATTGGTACCAGGTTGGGCCGAAGGCGAAGATGCCA
>JBEARJ010000024.1:0-15083 GCA_041163285.1 Actinomycetota bacterium | reverse complement strand
TCCGATTGCAGCGCGACCCACGGTGGTCTTTCCTGAACCGGATTCACCTACAAGACCCACGATTTCGCCTGGGAAAATTTCAAGGGAGAAGTCTTTAACTGCAACGAATTCAGGGATGCGACCACGCTTTGGATAAGCGATGGTTACGTTCTCCATCTTCATAACCGGTGCCGAATTCTTTTCGGAAAGTGGCCGTTGACGTTTAGCACTTGAACCCAATTTTGGCACTGCAGCGAGCAATTCCTTTGTGTAGGGATGAGTAGGGTTATTAAAAATCTGGTTTGAAGTGCCTACCTCAACGGTATTTCCATCTTTCATGACAAGGATTTCATCTGCAAGGTCTGCAACTACGCCCATGTCATGAGTAATTAGAAGAATTGCTGAATTCAATTTTGTCCGTAGCGAGCGCATTAAGTCCAAAATTTCAGCCTGAATTGTTACATCCAAAGCGGTAGTTGGCTCGTCCGCCACGAGAAGTGCAGGATCGCATGCCAGTGCTTGTGCAATCATGGCTCTTTGCCTCTGTCCTCCCGAAAGTTGGTGAGGATATTTATCAATAGAGATTTCTGGACTGGGAATTTCCACCATCTTAAGTAACTCAATGACTCGTTCGCGTGCCTCTTTAATACTAATTGGAAAATGTGTTCTTAAAGTTTCAATAATCTGGAACCCGATGGTGTACACCGGATTAAGAGCTGTCATGGGCTCTTGAAAAATATAGGCAACGTCACGTCCACGAGATGCCTGTAACTCCTTTTTGGTGGCACTTAACATCTCTTTACCTTTAATTCGCACGCTACCTGAACTTCTGGAATTTGGGGCTAAGAGATGCATCAAACCCATCGCAGTCGTCGACTTACCAGAACCCGATTCTCCAACTATTGCTAGAGTTTTTCCGGCCTCTAAATCAAAATTCATATTTACCGCAGCTGGGTACCAAACACCATCTACCCAAAATTCCACGGTGAAGTCTCTTACGCTTAGGATAGGTTCCGTCATGATGCAAGTGTCCATTTCTTTATAGGGTTTTCAAAGAAGCGGAGGGCCAAATGGAGATTCAAACCTACAGACCGCGCATAAATACTCTGTACTTTGCCATCGCAATTTCCCTTTTGCTGCTCTTCGTTGCGCAAGCCTTTCTTTACCTGGGGAACCAGGAGGGCTTTAGTGCCCTGTTTTGGTCGATTGCCATTGGACTGCCCATTTACTACGGGTTTATACGTTCCAAGATCAAATTTAGCGAAAATGCTCTGACTCTTGTCAATCCGTTTTCCACGATTCAGATACCTTGGCAAGAAGTTGAGAGCCTCGATGATCAATTGAACTTTACGGTGACGCATCAAGGAAAGCCGTATTCGGCTTGGATTGCGCCAAGCAAGAAAAAAAATATGCGACGTGGGTTTTATCGGATTGATCGTGTTAGAGACGCGAGCACTTTGACCGTAAAGGACTTTGAGAGGCGCGAACAAGAAAGAATTGCTAACCCCGCCACTCTTATCGCCCGAGAATTTCACCGGGAATTTACTCGTAATGGCACTACTTCCACGATTGAGTTCACGAAAATTACTCATAAGGATCGCTTCATCAAAATTGCCGTGGCTCTCGTTATTGGAATAGCTCTTTCCATCATTTAGTGAAACTTGAACCTTGCTCATTTTTGTGATTTCTTTATAGATCTTAGACTTCCTCGACGTTGTCTCGGGTCAAAGGCATCCCGCAAGCCGTCCCCAATAAAGTTAACGCATAGTGCAATTACAATTATGAAAATGCCGGGATACCAGAATAGCCATGGTCTAGTTGAGAATGACTCTTGATAAGTTGATATTAAAAGTCCCAGCGAAACATCAGGAGGTATAACTCCAAAGCCGAGATAACTAAGCGCCGACTCCAACAATATTGCTCCAGCCATTAGAAGAGTCACCGAAACTATTATTACGCCTATTGCGTTAGGCAAAATATGCTTGAAAATTATGCGCCTATTGCTTGCTCCCGCAACCCGCGCAGCGTCAACAAACTCCCTTTCGCGAAGGGTCAAAAACTCACCTCTGACGAGACGTGATAAGCCCGTCCAAGCAAAAAGTCCTAAGTAGAAGGCGAGAAAAGCAACGCCAAGGTTTCCAAAATGATACCCGACAACGGAGCCGATGATAATTGATGGAATAGTAATAATGAAGTCAGTGATTCTCATCAATACAGCATCTATCCAGCCTCGGAAATACCCTGAGATAGCACCAATTACAGTGCCAATTGTCGCGGCCAGTGCGCCAATAATGATCATCACGAAGATTGATCGCTGAGCACCGCGCATTACAAGTGAGAAATAATCTCTTCCGATATCGTCTTGTCCGAAGGGGAAATTTCCCCATCCGATTCCATCGCCATCCAAAAAGGGAACTAAATCAATTGTTGGACACCCAACGCTGCCACCCGGGCAATTCTCAAATTCTAGTTCGAGAATATCAGTGTGGTTATATCGCCACCATCCCGGAATGTTCAAGCCAAATAATCTCCAATCAAGCGCCGTAAAGACACCGACAAACAAAATCACTAGAGTGAAAACAGAGACCATGGCAGCGCGATGTTGCCTAAATCTCTTTCTAATGATTTGTCCTTGAGTCAGCCCGATTGTGTCTTGGATTTCAATCATTCTCTCGTCGCTCGAAACTTCACTAGGCTTCTTGCTTCTTAACTTGAACATTTTAGTTACCTGCCCCAACTCTGACTCGTGGATCCATCACCGAATAGAGTAAATCTGCAATTAAATTTGCAAGTACGGCCAGAGTGCCGGTAACCAAGAAAACTCCCATTAGAAGGTTCAAATCCATATTAGTTATGGCACTGTTGAACAGAGTTCCCATGCCGCGCCAACCAAAAACTCTCTCGGTGATAATCGCACCACCAATAATTCCCGCAAAATCAACGACAAGTATTGTCGTCATTGGAATCATGGTATTCCTGAACGCGTGACGCATGATCACAGTTCTCTCTGTCAGTCCCTTTGAACGTGCAGTCCTTATGTAATCTTGATTCAGAACTTCGAGGAGAGTTCCTCGGGAGAAGCGGATATACCCTGCAAAAGAGATTAATGTAAGTGCCAATGTTGGCAAAATTAAATGAGTCAGGGAGTCTAAGAATCGAATCCAGTAACCGACTGGCTCAAGCCAAATCCGGCCATCTCCAATCGTAGGGATTGGACGATAGTTCACATCGCTAAGCCTGACGTAGCGGGGCCAAACCTGCATAAGCCGATCCAAGATTGTCAAAATGCCAAAAATGACGGAGACAATGGTGACCGTTCTAATCGTTGGAGCTCGATCCTCTCCCCCCATTAACCTTCCAATCAAATTAGCAACTAAGAAAGTCAATATCGCCATACCAAGTAGCACCCAATTATGGTTTGGCCATTTAAATGCAATTTGGACCGGATAGTACATAAGAAGACCAATGAATACAGCGACAAGGCTTGCCTTCAATGTTTTCTTGTCCTCTATTCCTACGGATATCGCAGTAATGGCAAAGGCGAAGGCGGTGCCAATAATGGCAAGTCCAATAACACCGAGTCGGGGTCTCTCAATCCAATCAAGATAATTAATCAGGATTAGGGTCACGAACGTAAGCGATGATGCAATTGCAAATGTTATATATGCTCGACGATCCAAAAGACTCAGGACTCCGCTCCAGAAAATTCCCGAAATCGCTGAAATGATTACTATCCAAGTTAAAGATATTTCCGGGCTTCCTAAAAAGTCATTGAATTCAATAGCTAAAAATTGTTTAAGTAATACTGCAACCCAGAAAATTGGCAAGGAAAACATCAAGAATGCCGCGAATGTCATCGAGTAATCAAAACGACTGTATTGGCGCAAAGCGGAGACGATTCCGAGTGAGATTCCCAGAATGATTGCAACAATTGTCGCCATAAAGACCAATCGGATTGATACTGGGATCGCTTGGGCAATCTGGTCGACCACCGTTCCGCCTTCTCGTGTGGCACCCAAAGTTCCTTGGCCCACGATGTAACCCAGGACTCCGCGCAACCAAATGAAGTACCTCAATGGAGGTGGAACATCTAAACTCAAGGTTCGCGTTAGAGCCGCAATCTGAAACTTTGCATTGTCATCTCTGCTTAATCGAAGCCCTTCAAGGGGGTCTGAAGAGATTGCTGAAAGGTTGTACAACAAGAAACTGGAGCCGAAGAGGATTATGAGGAGTACGCCAAGCCTACGGAAGATGTAACCGACCAATTCATCCCCTCCTTAACGATGTACTTTTCTAGCGTACCAACTATCCAAGAATAGTCACGCATATTTGAAACTTAGAGAAAGGGACCGGTCGCCAAGCGACCGATCCCTTTCAAATATATCCAAATTTCTGAAGAGATCCTTCAAAGAAGAATCAAATCAAGTTAATGGACTTTAGTATCTCCACTCCCAATAGTTCCACACGAGAAGTGGCGATAGCAACGCAGGCTTGATGCCCTTGAGTTGCTTATTAACGCCAGTCACGCCTGGGAACTGGAATATAGGTAGTGATATCGAAGCATCAACGATCTCTTTGTCTACCTGCGCATATAGCTTGCCGGTTTCCTCGAAAGAGTATGCCTTTGCCTTTAGCTTGGCGTAGATATCGTCAATCTTCTTGTTTGCGTAGCCCTGGTAATTATCTTCAGTTGCATAGGTTCCAACTGGAGAAGCAGCAGAGGT
Source organism: Actinomycetota bacterium (assembly GCA_041163285.1). GTDB lineage: Bacteria > Actinomycetota > Actinomycetes > Nanopelagicales > Nanopelagicaceae > MAG-120802. Next base: position 10,380 of record JBEARJ010000024.1, on the reverse strand, counting down.
TGATGTCTGGCACCAGGCGAAGAATTCAGCATCGTAGTCACCGCTGATAATTCCGACCGATGACCAGTTGGTAGCAGCAGTTGGAAGGAGATTAATTCCAGCTTTTGCTAGAGCTGCCTTAGCTAGTTGTGCCTCTGAAGCTCTACGAGCATTGTTTGCCGCATGAACTACAGTTACTTCAAATCCAGGATTTGAAGCAGATGCACTTGGGAAGTGCTTCTGTACTAGCGCAAGGGCTTTTGCTTCGCGCTCTGACTGGCTTCCACCAAATTTGGTCATGATTCCAGATTCCTTCATGATGGCTGCAGCGCGAGGATCGCTTGGCAAAACAGTAAATGTCTGCATCAAGACCGAATTCTTATTGATTGGCTTGATAATTGTGTCGACAATTTGCTGACGTGGCCATGCAAGTAAGGTCGCAGTACGGAGATCTTTTGCTTTCTGGCTATCGCCTGCGAAGACTCCGTTATAGGTGTAATCGGTTCCATATGTCGGACCAACATTTAGGTCAATGTGCTCGTAGCAACCCTCATTTACGGAAATAACCTTTGCCGTCGGAATTGACTTTAGGAGTGCAACTGAGTCAGCAGTTGGCTGACCGGAGTAGACGTCGATTTCCTTATTTCGGAGTGCTTGAGCAGCAGCAGTTCCATCCTTGATGTAACGGAACTGAATTGACTTGATATTGCCCTGAAGTTTTGGACCTGAGTTGTAGCGCGGATTCCGCACCATGGAAATTCCCTGTCCAGGGGTGATGGACTTGACCAAATAGGCACCATTGCCAACAAGGAGTAAAGGATTGGTTGAAGAAGTCACGGAGTTAACGTTGTAAGACTTGCTCCAGACAGCGCCGAGGCCCTTTAGAAACTTACCGTTGTAAGCATTGAATGCTTTTTCAAACTGTGCCTTAGCGGCATTGTTTGCAGCAACACTCTGTAGCTTTGTCTTGCCAGCGGCAAGGTGTACCAAAGTGTGAACCGGACTTGGTCCTGGGCCGACAATTTCCCAATCTGGAATTGCGGTGTCATATTCGACAACTACGGACATCTTGTCGGCTGAAAGAGTTGGAAGACCGACGTGGTGTTCATCGTAGGCGCCGCCGTAGCCAAGGGAGTCGAATGCTGGAGTTTGTTCCGCATCATTTGGATCACCAAGGCCCGCAGCAACTGAGTAAGTTGTCGAGGACAAAATGTGGCTTAGAAGAAGGTCGACGCCAGTAATTGGAGTTCCGTCGGACCAAACTCTGCCCTTGTTTACCGTGTATTGAACGCGGAATGGCTTTTGGCTAAGAATTTTGTAAGTTCCAAGAGCCGTATTCTTTTGCAACACCTTCTTGTTGTCGTAATAGTTAAAACCATTACCTGACAAATAACCGACGTCGCCATTGATTGTTAGGTTGTATCCGGAAACTGAGGAATTCAGTCCAGAGAGCTCATTGCTGGTAACAATGACTACCGTGGTGCGCTTGGCTGCACTTGCTGGAACCGTCGTTCCTGCAATAAGTGCGCCAGCGGCCGCAATAGCCAAGCCAACACGAGCAATTTTTCTTTTGTTCATAGAGTTGTTTCTCCTAGTGATGGGGGGTTTTACTCAACGGCGATGCAAGTTACCTTTATCAAAATTCTGTTATGAAAGGGGCTGGCCCTCCGCTCGGGCCCTTTCAATTTTCTCCGTTGTGAGCCGGGGGGCCGCGAAGGCGAATATGACCAACCCAAGAACAAAGCTGAAGAAGTAGGGCATCCGTAGAGCAAGCTCTCTATTGCCTAGGAGTTGAGTGAGACTGACAATCGCGCCTCCAATCAGTGTGCCGATTGGCATGCTCCCCCAAGCGAAAAAGCGATAGACGCTATTGACCCTTCCCAGCAGATGGCTGGGAATAATGCTCTGGCGAAGTGAGACCGTTATTACGTTCCATAAAACAGCGAAGACTGTGGTTGCGGCAATCATCACCCAAGCGATGTACCAATTTGAGGTTAACCCAATTATCAAACTCAAGAGAGGCATTGATAAGAGAGCGAGGTAGAGCGAGGTGCCACTTCCCAATTTTTTAGAAATCTTCGGTCCCAGAATTCCACCGAGCGTTCCACCAATCGCACCCGATGTTCCCAGGATTGCGAATTCAAATACCGAGGTCTCAAGAATTTCTTGAGCGAAGAGAATAAAGGTCGCGGCAGTTATCGAGCCCACCAGATTTAGCGTTCCAAGAATAATTGCCATGGGGCGAAGGAGTGAGTGGCTCCAAAGCCAATTGAAACCTTCTTTGATCTCAACTCGAAAATTAATTTTCTCTTTTGGTGTGTTATCCGTTTCTGGTTTCGGAATGGTAGCTATGAGTGTTATTAGACCTGCAGCAACAAAGAAAGTCGCGCTATGAATAAAGAATGGAAGGTATACAAGAATTCCAAGCAAAAAACTTGCGAGTGGTGGACCAATAAAACTATTCATCACATATTCAGCGGACCACAACTTACCGTTTGCACTCTCAAGATTCTCTTTTGTCACAACCGAGGGCAAGAATGTTTGTGAGGCGTTATCACGGAGAACCTCCGCAAATCCAAATAGCAAAGAAATCCCAATTAGGCTCCAATATAAAAGGTAATTAGTTTCAACCATCGATGCTGACGTGAGGTTATTTAGAGCTGGGAGAGAGTTTCGCTCAAAGAAAATCGCTCCAGCTAGCAATAGCGCTAGTCCACCCTGGATCACATCCATCGCCACGATGATTTTCTTCCGGTCGAAGCGATCTGTAATGACCCCTGCGGGTAAGGTAAAAATTAGCCACGGCAATCGACTCATCACAGCAATTAAGGCGATCAAAAATGGGTCTCGCGTTACGGCGGATGCAAGCCACGGAAAAGCAACGGTGGCCAGACCATCCCCTAAATTGCTCGTGGCATGGGCGGTCCAAAGACGCCAATAATTCTTTCCTAGTTTTGTGGACTTTTCACTCACGGTAAGACCTTAATCCATAGTTCATCAATTTAAGTGGTTCAATTGAGCGCTATGTCATTTTCTTTTGAAGTGCAGAGTCAGATCTCCGGAGCGCATGGTCGAAGTGGAGTGATAACAACTCCGCATGGCCAGATCAGGACTCCGGCGTTTATTCCAGTTGGCACAAAGGCAACTGTTAAAGCCGCGCTACCTGATTCAATTGAAGAGCTTGGCGCGCAAGCCGTCCTTGCAAATGCTTATCACCTCTATCTTCAACCAGGTCCTGAAACTTTAGATGAAGCTGGTGGCCTTGGAAAATTCATGAATTGGAGCAAGCCAACTTTTACCGATAGTGGTGGCTTCCAAGTCATGTCTCTCGGAGTGGGATTTAAAAAAGTAATCGATATGCATGGTGACTCACTAAATTCGGATGACTTAATAGCCGAAAAACGAGAACGCTTAGCTCATGTTGATGACGATGGGGTTACCTTTAAATCGCATCTCGACGGTTCGATGCATCGCTTTTCTCCTGAAGTATCAATGCGAGTACAGCATCAAATTGGCGCAGACATCATCTTTGCCTTTGATGAATTAACCACGCTACACAACACCAAGAAGTATCAAGAAGAATCTCTTGAGCGAACTCGTCTTTGGGCCATTAGGTGTTTGGATGAACACAAGCGCCTTACTGATTCAAGATCTCATCGTCCTTATCAAGCCTTATTTGGCGTTTTGCAGGGCGCCCAATACGAAGATCTTCGTCGAAAAGCTGCAAAGGATTTGGGCGAGATGGAATCGAGTGGCATCTCCTTCGATGGCTTTGGGATTGGTGGAGCGCTCGATAAGTCCAAGCTGGGCACGATAGTTAGCTGGGTCGTGGATGAATTGCCGGATAACAAACCGCGCCACTTGCTCGGTATCGGAGAGCCGGCGGACCTCTTTGCTGGGGTCGAAAATGGTGCAGATACCTTCGATTGTGTTGCTCCGACTCGAGAGGCGCGGACTAGCGCTGTTTATTCAGCGACGGGTCGCTTTAATGTTTCTGGCGGCTCATATCGTAAAGACTTCGCCCCAATCGATTCTGAATGTAATTGCTATACCTGCAGGAATTACTCACGGGCTTATCTAAACCACTTGTTCCGCGCAAAAGAGATTCTTGGCCCAACCTTAGCGACAATTCATAATGTTCATTTCATTGTTAATTTGGTTGAGCGAATGCGCCTGGCAATTGAGGCGGGAGATTTTCTCGATTTCAAGAGTGATTTTTTGGGGCGCTACAAGAATAGCAATTAGTTCTTCAAATAGGGTTCAGATCGAAGCGAGCAGAACCTAATTAATATTGAAGCAACAACTGTTGTAAGAATTACATAGGTGATTGTTAGTGATTCGAGTTCCGTTGCAAAGGTAGCGCTAGCCGCTAGTCCGGCAATCACAATTGAAAACTCTCCTCTTGGAATAAGGAGCGCGGCAACTCTCCTTATCCCATGCTCTTCTTCAACATCCTTCATCGCCCACCATGCTGTAAACCACTTGCTCAAAACGCCAACGAGAGTAAGTAGTAGCGCTGGAATCAATACTGGAGGAATATCAGCCGGATTTGTCTTTAGGCCGAAGAAAAGGAAGAAGATTGCGGCAAAGAGATCACGTAACGGCGCAAGCCGGACCCGCGCAACAATCGCAACATCGCCCGTAAGAATCAATCCCACCAAGAACGCTGCAACGGCGCCCGAAAATCCAATGTATGTTGCTAAACCTGATGCCAAGAGAGCTGCTCCAAAAACGGTAAGTAACAACGTCGCAGAATCGCCCATTATGGAAGGCGCATGCGGAATGTGAAGACCGCGCGCCGCCAAAATTAGAGCCCCGCCTGCAATCATTAAAGCAATTGAGATTGATATTAAGCCAGTTACGAGCGCAACCGATGCAATTACTGCGCTCAAAATCGGCAGGTAAACCGCAAGGAATAGATCTTCAATAACTAGAACGCTTATGGCCCGCTTTGTTGAGGTCAATCCATTTAGTCGACCATCCTTGATTAACTGGGCTGCGATGCCCGATGAAGATACATACGTAATTCCTCCCAGAACTAAGGCTCCTACGAGTCCCCAACCCATTAATAGTCCAAAAAGCGCCCCAGGAATTCCGTTGACAAGGGCATCGATAATTCCTAGCGAGCGACGTTCCTTCACGGTTTCGACTAATTCTCCTGCTGAATATTCAAGTCCCAATAAGAGCAACAGAAGTATCGCGCCAATTTGTGCACCCAGATTTAGGAAATCATCACTTAGATTCAACTCAATAATTCCGCCGTTGCCGAAAAAGAGTCCTGCTCCTAAAAAAATCGGTACCGCGGAAAACTTGAACTTAGAGGCCACAAAAGTGGCGATTCCGAGAAGAATTAGAACTGAGCCAATTTCGCCAAGAACTAAACCATCCTCAGGCGTTAAGGCTGCAGCTATTTCCATCCGCTATCCCTGGGCTGCTTTGACCGCTTGCTCTAAGTGGGCTCTTACATGCCTAGACATCAACGCAACATAATCAATAATGGAAATCTTCTCTCCATTTTGACGTATCCCAGTACGCGACAACATTGAAGCGTCCAAAGATTCGAGAATTTCTAGATTTCCAACTCGAAGAGAATTGAAAGTATCCACCGAAATCTTAGGCTCTCTATCCTCTTTAATTACCGCAAACAAATCTTCATCCCATGAAGTGAAGTTGTAATCATCAGTGGTTAACATCATTCTCATTCTCAAGGAAAGCGAAATTTCCGCATCAGCCAAATGCGCTAGGCATTGAGATGCAGTCCAGCCACCATCAGCTGGTTTCCTATCCATGCTTAATGCAAAAGTAGATACAAAGCGGGCAACTTCATCTATATCGGCGCGGTATTGGTCGAGGATTTCTTTACTCATGCCTTGAATCTACCGGTCCAAGAAGAACAGGAATACTCTTTTCCATCATGAAGACCCATCGTGCGAACGTTCTCTGCCGAAACGGTGCGGTTGCAGCCAGCCAGCCACTAGCTGTATCTGCCGGGCTTGAGACTTTGCGTCGCGGCGGCACCGCTATAGATGCAGCCATAACCGTCAGCGCCGTTCTTTCCGTCATCGAACCGGGCGCATCTCATCTCGGTGGCGATGCTTTTGTCATTACCCATGATGCTGCTAAAAAGAAACAGCGCGCCTTCAACGGCAGCGGTGAAGCACCGAATGGTGCGACCTCCGATCAATTCAACTTAAAAATTGATCATCACGGATATAGATCCGCAACCGTGCCTGGCTTAGTTTCCTCGTGGTTTGAAATTCATGCATATGGCGGAAATCTCTCCATGCCAGAAATTCTCCAGCCAGCGATTGATTATGCCCGCTCAGGCTTTCCGGTTACATCAGGATTCGTTCGGCGAATTTCACACCACTTAAAACAATATCCCGAATCGATTCTCTTTGCATCGCTTGGCATTCCGACCAACCTGAGTGCAGGCGATGTAATTGTGCAACCTAATCTCGCCCGATCACTCGAAGGCATCGCTGCTGAAGGCCGCTCTTACTTCTACGAAGGCGAAATTGCCAACTCTCTCATTGCAAGTAGCGAGGGCTGGTTTGATGCAAACGACTTGAATAGACACCGAACCAGAACCCTAGATCCACTTCAAATTAACTATCGAGATTTCATAATTCACGGACAACCGCCTCCTAGTCAAGGAATGATCTTGATGGAGGAACTCCTGCTTTCTGAAGGGTTTGACTTGGTAACTTCAAGCGAGTCAGAACGAATTCACATGATGGTCGAAGCAAAGAAAATTGCCTTCCAAGATAGATATGAACTACTGGGCGACCCAGAACATATCGACATCAATCTAGAAAAACTATTCACAAAAGATTCGATCGATATTAGAAGATCAAGAATTGATATGAATAAAGCAAACAACACTCCGGTCAAGTACAACCAAGAAGGAAGCGACACCACATACTTTTTGACCGCAGATTGCGATGGAAATGCGGTTTCCTGGATTCAGAGCGTATTCCATGGTTTTGGAGCGTCGTGGGCAATCCCAGGTACTGGAATAATCTTGAATAACCGCCTGACCGGCTTCTCTTTAGATCCAAAGTCCCCAAACTTCATTGCTCCAGGCAAGCGCCCTGCGCATACTTTGAATGCGTGGATTGCTACCCGCACTGATGGAACTTTGGCCCATGTTGGCGGAACCCCCGGGGCAAATATTCAAGTACAAACGAATTTCCAGTTAATCACAAATGCAATAGACCTTGAATTTTCGCCTCAAGAAAATGCAGAAGCTCCGAGGTGGCAGCACCTAAATGGACCCTCGTATTCAGATGCTGAAGAGAATTTCAATGGCGTTCTACAAGTTGAGAGTCGAGTCTCGCAAGAAGTCCTCGAAGGGCTTCGAAAGCTTGGTCACGAAGTGCAAGAACTGTCGCCATATGGCCATGGTTCCTCTGTGCAACTTTTAGAAATTGCTGAAAATGGATCTCTCATACTTGGCTCAGATCCACGCACTGAAGGGCATGCCGCAGGTTTCTAAGTAGACTAAGTCCATGAAAATGTTTGATGAACTTGGTGGCCCTTTTGATTTGATTTTCGGACTTCCGGTTCATCCCCTGGTGGTACATAGTGCTGTTGTTTTGGTACCACTTGTTGCCTTAGCTGCACTGGTGATGTCTTATGTACCGAGTTTCTCGCGGCGTTATGGAAAATTGGTAATACTTTTTGCGGTCTTCGCCCAGATCTCGCTCTTTGTCGCAAAATCCAGTGGTGAATCTTTTGAAGAGCGCCTTGGAAAAGAGGTAGAGCGTCATGCTGAATTTGGTGAGACTGCACCGCTAACTTTCATCCCACTACTAATACTTCTTTTCATTCGCTGGCGGATGGATCGCGAAGGAGCAACCATTGGCTCTCCTGTGCTTCGCCGATTGGTCTCGATTCTCCTTATTGGCGCCGCAATCCTTGCCCTCATCTACATATTCCTAACGGGACATTCAGGCGCTGAATCAGTTTGGGGTTGGGTTAAAGATAGATAAGTTCGCTGACGAAGATTTAAGAGTTCTTTGAACCAAGCCGGAATAAAATTACGCTAAGTAAGCCGCTTAATATTGAGCCGACGATAACGGCTGTTACCGCCAAGTCCTGCGTGGGGACATCATTGAAGGCAAGTTTTGAGATAAAAATAGCCACAGTAAATCCAATTCCAGCAGTACCCCCAGTAGCAATTAGTGACTTATTGGTAGAGCCAATCGGTAACTCTGCTACCTTTATTTTTTCTACAAACCTTGATGACAAGAATATGCCGAGTGGTTTTCCGGCTGCTAATCCAAGAACTATTCCCCAGGCTATCGGTGAGCTGATTGCCGCGTTGACAGCGTTAGCAGAGAGAACGACTCCGGAATTGGCAAATGCGAAGATTGGAATCACAACGAGCGAGGAGAGCGAATGGTATTGCTCTTCCAGTTCTTCTACGATCGTAACTTCACCATCTTCGACATCTTGAATTCTCTGATTTTTCAAGGGGGTCGCGGGCGCCAATAAACCCATCACAACTCCCGCCAGAGTTGGGTGCAAACCAGCTTTATAGAGCGCGTACCAAAGCAGTAGCCCGACAACAAAGTAAGCGAACTTGTTCATTACACCTAGTCTTTGAAGAAGCAGGACGCCAATTACCGCGAGCACTGCGCCCATCAGCCATGAAAATATGATTCCGGCAGAGTAGAAAATAGCAATAATCAAAATTGCACCAATGTCATCAATGACAGCTAGCGCTAAGAGAAATGCCTTCATTCCTTGTGAAACTCTTGAGCCCATCATGGAAAGCACTCCTACTGCAAGTGCAATATCTGTAGCTACCGGTATCGCCCACCCATGATGAGCTACATCTCCAGCGATTGCCAAATAAATCAGAGCTGGTACCGCCATGCCACCAACAGCTGCAAAAAATGGCGCTGCAGCTTGGCGAAGTTTGGAGAGATGGCCTGAAGTAATCTCTCGCTTTATTTCTAATCCAACAACGAAAAAGAAGATTGTCATCAGTCCGTAGTTGATAACTTTCAAAACCGTCAATTCGATGTAGATGCCCAAGAAATCAATAGTGAAAGCTATTCCCAAGAGATCGAAATAAGCCTGGGACGAGGGAAGATTTGCAGCTAAAAGCCCCATCGCCGCAGCGATCATCAGAAGAATTCCCGAGGCGCTCTCGCGTGCCAAGAAATCGCGCAACGGGGAAATTCTTCTTTCCATACGATAACTATGCCAAATGAACCTCAATCCAGCCTCTATTAGGCTTCGCTCATGCCAAATCTTTTCGACCCAATAACTGTCCGTGGCGTCACATTTTCAAATCGAATCTGGGTAAGTCCTATGTGCCAATACTCAGCAAATGATGGGGTTGCAACTGAATGGCACGACATTCACATCGGTTCGTTTGCCACTGGTGGCGCTGGGATGATCATGATGGAGGCCACAGGAGTAGTTCCGGAGGGGCGTATCTCAACTACTTGCCTTGGACTATGGAACGAAGCTCAAAGAGAGCGACTAAAGCCAATAGTTGATTTCGCTCATTCCATGGGAACAAAGATTGGTATTCAACTTGCGCATGCTGGACGAAAAGCTTCCTGCCTCCCGCCATGGAGTGATCATCCGATGGCCTCTCTGGATGAAGGTGGCTGGGAGTGCGTTGCGCCGAGCGCCATTTCATTTGGTGGTAAGTACCCAGTACCGCGAGAGCTAACTAAGAATGAAATCAACGAATTGATATCGGCCTTTGCTAAATCTGCAGAGCGAGCTGTCGGAGCCGGATTTGATTTAGTTGAAATTCATGCAGCACATGGATACTTAATTCATCAATTCCTTTCCCCTATCTCAAACCTTCGCAACGATGAATATGGTGGCTCTTTTGAAAATCGCACCCGATTCATTTTGGAAATTTCTAAAGCTGTACGGAATGTAATTCCCGATTCGATGCCGCTCTTTGTAAGAATTTCGGCATCAGATTGGCTTGAAGATGGTTGGACGATCGATGAGTCGGTAGAGCTTTGTAAGATACTTAAAGCAGTAGGTGTTGATTTGATAGATGTCTCTTCCGGTGGCACAAGTTCTGGCGCTCCAGTCCCTGTGGGCCCCGGCTATCAAGTTCCATTTGCAGAACGAATCAGACGCGAATCAACAATTCCAACCTGCGCCGTAGGTTTGATTACCGAAGCGGAACAAGCTGATCAGATAATTAAAAAAGGTGAGGCCGACGCCGTGATGATGGCCCGTGAATTTCTACGAAATCCAAGGTGGCCGCTTCAAGCAGCAAAAGAGTTGGGCGCCGAGGTTTCCTGGCCCAATCAATTACTTCGCGGCAAGAGCTGAAGCCTCTTCGGCCAGTAATTCCTTCACTCTCGGCACAACCTTTGTGGCATAAAGCTCGATTGATTTCATCAACTTGCTATG
>JBEARJ010000023.1:0-8993 GCA_041163285.1 Actinomycetota bacterium | reverse complement strand
TCGAAGGGGTCAATATCTGATGCATTCTCTGGCCAAATAACGAGATTAGTCTTGGAGGGAACAGCAAGTGATAAATCGGCATGTCGCTTCAAGACTGACAGCGCACGCTGGTTATATTCAAATCCCAGAGCCTCTACTCCCCCTTGCACCGCAGAGACATTTACTACTCCGCTAGCTGCTGGAATGGGCATCAGTACTGCAAGGAGAATTGGAAACGGTATGAAAATAAATGATTTCGTCATAGAAAGACCGAGAGTGCCCGCTAAAAAAGCAACAAGAAATGTGATTCCCGCAACTCCGATTATTGGGTAGAGGCCGGATAACAATTCAACTTGAGTATGACCTACTCGCCCCCATCCAAACCCACCAAAAGGCCATTTCATCCTAACAATTTCGATCAGGGTAAAGGATGCGGCAAAGAGGAAGATCGAATCAACACTTTTACGTAATGGGAAGATAGCGATTACCGCGAATATGAGGGATTGCAAAGTAGCCAAACTAACCCAGGGAATCCAACCTACGTATGAACTTGACCAATGGAGCAGAGGAAGGAAAAAGGAAAACCCTGAGAAAAGCGAGAAATAGAGTCGAACTTTCAATGAGTTGTTTATCAGTCCTCGCATGAGGAGAAAAAGTCCGAGAAATGGGCCAAAGGGAACCTCAATAGGAGGAAAACCACTCCAAAGTAGTACCCCTGCCAGAACTGCTTGAAGAACTAATCCCATTGCAAGGCCGACTTAATACGACTGAGATTTGTGGTTAAACCATAATCATTTGCAAGTCTTAGGAGGCCCGACTCATTGTTCGGTCTCTTCGGAATCTTGAAATCAACACCTGGCAATGAGACTTCATGAGCGCACGAGACCAACTTCTCAACAACCTGGGCGTATTTCAGATCAGCAATTACTCGTTTTCGATGAATATCACGAAGTTTTGAGTTATCACTAAGAGCTGCGTCTACAACTTCATTAATTGTTGCAAAATTAGATGCTATTTCAGATGCGCCTTTTTCCCCAATACCCTTAATGCCAGGTAACCCATCTGAAGCATCTCCCCTAATCATTGCGAAGAGCGCATACCTATCCCCCGGGATCGAATATTTCTGAGCTATCCACTTTGTGTCTACAAGATCATGAGAACTAATTCCCTTTGCTATGTAGACAACTTTCACGTCTTTCTTGTCATCGACCAATTGAAAGAGATCCCGATCGCCCGTGACAACACGGATTGGTCCTTTTTCACGCTTGGATAAAGTCGCGATTACATCGTCCGCTTCGTAATCATCCGCCCCAATAATTTCTATGCCCAGCGCTTCGAAGAATTCTAGAAGCGCTGGAATCTGCGGAGTCAAAAGGTCCGGCTCTTCCTCTTCTTCCCCGCTCTCGTCCAGTCGATTTGCTTTGTAATCCGGATAGAGTTCAATCCGCCACGAGGGTCGCCAGTCACCATCTAGACAGAGCGCGAGTCTCTCTGGGTGATACGTGTTTATCAGTCGGGCTGTCATATCTATAAAACCCTTTATTGCATTGACTGGTTCGCCTTTTGGAGAGAGAAGCGTGTCAGGCATTCCGTAATAGGCGCGATACCAGAGTGACGCTGAATCGATCAGCATTAAAGTCATGCAACCACCGCAGAGTAGGCGACTACTCCTCTATCAATTCTCTTGATAGCTTCCCGAGCAAGCATCGCGAGCTCAGATCGTGCATTGATTAGTTGGCCCAGTAGGTCGATTATCTGTCTCATGTTGCGGACAAAATCCCCAACCGGAATATCTGTCTCGCGAAGAATTGAATGAAGTGAATTGCCATTTGCCCATCGGTATGTACTCCACGCTAGGTCGAAATTCGGCTCTCGCTGAGGATTGAGTCCCTCATCTTCCTCGTGAGAAACCAGTTCGGACCAGATTGAAATCGAGCGCTTAACCGATTCTTCAAGGCTTCGAGGAATTCTAGGAATCTTGCTTCGCTCTCCTCTGCCTTCGTAAATCAGGCCCGAAAGTAGAGCGACTAAATCCGAAGCGGTGACTTGACCGAAAACATCGCGGAAGATCATCTCGGCAAGAAGTAAGTCACTTTCAGCGTATATGCGAGTAAGAGACTCCCCCTTCACGGTGAGCTTCTCACCTTGAACGTAACCAAGTAATTCAAGTATGGAACTTACGCGATCAAATGTTCTGGGGATCACGTTGGTTCGATTTTCCATTCTCGACTTTAATCCCTCAGTTTCGCGAGCCAGCCGCTCCCCACGTTCATGATGGCGGGCATGGCCCTCTCGATCAGGACATTGGTGGCATGGATGGTTTTTCAAGGCTCGCCTATGCGTCGCGATCTCCTCCTCAATATCACGTCGATTGCGACGCTTCTCACCTCTATTTGGTCTGTGGCTAGAGAGATGTTCCAATTTCTTTATTGCAAATCTATGCCCCATGTATTCAGTGAAGTCACCTAGATGGCAATCCCCTTCGTCTTCAACTCGGTTGAGGGCTTCTTCATTCTTTGCAATCTGCTTGAGTAGTCCAGAGACGCTGTGATCCGCTTGAAATTGAGCGAACGATGCCGCTAGAGATTTTCTGGCTCGCTCCTTGCCAAATCGAGAAATCAAATTCGCAGACATGTTGTATGTTGGCGCGAAGGAAGATTTCAAAGGATAAGTTCTAGTGCTGGCAAGCCCTGCTGCAAGAGAACTGTCAATCTGTTCACTCCAGAGAACGACTGCATTTCCTTCAATATCAATCCCTCGTCTACCGGCTCGCCCGGTTAGTTGCGTATATTCACCTGGAGTGATCGCGACGTGGCTCTCGCCATTCCACTTGATTAATTTCTCTAAGAAAACCGTTCGAGCTGGCATATTGATACCAACTGCAAGAGTTTCCGTTGCGAATACCACTTTGATGAGACCCTTTTGGAAGAGTTCTTCCACAGTCTCTTTAAACATTGGTAACAGCCCTGCATGATGGGAAGCAATCCCACGTTCTAAGGCTTGAAACCATTCATGAAATCCCAAAACTCCGAAATCCTCGTGGGGCAATTCCTGCGTTTTGCGAGCAATAATCTCTTGTATTACCTTGCGCTCTTCGGTATTTGTAAGAGATATGCCTTCCTTTATGCATTGCGAAACAGCAGCATCACAACCGGCTCTTGAAAAAATGAAGAAAATGGCTGGTAGATATTCTCGCTCTTGTAACTTCCAGACAACTTCGGGTCTCGATAGTGACTTAATACTGCTTACCGTACGACTACCTGATCTAAATCCTCCCGGAAGACGCCTTGCTGAATTCCGTTCTAGACGAATCAGCTCAGGGTTGACTCGTCCATCCTCAACAAATAGGTCCAAAAGACGATTGCCGATCAAAATATGTTGATAGAGCGGCACTGGACGAATTTCAGAGAGAACCACCTCCGTCTCTCCCCTAACACTCTTGAGCCATGCGCCAAACTCTTCAGCATTGGAAACCGTTGCAGATAAGGAGACTACTTGTATCCGATCCGGCAGATGAATAAGTATCTCTTCCCAAACGGCTCCTCGAAATTTGTCAGCGAGAAAATGCACTTCATCCATCACTACGTAGCCCAAATTTTCAATTCCTTCGGGCCGGCCATAAATCATGTTGCGCAACACTTCAGTTGTCATGACGACTATAGGAGCCTCGCCATTAATTGACGAATCGCCAGTTAGTAGACCAACATTTGCCTCTCCGTACACCTGTATCAGCTCAGAAAACTTCTGATTAGAGAGGGCTTTAATCGGCGTTGTGTAAAAGCAACGCTCTCCCTTCTGATCGGCCATAAAGGCGGCGAACTCGCCGACAATTGTTTTTCCAGCTCCCGTTGGAGCAGCGACTAAAACGCTTTTGCCCTCTTCCAGATGCTCGCAAGCTCGGATCTGGAAATCATCGAATGGAAAATCGTAAAGGCCGGAAAACTCGGCCGTCAGAGGAAAGGAATTACGACGTTTGGCGGCCAGATACCGCTCAGCAGGACTTCGCGTCACTGGCCGGTCCATGTCAAGAGCGCCCGAGGTTTAATCTCAACTTTAATAGGTAATGGCCCAATCCTTTCTCCATCTGCATATGCAACTGCCTCGGCGCTGATCTCGATACTCTTCCCACTAATGACTTGAACTTGTGGATGATCGATATGGGAACCTTTAAAAACTTTTGGAAAGACCCGGAGAAACTCAAACTTAGAAACAGGCTTCAAGATAAACAGCTCCAAAAGACCATCCTGTAAATCTGAATTGGGAGAAACTTTCATCCCCCCGCCATAGCTCTTGCCATTAGCAACAGCTATTAACATCGCCTTTGTCGAAAATGATGTGCCGTCAATCCGAATCGAATAATTAATTGGCTTAAAGATAGGTAACTCTAACGCCATAGCTAAATCGTATTTAACTTTGCTTCTAATCTTCATTCGATTGGCACGTTCATTTACCTTTGAATCGAAACCGGTGCTCAATATTTCGGCAAAGTAGCGACCATTAACCTGAGCCAGATCAATCCTCGTAGGCGGCTTTTGGACGGCTCTCTCTATTATCTCTAAGGGAGAATCAAGCTCTAGAGAAAGGGAACGTGCGAAATCATTACCAGTGCCACTTGGTATCAGTAGCATCGCTACATCACTTTCCGCAAGTTCTTGAATCGCAAGATGAACCATTCCGTCACCACCAACAACGATTACGGCACGAGGCGACTCATCCCCTAGAAATGCACGCAGATTAACCCTAGCGCTCTCAAAACTATTGCCAGATATATCTTTGAAACCTAAATTGTTTCTAGATAAGTAATCAATGATTATTTGTCGCGTTTGCATTCCGCGACCAGCTCCTGCTGTTGGATTTATGAGGAGACCGAACATTTCAAATTCAACTAAATCGACTCTGGTGAATCAATAGGTTTAACCTCATCAATATTTGATGCTGATCCGTCAGAAATCGAACTCGCTTTTTTCGCTCTCCGTCTATCTACCAGAAGGGCTATTCCCCCCGCGCCAAAATAGAGAACGATCAAGGGTACAGCTAGAGCCGCCATGGATAGCGGGTCAGCTGTTGGCGAAAATGCAGCAACAAATAGAGTGATGCCGAAAATCGAGAATCGCCATGGTTTCAAAATAGACCTGCCACTCAATACCCCAATGAGATTTAGAGAGACTAAGAAGACTGGTAGTTCGAAGGCAATTCCGAATATCAGTATTAATCTGAGGACGAAATCCAGATAATCATCGAAACGGACCAGGTTATCGAGCGCGTCAGGAGTAAATCCAAAAAGAACCTCAATGGCAAGTGGCAGAACGAAATAGGCGAGAATCGCACCCATCGCAAAGAAAGGAGTTGCTGCAGAGATGAAAAAAATGGAATTCCGTTTTTCTCTCCACGAAAGGGCTGGTGCGATAAATGCCCAAATCTGGAAAAGCCAAAAAGGGGCCGCGAGAATTACGCCAGCCAAGAACGCCACTTTTAATTGTAAATTCAACGGACCTAATACGCCGGCTATGTAGAGCGCACCACATTCGGCGGCGGCTGAAGCTTGAGCCGCCTTTAAGTCACAAACCGGCGAAGAGAGAGTCGCAATTATGTCGTTGTAGTAGATCCAACCCACAACTGCAAGGGCAACTATCGCAAAAGCTGACTTAATTACTCTCCCGCGTAACTCTCGCAGATGGTCGAGAAGCGGCATAGTCCCGCGGTTAGATTTCATTTAGGATCCCACTGAATCTAATGCGATATCGGCTATCGCAGAACTTTAGCTAGAGGCGTTTCCATCCTCTTCTGGTTTCTTCTCATCCTTATTAAGTTCCTTCATCTCGCTCTTGAAGATGCGCAATGAGCGTCCCAAAGAACGTGCGGAATCTGGGAGTCGTTTGGCGCCAAAGAGAACGATGGCGACAAGAGCCAAAATCAAGAGGGACTGTGTCTGATTAAGGTACAGCGCTGGCTGTAAGTAGAACATACGCATCCTCCTTTAGGAGCCTATGCGCCGAACGTTACCATGTCGTTTTTGCCCAGTATCAACTCTTTCTGGAGTATTCCCTTAGCGCTTCCTTGGAGCGAATCGCTACCTCGACGCCGATCGATTTAGGCTCAACGATTGCCATATCTCCTCCTTCAGCTAGAGCGCTTCTAATGAGCCACTCGGTCTGGAAGATCTCAATCAAGTAAGCGTCTCCCTCCTTTACGAGCTGGTCCTGATTATCTGAATAGAAACGACCATCTTTCTTTAACTTTATTCTGACATTAAATGATTCCTTGTGATCCTTCGCATCAGGTTTAACTTCGGACCCTTGGTCAGAAATAGAGACCTTAAGAATGTTTGCGAGATTAAAGGTTCTAATTCCGTTGCTGCCGTGGCACCATGCTTCAACCAAGGTCCGATTTGTTTCAGGAACAATCTTGATAACAGAAAGTTCTCTTTCCGCTACATTTGAACTGATTGGATTCCGATATGAAACTACAACTTTTCGCTCTTTCTCGACCGCTTGAGTGATCGTATTCAGTTTTAACTTATCGGCATCGCCGGTGTAGTGAATAGCGCCAACTGGAATATCATTCGTATAAAGACGGGCAAATTTCTCTCTGAGACTCTTTACTCGCTCTTGCTTAGCGCTCGGCAAGAGCTCCTCCAGCGCCGCCAAGCCCACTCGAATGATTAACGCCTCGGTCTGTGTGAATCGTCTCGGAGTATCAAGATTTTGCGGATCACGCAGTGACACAACACCGTCTTCAACGCTTAAATCAATTAGCTCCAACGGCGTATAGCCGGGTAGCCCACACATAAAGAGCAAGTCCAAATCCTTTAATAACTCCGGAACTCCAACTTCAAAGACGCTAGCAACTTCCTTCAGCGTTATTCCTGGATGGTTGAGTAGGTAAGGAACCAGGTCCAAGAGTCTTATGGCACGCTGAGTTGCGGCTTCAGCCATGGAGAGCAACCAATTTTTCAAGTGAGGCGATAATCTCTTTGCGAAGTTCCTGGGGTTCTATAACTATGGCATCGCAGCCAAACCAGAGAATCTCACGCTTTGCTTCCGCCCTTGATTTAAACGCAATTTCCACCTGATCCCAATCATCATCCAGAACTTCAATAGATGTGCTTCGGTCTCGCAGGTTGGCTGCAACACCTTTGCGAAGTTTTATGAGAGATACATACTCCAGAGGTTGGTACATAATCAAGTAGTCTTTTATGTCAAAGTCCCGGGGAATTACATACGAGCCTTCTTTGCCTCGGACATCTATTTTTGATTTGATTCTCGATAATTTGAAAACCCGTACATCGTCCCTGTTCAAATCTTCGCCAACTAAGTACCAATTACCAAGCCACGCACTTACGCCAAGGGGATTTACGATACGCAACTCAGATGCCTCGCTGCCCTCCTTTAGGTATTGAAATTCAACAGTTTGGCGGAGACCCAAAGCGTCCAGGAGCTCTGTTAAGCCGAGTTCAGATATCTCAGCATCTGTTAGAAGCAGCTCATCTGGCATCTGAGGCGAGACAGATAGTGAGTTGATTCGTCGTAAAACCGAGTTCCTTCTATTCTGCAGTTCTGGATCCTTGACCAGGTTAAGTGCGAGGGCGACCAAACCAAGCTCTTCAGCATCGAAACGCTCTTGTAATTGAAACATCTCTGGTCTTATTCGATAACCAACTTCATCTTCGAATAGGGGGTCATGGCTAGCAACTTCAATCTCGATTCCAAGATTTCGCAGGTCGTCTTTATCCCTTTCAAACATCCGTTCCTTGGTCTCACTGGATCCGGAATATCCAGCAACCCTTCTGAAAATCTCGCTCTTTGTCATATATCGCTTGGTGCCCAAGAGGGCCATAGTTAAATTAACTAGCCGCTCCGTCTTAGCGCTCGACATGGGGGCATTATGGTCGCTAGAGGTTGTAAAGTGCTCGCTATGAGGCCATTTACATTTAAAAATAAGTTCCTGATCGTTCCCGCTACCGCACTCCTACTTGTCGCCGGATGCACAACTGATGGAGGTGCCCCTTCAGAGTCACCCATGGGCCAACAAGAGAACGTGAGCGCTATCGTTGGCGCTATGCCTAAGGTTTCTGGAAGCGCGAATCAAGAGCCTCAAATTTCACCCCCAGAAGGAAACCCGCCGAGCGAATTAGTTACTGAAGATATATTTCTTGGTGATGGCGCTGAAGCAACTGCTGATTCAACTTTGACAGTTCATTACACATTGATGACCTGGTCGAATGGACAGATTGTTGAAAGTTCCTGGATAGGAGACCCAGCAACCTTTCCGCTCAGTGGAGTTATCTTGGGTTGGCAACAAGGAATTCCGGGCATGAAGGAAGGTGGCCGAAGATTATTGGTCATCCCGCCCGATCTAGGTTACGGAGAAAGCGGTGCCGGCGCTTCAATAGCTCCCAATGAAACTCTGATCTTCGTCGTTGATCTAATTAGCGTCAATTAGATTGGTTTCAGGGTAAGCGCCTTTCGCTGGTCGGCGTCGCCGTCGAATAGCTTTAAACCCAGGCGCTAGCCGTCGAGTAAAAAGTAGAAATCCGGTATGGGCATTCATGGAGTGTTGTGGTCTGACAGCCAAGCCCTCATGATGCCAATTTCTCAACATAGTCTCGAAACTCTCTGGTTCAGAGAAATTATTCGATTCACGAATCGCCTCTGCAGTGCGAGACAACTGAGTAGTTGTTGCAACGTAGCAGCAGAGAACTCCCCCAGGCTTAAGAGCTTCGCTGGCCGCAGCCAGAACATCCCAAGGCGCTAACATATCTAGAATCATTCGATCATATTCGGCTTTGAAATTACTGTTTTCAATTCGGTCATTTATAAGCTTCCAAGTTTGTGGCGATTGGCCAAAATAGTTCTTCACATTTGACCGTGCAATTTCCATGAATTCAGAGCGCTCTTCGAAGGAAGTAAGCAGACCCTTCTCGCCAATAGCTCTCAAAATAGAAATGGAAAGCGCACCACTTCCTGCGCCCGCTTCAAGAACTCGTGCGCCGGGAAAGAGATCGCAAAAACCGA
>JBEARJ010000022.1:0-16695 GCA_041163285.1 Actinomycetota bacterium | reverse complement strand
GGTGCAACAAGTGGAAATGTGACTCGTCTAAAAGTCTCCCAATCACTTGCGTAAAGATCTCTTGCGGCCTCTTCAAGTTTGGGATCTAGGCTAGCTACGCGCGCCTTAACCGTAACCACCACGAAAGAAATGCAGAACATTATGTGAGCAATAATGACCGGAACCAATCCAGCACCTACATTGATGTTGATAAACATTGAAAGTAGGGATGCACCAAGAACAACTTCAGGAGTCGCCATTGGCAAAAAGATTAGAAGATTTGTAGTAGCCCTACCGCGAAAATTGTACCGACCAAGTGCAAAGGCAATCATGGTTCCCAGCGCAGTTGCAGCAATCGTTGCTGTGATTCCTACTTTAAATGAGTTTCCCAGCGCTTCGCATATCCCTATTGGCTCGCATGGATTTAGCCAGGCTTGAATAGTAAAACCTCGCCAAACAATATTTCTTTTGTCAGCATCATTAAAGGAAAATGCAATTGTGTAGAAAATTGGCAAGAGGATATAGAAAACAGCCGCAGCCGCATAAATTCTTATCATGTTCTTTGTGAGCCAGTTTTTCATACAAGCTCATCCGTTCCAGCGCGCCGGATATATATAACTACCAGGACCAAGATTGTTGCCATCAAAATAAATGAAAGCGACGATGCGGTTGGATAGTCGACCACTCGAAAGAATCGAGAGTTAATGACATTTCCTATCATGAAGTTATCCGGACTTCCCAGCAGCTGTGCATTTATATAGTCACCTGAGGAAGGAATGAAAGTCAATAGTGTTCCTGCAACAACACCAGGCATTGACAAAGGAAGAGTGACTTTACGGAAAGTAGTGGCACCATTCGCGTACAAATCTCCTGATGCTTCTAGAAGTCGATAATCGATTCGATCGAGTGATGCATAAATTGGCAGAGTCATAAACGGCAAAAAGTTATAAGTAAGTCCCATGATTACCGAAAACGCAGTTGCGGTAATGGTTGCATCTGAGGGAAGAATCCTTAGAAATTGCAGTGTAGAGACGACTGGTCCCTCGGCGCCCAAAATCTGCTTCCAAGCCAGAGTCCTTAGTAAGAACGAAGTAAAAAATGGAGCAATCACCATGACCAGAAGAAAGTTCTTCCATGGTCCACTTCTAAATGCAATTGCGTATGCAAGTGGGTATGCGATTGCTAATGCGAGTAAGGTGGCACATAAGGCGTAGAAAAATGATCGGAAAAACTGTTCTTGGTTCGCAGCAAAAGCATCGAAGAAATTTGCGAACCGAAATGTCTGGACAAATTCACCAGTTTCGAATGTGGGCGCCGGAGTTTTAGTTGAAGTTTCGGCTAGGTTGATTAATGGAAATGCAAAGAAAACTAATAGCCAGAGAATTCCTGGAGCGAGAAGGAAGTATGCCGTTCTAGTGGATTTTTTTGCGGGTGCGAAGGCTTTTTCAGTTGAGCTCGAGTGCGCGATAGCCATAGGTCACTAATTCGAATTACCATCTAAAGCAAAGGTAAATTGTGGCTCCCAAGAGAGCGCGACTGGGTCGCCCTTCTCTAATTCAGGAACCCCACCATCGTTTTGCTCAAAGACCATTAGTTCCTGCTTCCATGGCATCTCGACCAAATATTGAGTACTGACACCGAAGAACGAAATGTCAGTTATCACTCCGCCACTTAAGACATTCCCCGAGACTTTTTCATTGGCTTGATGCAGCCTAAATTTCTCGGGGCGAATCCCAACTTTGAGCACATTGCCCTTTGCATTGTTGCGAGACTTTGGAAGAGCAATTTTTGAACCCTTCAAATCTACAACAAGATTATCTCCATCCGTACCTGTGACACTGCCTTCAATAAAGTTTGATTGTCCCAAGAAGTTTGCCACAAATACAGTACTTGGATTCTCATATAAATCGGCTGGAGAGCCCATCTGTTCAATTTTTCCATTATTCATGACCGCAATAGTGTCGGCCATCGTCATTGCTTCTTCTTGATCATGGGTCACATGAACAAAAGTGATTCCAACTTCTGTTTGAATCCACTTGAGCTCAATCTGCATTTGGCGCCGTAATTTTAGGTCTAGTGCACCCAACGGCTCATCCAATAGAAGTAACGCTGGCCGATTTACGACAGCCCGAGCGAGTGCAATTCGTTGTTGCTGACCCCCCGATAGTTGTCCGGGCTTTCTATTTTTTAGGTGCGAAAGTTCAACTAGATTCAAAACCTTCTCAACGGCTTCTTCGACGTCTTTGATACCTCGTCGTCTTAAGCCAAAGGCAACATTCTCAAATATTGTGAGATGGGGAAACAATGCATAATTTTGAAAAACCGTGTTTACGGGTCTCTCATACGCTTTGGTTGTTGTGATATCTGTATCACCTATTTTTATTTTGCCTGACGAAGGTTCCTCTAGGCCCGCAATCATCCGCAAAGTGGTCGTTTTGCCGCATCCCGAAGGGCCCAATAATGCAAAGAAAGAGCCCTTCGGAATCACCAGCGATAAATCATCGACAGCAACAAAGTCACCAAAAGTCTTGGTGACATGCTCAAGTACTAGGTCACCCTGTACCTTTTTGCTCTCAGCCACTTAATTTTCTTGGGAATCTATTAAGCGCCGATTGCTTCTTGGAATGCGGCAGAGAAGTTAAATTCTTCTTCTGCGCTTAAGCCACGAAAGACTTGTACCTTTGAGAGCGTTGCATCATCAGGGAAGATAAATGGGCTTGAAGCTAGCTCTGGATCAATCTTCTCCATTTCCGATTGAGCTCCCTTTACCGGACAGATGTAATTGACCCATGCTGCTACCTCGGCGGCAATTGTGGGATCGTAGTAATGATTCATGAGCTGCTCAGAATTTGATTTATTTGAAGAAGTCGATGGGATGAGGAGGTTATCGCTCCAGAGCGTTCCGCCTGAT
The DNA here is from genome assembly GCA_041163285.1 of Actinomycetota bacterium. Classification (GTDB taxonomy): domain Bacteria; phylum Actinomycetota; class Actinomycetes; order Nanopelagicales; family Nanopelagicaceae; genus MAG-120802. Next base: position 13,805 of record JBEARJ010000022.1, on the reverse strand, counting down.
TCAGGTATCGCAAATCCATAGTTTTGACCGGATAGATTCTCTGAGAACATGTCACCGCTCCAACCGATTACGGCAACCGCATCACCATTTGCCATATCTTCCAAGTAATCATTTCCCTTTACCTGTCGGATGAATCCGTCCGAAATCATCTTCTTAAGGAAGTCAACCGCGTTCATAAATTCATCTTCAGTAAATGGTTGTGAGATGTCTACACCTTGATACTGGAGAATAATTCCAATTGTGTCTCGCATTTCTGAGAGAACTTCAACTCTTCCCTTGTACTTGGAGCTAAAGAGTTGATCTACTGAGACGATGTCTTCTTTAACGACATTCTTATTCCATCCAAATCCCGCAAAACCTGATTGCCAGGTAAGAGAGAAGTTTCTACCGGGATCAAAACTGACATTTGCTAATGTGTCGAGGATATTGCCTTTGTTGGGGATATTGCCCGCGTTTAATTCTTGAGCATAACCGAGACGAATCCATCTGGCTGCCATCCAGTCAGTTGGAGTAACGATGTCATAACCAATATCGTTTCCGGCTTTGAGATTTTCTTGAACTTTTCCATAAAACTCATCGTTATCGTTGTAGTCAACTAGATAGTCAACTTCGATACCGGTCGAATCAATAAATTTATTTAGAGTTGGGTAGGTACGCTTTCCGTCCACCTTCTTTTGATCAAGGTAGGCAGTCCAATTGCCCCAACGAACCGTTCCACCAATATCTTCTGGGGGCGCGATTGTTCCGCTTTCATCATCGCTTGAGCATGAGGCTAGAAATGTTGCAGCGCCAAGGCCGCCAACGCCCATCAAAAGGGATCTGCGGGAAAGCCTAAAACTCTTTTGGGCGGAAACTATTTCGGAGACGAGTGGATTACTTTTTTCTACCGATTTATCAGCCATCTCTTTTTATTCCTTTTCATGTTCGAAGGGACTTACAAGCGAGGAAGTTTCTCAACCCTACCCTCTGAGAGGCAAAGTTAGAACAACCCCAAAGATTAATGTCTTAAATTAGGCGTTGAGGTTAGTCATGACGTGCTTTATTCGCGTGTACTCCTCGAAGCCATATCCAGAGAGATCCTTACCGTAACCTGAGTGCTTGAAGCCACCATGTGGCATTTCAGCAACCATCGGGATATGGGTATTGATCCAAACGCAGCCAAAGTCGAAGGCCTTGGCCATTCGCATCGCACGACCATGGTCCTTGGTCCAAACGCTTGAGGCGAGACCGTACTTCACGCCATTGGCGTAACGAACCGCTTCTGCTTCATCGGTGAACTTCTGGATTGTGATTACCGGAGCAAAAATCTCATTTTGAATCATCTCGTCATCCTGTTTAAGGTCAGCAACAACAGTTGGATTCCAGAAATATCCAGGACGGTCAACCTTGTTGCCGCCAGCCGTAACTCGGGCATGTGAAGGAACTCGATCCAAGAAGCCTTGGACTCTAGCTAGCTGATTCGCGTTATTTACCGGACCAACTAGAACATCTTCATCAGGCATTCCCACTTTGATGTTGTTCTTTGCCTGTTCGGTGAGAAGTGCAACTACATCGTCGTAAGCGCTCGCCTCAACGATAACGCGTGTGGCGGCTGTGCAATCTTGGCCAGCATTGAAGTAACCAGCAACGGCAATCCATTCGCAAGCAGCCTCTAGGTTGGCATCGTCAAAGATGACGACTGGCGCCTTACCGCCTAATTCGAGATGAACTTTCTTCAGATCCTTTGAAGCTTCTTTCGCAACCTCCATACCTGCGCGAACTGACCCGGTGATTGAGACAAATTGTGGAATCTCATGATCAACCAACAATCTGCCAGTTTCGCGGTCGCCAGTAACAACATTGATTACACCTTCAGGAAGAAATTCCTGCATCAACTCAGCCATCCATAGTGTCGAGACTGGTGTGGTATCGCTTGGCTTAAGCACAACTGTGTTTCCAGCGGCAATCGCAGGCGCCCACTTCCAAACCGCCATCATCATCGGATAGTTCCAAGGAGTTACTTGAGCGCAGACTCCAATTGGTTCACGGCGAATAAAAGAGGTATGGCCTTTGAAGTATTCAGCAGCGGAGCGACCTTCGAGGTGGCGAGCTGCGCCGGCAAAGAATCGGATCTGATCGAGCATTGGACCAATTTCTTCAGCACGAGTAACTGCAATCGGCTTTCCGGTGTTCTCTGACTCGACTCGAATCAACTCTTCAGAGCGAGCTTCGATCGCATCAGCAATCTTGTTAATGGCTTTCTGACGCTCGCCCGGGGTTGAGTCGCGCCAAGTTTCAAAAGCTTTTTCGGCAGCCTTCATGGCGCTATCGATATCAGATGCGTTTGAGACTGGAGCTTTGGCGAAGACTTCACCTGTTGCTGGATTGATTAGATCTTGTGTCTTATCTGAAGAAGAAGGAACACTCTTTCCATTGATGAAATTCTGTAGCGTCTTCACGCAAACCTCCATAAGGCTCAATCGGTTGAGGTTTGGAGTCTAGTTAATTGAGTAGTAACTCCTCAAGAGTTAGCCTTCGAGATTTCGAGCGCGGCGAGCTGGCCACAAGCGCCATCGATTTCTCTGCCTCGAGTATCACGAACTGTTACCGGGACCCCATAATCTTCTAAGGTTTTCACGAATGCTCGTTCATCTTCTTTTCTAGAGGCGGTCCACTTTGATCCGGGAGTGGGATTTAATGGAATGAGATTGACATGGGCGTTCCTCTTCTTGAGTAGTCGCCCCAACAAGTCAGCTCGCCAAGCCTGGTCATTTATATCCTTAATCAGGGCATATTCGATGGAGTATCTACGACCCGTCATATCTGAATACTTATCAGCAGCCGCCAATACCTCTTTTACTTTCCATCTTGTATTGATCGGAACCAAGGTATCTCGAAGTTCGTCATCTGGAGTATGAAGCGAGACAGCAAGAGTTACAGGAATCCCCTCCTCAATCAATTTTTCGATTCCAGTGACTAAGCCAACTGTTGAAAGCGTTACAGATCTCGCGCCGATTCCTAAGCCATCTGGTTGTGGCGAAGTGATGTTTCGTACGCTCTGGAGAACTGCGTTGTAATTCGCAAGTGGCTCCCCCATTCCCATGAAGACCACATTGGAAAGTCGCGTTGGGCCACCGGGTAACTCGCCATTGGCACAAGTGCGAGCAGCAGCTACAACTTGAGCAGTTATTTCAGCAGCGCTGAGGTTTCTAGTGAGTCCGGCCTGACCTGTTGCACAAAATGGACAGTTCATTCCACATCCAGCTTGGGAAGAAATACAAACTGTCGCTCGATCCGGGTACTTCATTAGAACTGACTCAACGAGGACTCCGTCATGAAGTCGCCACAAATCTTTTCGAGTCATGCCGCCGTCGCAGGTTATCGAGCGCACCAAAGTAATTAGATTAGGTAAAACTCTCTCTGTGACGAGTTGGCGCGCGCTAGCTGGAAAATCGCTCCAGGTGGTGGCGTCATCGTTGTAATGAGTGAAGTAATGAGTGGCGATTTGATTGGCGCGAAATGCGGGAAGATCGAAGCTCTGGATCCACTCGCGTCGATCACCTGCTGGAATATCGGCGAAATGCTCGGGGGTTTTTTCGCGCTTCATTTTCGATTAACCAAATCGCTTAATTAGCTCGATGATGCACCAAAAGACCGGCGCTGTAATTAACGCAGCATCTAAGCGATCCAACATTCCGCCATGCCCGGGCAGTAGTGTCCCCATATCTTTTAGCGAAAGATCGCGCTTTATTGCGCTCTCGATTAAGTCGCCGACTGTTGCAGCTAGCGTGCCCGCGATTCCAGCCAAAACTCCGATCCAAGGTTCTTGCTCAAGCAAATAATGGAAAGCGAAAGCGCTTCCCGTTGCAGTGAAAATCAGGCCACCAATAAAACCTTCCCAAGTTTTCTTCGGAGAAATCTTGGGAGCCATCGGATGTTTTCCAATTATCACGCCAGTCAAATAAGCAAATGTGTCGTTTAGGCCCACCATAATGACGAGAACCGAAATGTAAGCGAAACCATCCCCGGAGCGCGCAAGCAGAAAGATAAAGCCAGATATGAAACCTGGGTACATTAGTGCGAAAGTTGTCGCAGTCGCGTTCTTAACAAATTCACTAGTTCCATTAACGAGTTTAAGCAAAAGCAGCCCAATAATTGAAACCACAATAGAAATTGAGAGACCAGGTAATCCCCCGAACCATGCGCTGGCGATTACAGCTGTTGTGGCCACCGAAAGTTGAGGGAAATTGGCCTTAATGCCACGAGAATTGAAGGCAGCGCTTAACTCATGAAGTGCTAATTGAACAGCCAGCAAGACAAAGAGTGCGAAGAGAATTGGCACAAATGCCATAGTCGAGAAGATGATTCCCAAAAGCGCCAAGCCCACAAGTATTGATGGGACTAATTTGCGACCTGCTTTTTTGTTGATCGCCTCGTTAATCGAGTGGAGATCGCTCATGTGGCTACCGCGAGGTTAAACCTCGAGAAGTTCTGCCTCTTTATGCTTGAGCATCTCATCAACCTTACTTACATGATCACCGGTGATTTTCTCTAACTCCTTTTCACCTCGGGTCAGGTCATCTTTACTGATTCCGCCATCTTTCTCTAACTTCTCCATAGCTTCTTTTGCGTTACGACGGATCGCTCTAATTGCAACCTTTGAATCCTCAGCTTTGGCTTTGGCAACCTTTATGAATTCTTTGCGACGCTCTTCAGTAAGTTGTGGAAAATTAACACGAATGACATTTCCATCGCCGCCTGGGTTGACGCCTAGGTCAGATTCACGAATCGCCTTTTCAATCGAGGCTGAAGCGCCCTTGTCGTAAGGGGTGATGAGAGCAAGTCTGGCTTCCGGAACTTGGACTGTAGCTAATTGTGAAAGCGGTGTGGCCGTCCCGTAGTAATCAACCATAATCTTGGCAAACATAGATGGATGGGCGCGACCAGTCCTTATCGCAGCAAAATCTTCCTTGGCGACATCGACAGCTTTATTCATCTTTGTATTCGCATCTGCGAGAACAGTTTGAGTTGTCATGGCGCTCCTTTAATTGTTTACGAAGGTCTAATTGACCAACGTTCCTATCTTCTCACCGCGTACTGCTCTTGCGATATTGCCTTTTTCTAAGAGATTGAAAACAATGATTGGCAATTTGTTCTCACGGCAGAGGCTAAAGGCGGCGGCATCTGCCACAGCAAGTGATTTGGACAGCACATCGTCATATGAGATGAAATCAAATTTAGTTGCGCTTGCATCTTTCCGAGGATCAGCCGAGTAGACGCCATCGACTCCACTCTTGGCAAGAAGTAAGGCATCAACTCCAATCTCTAGCGCTCGCTGTGCGGCTACAGTGTCTGTAGTAAAGAAAGGCATGCCAGCACCTGCGCCGAAAATCACGACTCTTCCCTTTTCAAGATGACGAATCGAGCGACGTGGAATGTATGGCTCTGCGACTTGGCCCATCGTGATCGCGGTTTGAACTCGAGTATCTATTCCCTCTTTTTCGAGAAAGTCTTGGAGGGCGAGACAGTTCATAACCGTGCCCAACATTCCCATGTAATCAGCGCGAGCTCGATCCATTCCCCGCTGTTGTAGTTCGGCGCCCCGGAAATAATTTCCACCGCCAACCACAATTGCTACTTCTACGCCCGAGCGAACCACATCGGCAATTTGCTTGGCGACATCGTTTACTACATCTGGGTCAACGCCGAGACCTTTTTCGCCACCAAAGACTTCGCCGGAAAGCTTAAGGAGCACTCGTTTATAGCTTTTACGATTTTCTGCCATTCGAATGCTCCTTCCGGGCCTGATTCTACTTGCTGTTTTTAATAAGGACTGTTGATAAGTATTAAAACGCCTTACTGTCCCACGCGGAAGCGATAGAACTTTGTGACGGCTACGCCGCCCTCGCTCGCTACCTGTTGGACGCTCTTTTTCTGGTCCTTAGCAAAGGCCTGCTCGAGCAGAGCGACTTCCTTAACGAATCCAGTTACTCGACCATCAACAATCTTTGCGATTGCAGCATCGGGCTTGCCTTCGTTACGCGCGGTCTCTTCAGCGAGTCGACGCTCGTTAGCAATTACGTCAGCAGGTATTTCATCGCGATTGAGATATTGCGGTGCAAATGCAGCAATGTGCTGGGCTACATACACCTACCTGTGGTGGTAAGTCTGGGCTAGTGCGATGTAGATAGAGAGCATTTGCGCTTCCATCAATTACAGCAATACGGCGGAGTTCAACTTTCTCGCCGAGAGTCGCATTTGCTTCATCGATTGCTGCTTGGACAGTCTTGCCTGAAGGAAGACTTGAAGCGAGAAATGCAGCTAACTCTGATTGCTTGGAGGTAAAGAGATGAGTTACCAACTCATCTGCGACTGCTTGAAATCGATCACCTTTAGCGACAAAGTCAGTCTCGCAATTAAGTTCGAGCAATACCGCGGTTTGAAGTTGAGCGACCTTCTCGCTTTGTGACTCCTTTTAGCCCTTTAACGCGGATGACTTCGATTGCTTTATCGAAATCACCACCGGTCTCATCGAGAGCTTTCTTGCAATCGAGCATGCCGGCTGCAGTTACTTCGCGCAGGCGCTTAACATCTTCTGCTGTATAAGACACTTATGAACCTGCACTTTCTGTTGAACCCTCAGCCGCAGGAGCATTTAGCAACTCTTTCTCCCAATCAGCTAGCGGTTCGCCTGCTGCAACGGTCTCAGCTCCAGCCTTAGCCGCTTCAGCAGCCTCTTTAGCAACATTGGCAGAGCGAGCCTGGAGGCCGGCTGCAGTTGCATCGGCGATTACTCGAGTTAGCAATGCGATGGAACGAATCGCATCGTCGTTTCCAGGAATCTTGAAATCAACTTCGTCTGGATCGCAATTTGTATCAAGGATTGCGATTACAGGAATTCCGAGTTTCTTAGCTTCTGCAACGGCGAGGTGCTCTAGTTTTGTATCAACAACCCAGATCGCAGCAGGAAGCTTGGTCATATTACGGATACCGTCGAGATTCTTATGAAGCTTCTCGCGCTCACGGCGAAGAAGTAGGAGTTCTTTCTTAGTTAAGACTTGATCATTGGAAGCCTCAAGCGCTTCTAGTTCCTTAAGGCGCTGTACTCGCTTGTAAACCGTTGGAAAGTTGGTGAGCATTCCGCCGAGCCAACGCTCAGTTACCCATGGCATTCCAACTCGCTTCGCCTGAGATTGGATTGGTTCATGAGCTTGCTTCTTAGTGCCAACGAAAAGAATATTGCCGCCCTTGGCGACCGTGTCCTTAACGAAGTCATATGCCTTATCAATTAGAGCAAGTGACTGTTGGATATCGATGATGTAGATACCGTTGCGCTCGGTGAAAATAAAGCGCTTCATCTTTGGGTTCCAGCGACGAGTCTGATGTCCAAAGTGAACACCGCTGTCGAGGAGTTCTCGCATTGTTACAACCGCCATGGCGGCACGCTCCTTTGTGCGAACTTTTTTAGTTCGCCTCGGTTGATGAGCTAGCGATTTGCTAACTCTCTAGCGTCTAAGCACCGACCAACTCTTACGAGTCGGACCGAATTGGCTTCCCCTTTATCTCGCGAGCGGCGAGGAGAGGTAGACGCGTGAAGTCACAGATTTCTCTGTGCTGGCGGAATCCTACCTGAGACGGAGCGTGCACATTTCCACGGGCAAAGGCCTCAATCCCTGCTCTCTGGGGCCAAATAAGAGCAGTTTTGCCGGATGCGTGCGCTTGCTCTCGTGGTTGCCTTTGCAATCGGGCTAGTAAGCGGGATGGTCATCGAACTGCCTGAAATATCTGAGAGCGCCATTATTGATAACGAGATTGAAGTTAGAAGAAGGACTGGTTAGGCGCGTGGATGCGCCTGTTCATATGCTTTCTTTAATCTCTCTTCCGTCACATGTGTATATATCTGTGTAGTAGCTAGCGATGAATGTCCCAGAATTTCTTGTACAGTTCTCAAATCCGCACCACCTTCTAAGAGATGAGTCGCGGCTGAATGACGAAGTGCGTGTGGTCCGACTCGCACATCTTTACCAATCGCTTGCGTTGCTTCATAAACAATATCGCGCACAACGCGTGGATCTATTCTCTTTCCGCGCGCTCCCAAAAATAGCGCGTCACCACTCTCGCTATTGATCAAAATCGGTCTTCCCTCGCTTAACCAAGAATCAACTGCGCGCATCGCAGGATTTCCGACTGGTACGACTCGCTCTCGATTACCTTTTCCGATAACCCTTAAGGTGTAACGATCTCTATCAATATCTTTGAGATCAATACCGGCAAGTTCAGATACTCTAATTCCGGTTCCATATAAGAGCTCTACTATCGCCAAATCCCGTAGCGCTGAAGGCGTTCGCTCTTCGCCGGCGCGCTGTTCTAGATAATTTATTACCTCAGCGGCAGAATCAATATCAAGAATCTCAGGGAGTATGCGCTCTGGCTTTGGGGCAACTAAATCCCTACCTATATCTTTTTTAAGCCAACCATTCTTGGCTCCCCAATAAGTAAAGGCACGGATTGAGACCACTCTTCGAGTTATTGAGGATCGCGCAGCACCTCTAATTTGTAGGTTTGCAAGCCACGAGCGGAGATGATCTAGCTCTAAATTTGAGAACTCTGCGACTCCCAGCTGGTTCACATGAGAAATCATCGACTCGAGATCGGCCAAATAAGCCCGAACTGAGTTCTCAGAGAGATTGCGCTCATTTCTCAGATGCTCGCTATATGCGCGCTCTAAATCTTGATCGAGTGACACATCTTAAAGATTACTCATTTTTCATCCAAAGGTGTGATGGACACAGCGTTGCTAATAAGCAACACTTGAGCAAGGCTGATTTCAGAGGTTGTGGATTTTCTTGACTCTTTGTCAGATGTAAATGAGGAGATTCCGAAAGAGGATGGAGTCAGCTTGAGTATTGAACTAGTCGTAAATGATGATTGTGTTATTCCTGCGCTTATCAAGGGCGATGGACTTATTCGAGTTACTATTGGCTTGAACCATGATTTTGATGATGTCCTCGATGTTGCTGGTAGCGAACTCAATAATGAGGAGCTAGCTCACCTACATAAACTTTGGTCAGACGACAATTTTCCACGCACTTTCAAAAGAGAAGGTGCGAACCTAATAATTACCGCCCGCGACGACCAATAGCTCCTAGCGCCACAAGAAGTGTCTCGGGTGAGACTTCTAGCGCTTCACATAACGGTGCAATCACATCTACCCCGGGATTTCGCTCTTGTCTAAAATATCTTGATAGCGAACCTCGATCAATTCCAGTTTTGCGATGTAACTCTTCAAGCCCTGAAATTCCAAGTTCTTTCATGCGAGTGCGGAGCCAAACCGCACTTTCGTCTGAACTTAATCGCGAACTCCGCTTCAATCCGCCGGCCATAAGAAACTCCTACTCGGGCTTTGCCCCTTTTCGTAGCAAACCATAAGTCAGCGCATCCTCTAACGCCATAGCCGAGGCGGCGATTACATTTTCGTGCACGCCGACCGTGCTCCATTCGCCGTTACCATCTGAGGTTTCAACGAGCACGCGCGTCACGGCACCAGTTCCAAGTCGACCTTCCAGAATTCTGACTTTGTAATCCGTCAGTTCCAATCCTTTGATTTCAGGAAAAATACTCTCGAGACCATTTCGAAGCGCGTTATCTATAGCATTGACCGGACCGTTACCGACTCCGGTTGACTCTATCCGCTTGCCCCGTGATGTGACTATTACATTTGCTCTTGAGGTAACTTGTCGATCCGAGCTCTGATCAACTGTCGTCTCCCAACTATCAATGGTGAAATATTTTGGTCGCTTACCTTCTATTTCTTCTCTCAACAACAACTCAAAAGATGCATCTGCCGCCTCAAAAGTGAAGCCCCGCGCTTCTAGATCCTTCACCCGTTCAACAATTCGCGATGGGATAGCTTTGTCATCGCCCAGGCTTATGCCAAGTTCTTGAGACTTCAATTCAATAGAAGCCCGCCCCGCCATATCCGAAACCAACATTCTCATATCGTTTCCAACAAGTTCGGGGTCTTCATGTTGATACATCGCCGGGTCAACCTTGATTGCAGAGGCGTGTAGCCCAGCTTTATGAGCAAATGCAGAGATTCCAACGTATGGTTGGCGGGCGCTCGGGGCAACATTTGTGACCTCAGCTACTGCGTGTGAAATTCTAAAGGCTTCTTCCAATTTACCTTCGGGAAGAACTTGTTGCTTCTTCTTAAGTTGCAAATTTGCAATGATTGAGACTAGATCTGCATTTCCAGTTCGCTCTCCATATCCATTGATTGTTCCTTGGACATGAGTAGCTCCAGCGGCAACGGCAGCTAGTGAATTTGCGATTGCACAACCAGTGTCATTGTGACAATGAATGCCAAGACGCGCAGAGCTATGCTCTAAGACATCATGAACGACTTGCGAGAGCTCGTCGGGCAACATTCCGCCATTTGTATCGCAGAGTGCAATTACATCTGCTCCGGCTTCAGCCGCAATCCGTACTACTTCCAATGCATAACTTCTGTTGGAACGGTAACCATCAAAGAAATGTTCCGCGTCGAGAAATACGCGTTGTCCCCCATTGCGCAGAAACTTGATCGAGTCACGGATCATCGCCAGGTTTTCATCCAGAGTCGTTCGAAGAGCTAATTCGACATGTCGATCGTGCGATTTAGCCACCAAAGTGACTGCGGGTGCACCTGAGTCAGCCAACGCCTTCAAGAGTTGATCATCTTCCGGTTTAACATTTGGTCGTCTTGTCGCACCAAACGCAACAAAAGTCGCATTCTTTAACTTCAATTCAGTCTGGGCTAACTTAAAGAATTCAGTATCTTTTGGGTTCGCACCCGGCCAACCACCTTCGATAAATCCAACGCCTAAATCATCTAAATGTCGTGCAATAGTGAGCTTGTCATGGACCGAAAGATTCAAACCTTCTTGTTGGGCCCCATCTCTTAGGGTTGTGTCATATACGTGGAACGCATCTGAGATTGTCATTAGCAGACTCTTCGCATCCAGCCATGTTTATCTTCAATAGTTCCATGCTGAATGCCGAGTAGATGATTTCGGATCTGCATCGTAATTTCGCCAGGCGTTCCATCGCCGGTGACCCAGGTTCCAGCCGCGCTTTTTGCATTTCCGACAGGTGCAATTACTGCAGCAGTTCCACAGGCAAAAATCTCAGAGATCTCACCGCTTGATACTCCATCACGCCACTCATCAATGTTGATCATTCCCTCTTCGGTTTGGTAACCCAGATCTCTTGCAACAGTTAGAACTGAATCACGCGTAATTCCATGTAGAAGGGTCCCAGTTAGCTTAGGAGTAAAAATAGTGGCATCTTTTCCTCGACCTTTAACAAAGTAGAGATTCATGCCACCCATCTCTTCAACCCAGCGTCGTTCAATTGCATCAAGCCAGACAACTTGATCACATCCCTCTTTAGCAGCTTGCTGTTGAGCAAGGAGCGATGCAGCGTAATTTCCGCCGCACTTTGCTTCGCCGGTGCCACCAAGTGCAGCGCGAACATATTCAGTTGAGATCCAAACCGTGACCGCCTTTGCGGCATTGAAATATGCAGCGGCTGGTGTAGCAATAACTGAAAAGAGCGCCTTATTGCTAGGACGGACTCCAAGTCCAATTTCCGTAGCGATCATAAATGGACGGATATAAAGTGATTCGCCAACTCTCTTTGGCACCCAAGATGCATCGACTTCAACAAGTTTTGCCACACAAGCTACAAAGTCATCTACTGGCAACTCAGGTAGCGCAATGCGCGCTGCGCTCTTTGCAAAACGAAGTCCATTTGCATCGGGGCGGAATAGCGAGATTGAGCCATCAGGCTGGGAATATGCCTTCATGCCCTCAAAAATCTCTTGCCCGTAGTGAAAAACCATGGATGCCGGATCCATAGAGAGCGGTCCATATGCTCGGACTTCAGCATCGCCCCATCCTGAAGATTGATTCCATTCAGCAAGCACCATGTGGTCAGTGAAGTAGCGACCAAAACCTGGTTCAGCAAGATAACTCTTGCGAGTATCGCTTGGAACTGGCTTACTTGAAGGAATCACATTTATCTTCATTTGATTGCTCCTGCTAAAGCAGTTCCGACCTCACTTGTACTCCGCTTTGAATCACCACGAGTTGCGAGATCACTTTCTACCGCTCGTTCGACATCTTGCGCTGCTTCATCATGACCTAAATGGCGAAGCATCATCGCCACCGACATAACTGTTGCCGTGGGGTCCGCAATACCTTTTCCTGCGATATCTGGAGCTGAGCCATGAACCGGTTCGAACATTGATGGGAAGTTGCGCTCCGGGTTTATATTTCCGGAAGCTGCAAGTCCAATGCCGCCACAAATTGCTGCTGCGATATCCGTGAGGATATCCCCAAATAGATTGTCGGTTACGACCACGTCAAAACGCTCGGGATTAGTTACGAAGAACATCGAAGCAGCATCAACATGTAAATATTCAGTTTGCACTTCTGGAAACTCTTTTGCAACCTCATTGAAAGTTCTAGTCCATAGACTTCCCGCGCGAACTAGAACATTATTCTTGTGAACCAAAGTCAGCTTCTTTCGAGGTCGCTTCATAGCCCGTGCAAATGCATCTCGAATTACACGCTCTGCGCCACGGCGGGTATTTAAACTCTCTTCGGTTGCAATTTCGGATGGAGTTCCTTCAGCGAGAACGCCGCCTGCTCCGACATAAGGTCCTTCAGTACCTTCACGTACAACTACAAAATCAATTGGTGAATCGGTACGAAGTGGGCCACGAACACTTGGATAAAGTTTTGCTGGCCGTAGGTTTATATAGTGATCGAAGGCAAACCGGAGCTTTAGCAACAATCCGCGCTCTAAAACACCGCTAGGAACGCTCGGATCACCAACGGCGCCCAAGAGAATTACGTCGTACTCTTTCAGCTCGGCCAATGTCGCATCCGGCAGAGTCTCACCGGTGCGGTGCCATAATTTGGCTCCGAGCTCAAACTCTTTCTTGCTGAACTCAAGTCCATGCTTTTTTGAGACAGTATCCAAGACACGAAGACCTTCAGATACGACCTCCGGACCTATTCCATCACCAGCAATGACGGCAAGTTTGTATTTACTCATACTTTTAGCGAGACCGTTCTTGCCAAGTTGGCCCCAGTTGCTCTCGCGACTCCCTCGACAATTTCGGATGGAATCGCAGAGTCAACGGTTATCGCCATTAGGGCTTCGCCTCCAGCGGAACTTCTTGCAACCTGCATACTTGCGATGTTTATCCCAGATTTTCCTAAAGTTTCACCAACTATTCCAACAACGCCAGGTCGATCGGTATAGCGAAGGAAGAGCAGATGATCAGTTGGTGGGAGATCTAGATCGAATTTATCGATTGCGATTATCTTCTCGGTTTTCTTTATCCCCATAAGAGTGCCATCAACCGTGACATGAGTGCCGTCGCTGAATGCAGCCTTTAATGAGATCATACTTCGATATTCTGGACTTACCGGATCGGTTGTAACTGTTGAGCTGAAGCCGCGCTCTTGAGCTAGTCCTGGGGCATTAACATAAGTGACATCTTCAGCGCCAGTTGCAACTAAAGCGCCTTTTAGCGCCGAAGTTGCAAGAACTGAACAGTCATATTCGCTGACTTCGCCTCTAACAATTACTTCAACAGTGACAGGAAGTTCATCTGCTATTGCAGTCGCGACTTGAGATAGTTTCTCAACCAGAGGAAGCGATGGGCGGATCTCTTCGTGAATCTCGCCACCTTTCACATTAACTGCATCTGGGACCAATTCACCGGCGAGCGCTTTACGAACTGAGATTGCAACAGCTATGCCGGCGCGTTCTTG
>JBEARJ010000021.1:0-10335 GCA_041163285.1 Actinomycetota bacterium | reverse complement strand
AACTGGCGAGAGCGCTCAGCTATATCGCCGTCAAGGTGATCAACGAATCTGCGTTGCAGCAGCAGAGCGAATGTCGGGACTTCGAGATTCAGTTCCAGTTGGTGCAGCGCTCACTATGGGCGCTGGATCTGCAGCTCAAGTTTTGCTTGCTTGGGAAGATGCCGACAAATTGCACCGAGCACTATCCAGTGCAAGATTTAACGCCGCCGCGCTATCTGCTGTTAGGCGTAGAGGTTGGGCGCAGAGCGTTGGCGAACGAGAGCCTGGCGTTGCATCAGTATCTGCACCAGTGCGTGGTCCAAATAATCGCGTCATCGCTGCGGTAAGTATTTCTGGTCCGATTGAAAGATTAGGGAGACAACCGGGAAGACTTCATGCCGCCGCAGTAGTGGCAACCGCTACAAAGTTAAGTGAGTTTCTCGCTAAGAAGAGTTGATTCTCGCTTAGAAAACATGGCAGCCCCGAAGGGATTCGAACCCTCGTAGCTGGCTTGAGAAGCCAGAGTCCTAGGCCACTAGACGACGGGGCCATGTTTAACAGTATTTAATTTTTCTCAGTTCTTCAGTTTAGTGAAGTACTTAATCTAGTAGCTGGGGTACCAGGACTCGAACCTAGACAAGCTGAACCAGAATCAGCTGGGCTGCCAATTACCCCATACCCCAAATTGTCCCGCTCGCGCGAGCAGTAAAGGATACCCCGAGAAAAGCGCCTGAGTTAACTAACTATTTGAGGGCGCTCTGAAGGCGCGAAAGGCTTCTCTCCCTACCCAATAACTCCATCGATTCAAACAATGGTGGTGAGATATGGCTTCCAGTAACGGCAATACGTACTGGGCCAAATGCATTACGTGGCTTCAAACCCAATCCCTCTATTAAAGCTCCACGCAAAACTTCCTCAATTTCGCCATGGCTCCAATTTTTCACAGATTGCAGCGCATTAAACGCAGCCGTAACCACTTTTTGAGAATCTACTTCCCTAATTTTTGCCTCGCTGTCATCATCGAATTTAACTTGATCGACAAATAGGAAGGCAGAGCTCTCTTCAGAAAATCATCGAGATTTAGCGCTCTGATTTTGTCACCGTTTATTGCCTCTAATTTCTTCATATCAAATCGAGCTGGCGAACTATTGACCCGCTCAATTGTGAATAAATCAACCAACTCAGCCATTGTTATGTTCTCGCGATCATCACCAGGAGACCATCCAAGTAAGGCTAGATAGTTGCAGATTGCTTCTGGAAGAAAACCTTCCTCGCGATACCAAGCTATCGAAACCTCACCATTTCGCTTTGAAAGTTTTGCATTATCGCTACCCATAACAAACGGGAGATGTGCAAATTCAGGGAACTCAGAAGGTGAGACCCCCATCGCTTGATAAACCCTTATCTGTCGCGGAGTTGAGGAGAGCAGATCTTCACCACGCAGAATGTGAGTAACTTTCATCAGTACGTCATCCACCGCCACAGCCAAGGTATAAAGCGGAGAACCATCAGCTCGCATCAAGACAAAATCTGGTACATATTTATGTTCAAAGACAACCTCGCCGCGTATCAAATCGGTGAAGCGAGTCTCGCCCTCAGGCATTCGCATTCTGATTACAGGCCTGCGACCTTCTGAGGCGTATTTGGTAATCTCTTCGGCGGTCAGTGACCGACACTTTCCGTCATAACCAGGAGCTTGATTAGCCAGACGCTGGGCCTCGCGACGCGACTCTAATTCTTCAGTTGAGCAATAACAGTTATAGGCATCGCCATTTCTTAAGAATGTTTCAGCCCATTCGGTGTAGATATCAAGTCGCTTAGATTGAAGATAGGGGCCGTAGGGGCCTTCGACTTCGGGACCTTCGTCCCAATTAAGTCCAAGCCAGCGCAAAGTATCTATGGCGCGCGCTATGTATTCTTCAGTTACGCGTTCGCGATCTGTATCTTCGATACGGAAGATCAGTTTTCCGCCGGTATGGCGAGCATAAGCCCAGTCAAATAATGCGGTTCGGATATTTCCAACGTGAAGGTCACCAGTTGGAGAGGGCGCGAATCTAGTTCGAACTTCTCTTGTTGAATTAACCACGTTCCGATACTCGATTCGTCAATTGACCCAAGCCTTCAATAGAAATCTTAACTTCTTTCCCTGGAATCACAGGTCCAATGCCTGCTGGAGTTCCAGTCAGAATCACATCGCCGGGCAAAAGAGTCATAGCACTAGTGATGAAATTAATTATGGTTGGGATATCGAAGACCATTTCATTGAGCTTCGCATCCTGCTTAATCTCGCCATCAACCTCAGCCGTAATCCGCTGAGCCGAGGGGACAAATTCGGTATCAATCCATGGGCCAAGTGGACAGAAAGTATCGAAGCTCTTTCCGCGGGTCCACTGACCATCACCTTGTTGTATATCGCGCGCTGTAACATCATTTGCAACGGTATAACCAAAGATCACATCGCTATATCGCTCCTTGGGAACATCTTTGCAAATTCGCGAAATAACAATTGCTAACTCTGCCTCATGGTCTACCCGCTGGCTCTGCGAAGGCCAGTTGATAATGTCATTCGGGCCAATGACTGAGGTATTCGGTTTGATAAAGATGATTGGTTCTTTGGGGACGGTTCCGCCCATCTCGGCTGCATGATCTGCATAGTTCTTTCCGACACAGACAACTTTGCTTCTAGGTATTACCGGGGCCAATACTCGAACTTTCTCAAGTGGCACCTTTTCATCTCGGAGTTGGACTCCTGAATAAAGTGGATCTCCACTCGCGACTCGAATTGTGTGTTCATCTTCAAGAATTCCAAATAAAGGATCACTTCCGAGATTGGAACCGGCAGGAGGGGTGAAGCGAAGGATGCGCACGAGGAAACCTTACGGCTTAATTTCTGTGCTGCCGCGTTCCACCAAGACTGTTCCAATTCGATGTCTTCTACCGATGGGGCGCTCCGCTGTAATCTTCCAGCCTTGTAATTCAATCTCACTTCCAGGAATAGGTACGCGGCCAAGGCTTTTTGCCATATAACCACCAACTGTATCTACATCTTCAAAATCTTCTTGTGAAATTTCTACATCAAGGTGATCAGCAAGATCCTCAATGTGTAGCCGGGCCGATACGCGTGCCTTGGTCCCCTCTTCCAGCCATTCAATCTCCTCGACTTCATCGTCGTACTCGTCTGCGATCTCTCCGACAATTTCTTCAATTAAATCTTCAATAGTTATAAGGCCCGCAGTGCCACCGTATTCGTCCACGACAATCGCAAGGTGTATCTGATCTCGCTGCATCTCTTTTAGCAATTCTGCAGCAGTCTTTGTCTCTGGGATGAATGTTGCGGGGCGAATGTGATCTGAGACCAATTCGGTCTGCTCTGATTCACGATATTCATGAGTACGTCTAGCGAGATCCTTTACATATGCGATGCCGATAATGGTGTCGAGATTCTCGCCAATTACTGGAATTCTGGTAAATCCTGATCTCAGAGCTAACGAGAGCCCTTGGCGGAGATTCTTACTTCCCTCAATCCAAACCATCTCGGTCCGTGGGACCATAAGTTCGCGAACCAAAGTATCGCCTAGTTCAAATACGGAGTGAATCATCTCGTGCTCAGATTCTTCAACGAGGCCGCGTTCGTGTGCTTGATCAACTAGATCACGTAATTCAGCCTCATTTGCAAAGGGGCCGGTCTTGAAACCTTTTCCAGGTGTAATTGCATTACCGATAGCAATCAACAGCGTTGTTATTGGCCCCAGTATTTTCGAAAGAATCACCGCAGTAATGCTCGCTGGAACAATCCAGCCTCCTGCATGTTGCTTGCCCAGAGTCCTTGGTCCTACTCCCACAACTACAAATGAAAGAACTAGCATCACGCCCACCGCAACACTCATCGCTAGCGCAAGCGAATTAAATTGATCTATCAGTGCTTCAGCAACAATTACGGTGGCAGAAAGCTCTGCAGCTTTTCTAACAAAGAGAATGACATTCAAGTATCGAGCGGGCTCTGAAAGAACGCGCTGTACCCAAGCAGCACGCTTGGAAGACTTGCTCTGTAACTCTTCTACATAGACTCGCGAGATTGAGTTTATGGAGCTCTCGCTGCCGGCTAAGAAACCCGCAAAGAGAAGTAGCGCTGCAACCACCGAGATTACGAGAATACTCACGCTTGAATCCGCCAACCTTTCAGATATTCATCTTGTATGGAAAACATTATGCGTTGCTCTTCGCTCTCTCTGTGGTCATATCCGAGAAGATGGAGAACCCCGTGGACTGTAAGTAGCTCCAATTCTTCTTGTAGAGAATGACCAGCTTGCCTTGCCTGCGTTTCAGCATAACTAGGACAGAGAACGATATCGCCTATAACTCCTGGCCCTTGGGCAGCTGAATTTGGCTTCATTTCATCCATCGGAAAGGAAAGTACATCAGTAGCATCATTTTCATCCATCCATTGGGCGTTCAAAGAACTCATCTCAGTTTCATCAACGAGAGAGATGCTCAATTCAGAGTCAGGGTGTATGCCGAGTCGATTTAGTGAATAAAGAGCGACATCCTTTATTCGACCCTCATCGCATGGAATTGTGGCTAAGTTTGTTAATTCGATATTCATATCATTAGTTTCATTTAGTCAGCAGCCAAAGGCTGAAGTTAGCGATCACTCCTTAGCGAACGCGGTTTATTGGCACGTCGAGCGGAGCGATTGATACCAAGCTGCGAATCAAATCTTCCGTAAGCATCAACAATCTCACTGACCAGGCGGTGGCGAACTACATCCTCAGATGTCAGATCCATAAAGGAAATATCTGTAATGCCCTCGAGAATGGAGCGGACGATTTGTAAACCAGACTCTTGATGGTTTGGAAGATCAATCTGGGTGATGTCTCCGGTTACAACCATCTTTGATCCAAAACCAAGCCGGGTTAAAAACATCTTCATCTGCTCTGGAGATGTGTTCTGCGCTTCATCAAGAATTATGTATGAGTCATTTAATGTTCTGCCGCGCATGTAGGCAAGCGGTGCCACCTCGATGGTCCCAGAAGACATCAATCTTGGTATTGCATCCGGATCTAGCATGTCATGCAATGCGTCAAAGAGGGGTCGAAGATATGGATCAATCTTCTCGTGCAGCGTTCCAGGCAGGAAACCCAATCTTTCGCCTGCTTCTACAGCAGGACGGGTGAGAATTATTCGATTAACTTGTTTTGATTGAAGTGCCTGGACAGCTTTAGCCATCGCAAGATAGGTCTTACCAGTTCCAGCCGGGCCAATTCCGAAGGTAATAGTGTTCTTATCGATTGCATCTACATAACGCTTCTGATTCACCGTCTTCGGGCGGATAGTTTTTCCTCTATTGCTGAGGATATTCAACGTCAACACTTCGGCCGGAGTTTCATTTCCATCTCCGAGAATCATGGCAATCGAACGGCGCACAGCATCATCGCTCAATGGTTGTCCCGCTCTAATTACCGATAAGAAATTTGACATTAGCTTTTGAACGCTCTGAATCGAACCATTTTCACCACGAAGAATCACTTCGTTGCCACGAACCGTGATTGCTACTTCCGGGAACGCCTTCTCGACCGCTCTGATATACGAATCATTGGGCCCGGTAATGGAAACGCTCGGAATATCCGAAGGGAGCGTGAGAACAAATCTTTCCATTGGACTCATTCTAACCAGGTGGCCATCCCAGCGCTCTGCCACCCAAAAGATGGAGATGAGCGTGGAAAACGGATTGTCCCGCCTCGGCTCCAGTGTTAAAGACGGTTCGGTATCCCGTTAAATCCAAGTTGTTTGCCAGTTCTTTGGCAATTCTAAATAACTCTGCGAGAGTTTTTGGATCAGTTTCAGCAAGCTCGGCAGCATTCTCTACATGCAATTTTGGAACTACCAAAATGTGAGTTGGGGCTTGTGGATTGATATCAGCAAAGGCAATTGCATCCTTTGTATTTGCCAATAGATTTGCCGGTATCTCTCCCGCAACAATTTTGCAAAATAAGCAGCTCATAATTATTTCTACCAGATTCCAAATCCTGCTTGAACCGCTGATAAGGCAGCGACACCAGCATGTGCGGAGCGAAAGACCGGTTTACCTAGAACAACAGAGTTCGCACCAGCTTGAACAAAGCCGGCGGCCTCATCTTCGGAGATTCCACCTTCAGGTCCTATTATCAATAAGACTTCTTTTGGGGCCTTGCCTCGAGCTAACTCAGAGAATTTATTTTCGCCTGACTCATGCAACATTAAGGCAAACTCACTATCTTCTATTCGCTGCTTGACTTGCGAAGTTGTTTGAATATCGAGTACCTCGGGAATCCAGTTTCTTCGAGATTGTTTTGTTGCCTCTCTCGCCCAAGAGCGCCACTTTGCTAACGAATCTTTATCTTCTTTCCACTGGCCAATTGATCGAGAAGCGCTCCAAGGAATGATGATGTCCGCTCCCCCTTCAGTTAACAACTCGATGGTCTCCCTGGCGCGATCGCCTTTTGTTAGCGCTTGAATCACAGTGAGAATGGTCTTGGCTCTTGGTTCATCACTAACATCAATGATGCGACAACCTATATTGCGTTTATTGATATCCAAAACCTCGACCTCGGCTCGCCGCCCTAATCCATTTGTGACCGAAACTCTCTCGCCAACCTTTATTCGAGCAACCGAGCCTGCGTGATGCGCTTCTTCTCCTTCAATGACCAAGTCACCGCGATCCGGGATGTTTTCAACTATGAATAATGGGAGCATTTAGCCTCGAAATGCCTCTTTGAATTTTGCAAATAAACCTGAATCGCTATTTCTACGAACCTGTCCGCCACTTAGTTTCTCGCCTCTTAGTTCGGCAAATGACTTTAGAAGTTCGGATTCTGCCTTTGAGAGCTTGGTTGGTACCTCTACATTTATATGGACAAACAAGTCCCCACGAGTTCCACTTCTAAGTCGGGTCATTCCTCGTCCTTTTATGGGAATCATCTCGCCACTTTGTGTTCCCGGTTTTACTTCAACTTCAATCTCACCATCAAGTGTTTCAACTTGCATTCTTGCTCCTAGTGCAGCGCCAGTCATTGGAACGTTAAGTTGAAGGTGGAGATCTTCGCCATCGCGAACTAAGAAATCGTGCTCGGCAACGATTATTTCAACGTAAAGGTCCCCAGCAGGACCTCCACCAGGGCCAACTTCGCCTTGTCCACCAAGTTGTATTCGATTTCCAGTTTCAACCCCCGCGGGTATCTTCACATCAATATTTCGTTTCGCCCGGACTCGGCCATCCCCAGCACACTCACGACAGGGATTTGGGATTACTGAGCCAAATCCTTGACATGTTCCGCATGGTCTTGAAGTCATTACCTGTCCAATAAAGGAGCGAGTGACTTGTTGAACCTCGCCTCTACCTTTGCAGATGTCACAAGTTCGCGGTGAGCTGCCAGCTTCGCAACCATCGCCACCACACTTCTCACAAATAACCGCTGTTTCTACGCCGATATTTTTTGAGACTCCAAAGCATGCTTGCGAGAGATCAATCTCAACTCTGATTAGCGCATCTTGGCCCTGTCGCATCCGCGGTCGTGGTCCACGAGGTGCTCCACCGCCACCAAAGAATGCATCCATGATGTCGCTAAATCCACCAAACCCACCTCCGAAATTAGAGAAACCGTCACCGCCGCGGTCGTACGAGCTGCGCTTCTCGGGATCACTCAAAACCTCGTAAGCGGCTGTAACTTCTTTAAAGCGATCTTGCACCTTTGGGTCAGGATTCACATCTGGGTGCATTTCGCGGGCAAGTTTTCGATAGGCGCGTTTAATTTCATCAGCCGATGCCCCGCGATCGACTCCCAACGTCTGATAGTGATCTGCCATTACTTGCCCTCGGTTAAGAAACGGCCGACATAACGAGCGACCGCTTGAACTGCAGACATAGATGCCGAGTAATCCATTCGGGTTGGACCAATAACGCCAAGTGCTCCAAGAGAATTTCCATCATCCCCATAGCCAATGCTCACCAAGCTTGTCCCCTTGAGGCTCTTTTCAGATTGTTCGTTTCCAATCCTAATTCGCATCGAATCGCTTGAATCACTTAACAATCTAAGTAGTACAACTTGTTCCTCTAACGCCTCCAAAACTGCATGAATATCTGATGTAGCAGGATCACCGGAGCGCGCTAAATTCGCCGTTCCCGCTATAACAACACGTTCTTCGCCACGCTCCAAAGACATTTCAATCAAATTGGAAATAATCAAGGCAACAGAGGTGCGTTCATTACGTGGAAATGCTTCAAGGAGGGCCTCGAGAGTGGTTGAGACATCAGCCATATTGCGCCCTACAACCGCTGAATTCAAGCGAGTCTTTAAATCACCTAACATCTGGTCGGTAATTGGATGCGGTAATTCCAAAATTCGTTGTTCGACTCTTCCAGTATTTGTTATTAGTACCAACATGATGCGACTCTGGTTTAGCGCGACAAGCTCGATATGGCGAACCTTTGACTTGGTAAGCGATGGATATTGCACGACTGCAACCTGTTTGGTGACTTGAGCTAGCAAGCGCACGGTCCTCATAACCACATCATCTAAATCATGCGCACCCTCTAAAAATGTCTCGATTGCACGTCGCTCTGCTGTAGAGAGCGGCTTAACTTTTGCTAGTTTGTCCACGAAAATTCGATAACCCTTATCGGTTGGAACTCTCCCGGCGCTCGTATGTGGCTGAGTGATTAAGCCGGCGCTTTCTAAAATCGACATCTCATTACGGATGGTTGCTGGAGAAATCCCTAGACCGTGACGCTCTGCAATAGCGCGAGAACCAACAGGCTCCTCAGTTGCCACATATTCATCGACAATGGCGCGCAAGATTTCTAATTGACGAGCCTCGATACTCGATTCTTTCTTTATAGCCATTTTCACAAGACCATCTAGAGAGTTGCGATTCCAAAAGTTGTGAGAATCAATAGCAGCATGGCCGGGAAAGCAGTCTTGGCCTTGTTCGCCCTGAAATGGAAGAAGATCGCACCAGCCATAATCACCCATAGGAAAATGAATCCGTAGATCTTCAAATCATCATTCCTGAGCGCAAAACCAATTACCAAGCTAAGCGCCGCTAAGGTTTCTAGCATCCCAACTAAGCGAGCAAAGCCATCAGGGAAGTTGATATCTCTTGTTCCCGATAGCCCAGCGGAGCTGCCGCTCGCCTTCGAAAGGCCAGCGATAAGGAAGATCACCGCTAGCAAAAGGGTGATTACGGTATGGGCTGTCTGCATAGGGAGTGAAGTTACTACATCAGCATTTCGCGCACGATTCGATCGGCTATCAATCGGCCAGTACGAGAGAGGATTAGATTTCCGGCCTCCCAGCTATCACCCTCTAAATGGCCAGATTCACGGAACTTTTCCACTTTATTTAATTCTTCTTTACTCAAGCGATTCAAAGGTATTCCCTCTCTCATTCTTATTTGGAGCATGACAAACTCATCTCTCAAATTTGACTCTGTCAATTGTTCGCTGCTCGCCTCTGGAGAGTCACCGTTCTGTAGCGCGCTCTGATAAGTATTTGGATGCTTAACATTCCACCATCGCTTTCCATTCAGATAAGAGTGAGCGCCCGGACCTATCCCCCACCAATATGAACCATTCCAATAAGAAATATTGTGGCGGCAAGCTCCGCCTTCTTTCGACCAATTACTCAACTCATACCAATTAAAGCCTCGTTCTTCAGCTGCATCATCAAAGAGCAGATACTTTTCGGCAGTTTCATCATCAGGTGGCATAACCAGCTCGCCCCGCTTAATTCGGGCGGCCAATTTAGTTCCTATCTCAACAATTAATGCATAGGCGCTTACATGCTCAATCGGAAGTTCCAGGGCGGCTTGGTAGGTTTTCTGCCAGTCAGAAATCGATTCGCCTGGAACTCCGTAAATCAAATCAACGCTTAAACGGTTGATCCCTGCTGCACGCACCAGCTCGCATGCCTTAATTACATTATCGGGATCGTGGGTACGATCAAGTGCAGAGAGAACATGCGGAACTGCTGATTGCATTCCGATAGAGATACGGTTTATGCCTGCTACGACCAGTTGATCCAAATATGCTCTTGAGAGTGTATCTGGATTTGCTTCTAGTGTTACTTCAACGTCTTTTTCTAGTTCAAAGACTTCAGTAATTTTCTTCATGATTCGCCCAATCTCAGCGGCGGGCATAAGCGATGGCGTTCCACCACCAAAGAAGATGGTTGGAACGATTCCGCCCCCAGTGCGCTCAGCTGCGAGTTCGAGTTCCTTTAGAACAGAATCGATGTACGGGGTCGTAATTAAAGCTAGGTTATGCGAATTAAGTTCCTGTGGAGTGTAAGTATTGAAGTCACAGTAACCACATCTTTTGGA
>JBEARJ010000020.1:0-15923 GCA_041163285.1 Actinomycetota bacterium | reverse complement strand
TGCGGCATAGCCCCAACCATGATCAAGGCTAACGACAGGGGTATTCATGCGATCTAGCCAGTCGCGGCTAATTATTCGGGTGGAGCCAGCAAAACCACCATTAAGGATTGCCATACCTACACGGGCATAGTCACGGGCGGCGGCGTTAAAGCAACAGAATGTCTTTTCCGTGCCGCCCACTCGATCAACATTCCACGTAGCTGGAAATTCGGCGCCAACTTTCTGCCAGACATTTTCACTAAAGTAATCAGCAACTCGCATACCGGTTACTTTCTTGATGATCATGCCAAGCATCTGGGTATCAATGCTTCGATACTCTGCATTTAAGCCAGGCTCAAAAAACATCTTTCGATTATTACCAATAAACCAATCAAGATCTGTTGTGGCATACATCTGTGCAATAGCAACGCCCCACCCTTGGGGACCGGTTGGATAGTTATCCGAAACCCCAACTCCACCTTGCATATCAAGAAGTGACTTGACTGTTACGCGATCAAAGGCAGTCCCATTTTTGTATTCTGGGAAATAGTCAATGAAGAAATCACTCTCTTTGATTTTGCCCGCATCAATTAACTGACCAATCATTATTGAAGTCATGGTTTTGGCAACAGAATAGGAGGGCAAGCGTTGTTCAGCGCTAAATCCTTCGCGGTACCACTCATAGGTTAGAACGCCATTGCGGATTATTAAAAATGCGTTTGTATATGTAGCATCAAGAAATTCTTGCCAAGTAATAGGCATCTTTTGAAATTGGACTTCGGTAGGAAGCTCTTCCTCACCTCTTGGAATATCAATTGGATTAGTTGCGGGCTCAATCTCGTGCCATGGCATCAATGTGGGAGTTTGGGAGGCAGGAGCCAGGCCAAGGCGTATTGCGGATATTGGATCGGGATATCGAATTACCTTTGTGAACCCGAAGAGACCTAGTGAGAGGATTGAAAGGAAAATTATGGCCCGTTTGATGAGCTTCATTCTTTATCCGCCGTTAATCGCTGGGAAAAATAAATAGGAAGAATTGAAATCAAGATTAGAGCCGCTGCGACAACATTTACAATCGGAGCTTGGTTAGGCCGGAATAGATTTTGGAATATCCAGATTGGCAAGGTCGTCTGGCCAGCACCTGCAGTAAACGTAGTCACGATAATTTCATCAAAGGAGAGACCAAAAGCGAGCAAGCCGCCTGCGACAAGAGCGTTTCGGATTAACGGAAAAGTAACTAATCGAAAAGTGGTGAATCGATTTGCGCCAAGGTCCATACTCGCCTCTTGAAGGTTTACACCTAATCTTCGATATCGTGCTGCGACATTGTTGAAAACAACAACAATACAGAATGTGGCATGGCCAATTACGATTGTGAAGAAGGTCAACTTACCGAAGAAGTTGGTAAATACGTTATTGAGGGCGATTCCCGTGACAATTCCCGGAAGCGCAATCGGTAAAACAAAAAGCAAAGAGATAGTGTCGCGGCCAAAAAAGTCATACCGTGTTATTGCAGCGGCAGCTAGTGATCCCAAGATGAGCGCGATGGTGGTCGCAATCAAAGCGGTAAGGAGCGAGCGCATTACTGCATCACGAATTCCTTCATTAACAGCAGCCTTACTCCACCATTCAGTCGTGAAGCCAGTTGGTGGCCAAGCAAATGACTTGTTGGTATTAAAAGAGTTAATCACAACTAGAAGCAGAGGTAGATAAATGAATGTAAATCCGATAGCCATGATAGTAAGAAGGAATCGTTTTGCGACTCGAGATAGTTTCATAGGTTATCGAGCGCACCCGTCTTTCGTACGCTACCTAGGTAAATAATCATAATTATTACTGGGATGAGCGCGACTGCGGAGGCAAATGGAAGGTTCAAAGAGAAATTCTGGTAGACGACGTTTCCTAACATTTGGAAGGTACCACCGAGTATTTGGACTGTTATGTAGTCACCCATACTTAGCGAAAATGTAAATATTGAACCCGCAATTATTGCGGGCAGAGTAATTGGTAATACAACCTCAGCAAAAGTTCGCCCTGGTTTTGCTCCGAGATCTGCTGCGGCATCCAATACTGAATTGGGTAACTTTTCCATGCCAGCATAGATGGGAAGGACCATATAAGGTAACCATAAATAGGAAAGACCAATAATTACTGCAACCATTCCAAAACCAGGACTAGAGCCACCAAGCGGTGAAATCAACCAATTAAGGAAACCTGTATCTGGGTAGAACATGGTGCGCCAGGCGTAAATTTTTACCAAATAAGATGCCCAAAGTGGGGTCAGGACGAGTGCGATTAAGACAGGGCGAGATCTGGGCCGTGCAACTCGCGCCATGAAAAAAGCCATTGGAATTGCAATTAGCGCACAAATTAAGGTGACCGAGATTGCAACTACTAAGGTTCGAATTGTGACGTTGAAGTAGGCGCGATCGGTAAAAACATCAATAAAGTTCTGAAGCGTAAACTCACGAATAACTTTGCTAGTAAAAGTATCAATTTTCCAAATGGATGTAATGAAGAGAGCAAAAAGAGATCCAATATAGATTATTAATAGCCAGGCAAGCGGAAGAGATATTAGTGATAGCGCACGCGCCTTGGGGTTGCGCTGCATCAGGATTTGAAGTTTGCCCATTTTCCTCTTTCATGTGAGTGGGCGCCCAATCGAGCGCCCACTGCACTTATTTCATTTCTGCGCTAGCTACTGATTTCTAAAGCTTGACCAAGCTTTTACCCATTCAGCATAAGGAACGCACTTGACGTCAGTACGACCGTCGAGGCACTCCTCTGTCGGAGTCTTCCAGTAGTAGACATCTGACCAGTAGCCAGTCTCTTCTGCGTGATACAGCTTGCAGTGATCCTTATTCGCAGTCAGTGCGCAGGCCTTGGAGTTAGCAGGAGCCTCTCCGAACCACTCAGCTGCCTGTGCATTAACGTCAGGCGTAATGATGTGGTTTAACCACTTATATGCGCAATCAATCGCCTCAGTCTTTGAGGAGATCATCCAAGTATCAGACCAACCTGTTGCGCCTTCTACCGGCTTTACCGCACCAACAGTCGCTTTCTCGCCATTTAGAACATTGGCAATAACTTGCCATGAAGTTCCTACGGTGATACTTCCACTTTGGACTGCGCCGATGTACTTGGTGTAATCAGCCCAATACTCAGCAACAAGTGGCTTCTGTTGTGCCAAAAGTTCCATTGCTGCATCAAATTGTGTTTGATCGAGAGCGTATGGATCCGTAATTCCAAGTTCTGGCTTTGTTGACATCAAGTAGACGGCTGCGTCAGCGATGTAAATTGCTGAATCGTAAGCAGTTACTTTGCCCTTTGCGGATGAGTCTGACTCAAATACAACCGACCAAGAAGTAGGTGCTGGATTAACCTTTCCAAGAGTGTACTGAAGAACGTTTGCACCACGGCCATGAGGGACGCCGTAGTTTTTTCCATCAACAGTATTCCAAGGACGATCCTTTAAGTTATCGAAAATATCGACATAATTGGGAATTAGGTCAAGATTTACAGGTTGTAGATCTCCACCATAAATTAGACGAAGAGATGCATCGCCTGAAGCGGAGACGACGTCATAGCCGCCACCTTGCATCAATTGGACTGCTTCATCTGAAGTTCCATAGGTTTTTACATTTACTGTGCAACCTGTTGCCTCTTCAAAAGGCGTTACCCAGTCGACATTTGGATCGGTTGACCCATCTTCTGCGTAACCAGGCCAAGCAAGGACATTGATCGTTCCAGGTGTGTCCTTTACTGGTCCTGCATAGGCGCCACTTCCTTCATCGCTAGAGCTCGAGCATCCAGCGAGTAAAAGGGTGCTTGCGGCTACTAGAGCTGCAAGTTTGCGATGTTTACCAACTCGCACTTATTCCTCCTATATCGCACTTCTGTGTGCGACTCAGTGATGGAATCTCCACCACTTTCCCCATCCGACTAGACGGGAAACCTATTAACTAACTTGGTACTCATTCTCTTTGTCCCAAGAGAGCGAGACTTTTTTACCCCGCAAATTTTCGACGTCAATGGCGCTCTGCTCTGAATTCTGTTGAAGAACAACTAATTGTGCACCGGCATCAAGATCGACAAGAAAGCGAGTAGTTGGCCCTAGGTACTCAACTTCTCTAATTACGCCGTCAGCGCCTTTATCCTCGAGACGAATTTTCTCTGGCCGCACAGTGAAAGTTCCCTTTTTCCCAAGGAGTTTCTCAGCAGCAGTACCAGAAATTAGATTGGAAACTCCAACAAAGCCTGCTACAAATTCATTCTCGGGATTTTCGTATATAACAGCGGGTTTGTCGAGTTGCTGGATTTTTCCTTTATCGAATACAGCGATACGGTCACTCATAGTCAGCGCCTCTTCTTGATCATGAGTTACAAAAATAAAAGTAATGCCAACTTCGCGCTGTAGCTCCTTTAGTTCAATCTGCATTTGTTGACGGAGCTTTAGATCAAGTGCACCAAGCGGCTCATCAAGCAAGAGAACCGAAGGACGATTCACCAGAGCTCGAGCAAGTGCAACTCGCTGGCGTTGACCACCAGAGAGTTGATTTGGTTTACGTTCTTCAAATCCACTAAGTCGAACTTGTTGAAGTGCATTCATAGCTTTCTCACGACGTTCTTCTTTGGGAATTTTCTTGACTCTTAGTCCGTATTCAATGTTGCTAATGACATCCATATGAGGAAAAAGTGCATAATCTTGAAAAACAGTGTTTACATCTCGATCATATGGTGGAAGATGAGTTATATCTTGACCATTTAATTTGATAGTTCCTGAGTCCGGATCTTCAAATCCAGCTATCATTCTTAATACCGTTGTTTTCCCGGATCCCGAGGGACCAAGTAGTGTGATGAACTCGCCTGAATTGATATCTAGGTCAACTCCATCGACCGCTTTGACCGAGCCGAAGGCCTTTGCGAGATTACGAATCTCAATTAACGCCACCCGAAAACCCTACTCGAGTGAGCGCTCTTTGTAAGGGGTTTAAGATAACGAAATGGTTGAGCGCCTTACCCTTTCTGTTGATTGTGGGGGGCTTTATCTAAAAAGTTGTGTTTTGGATGACTCTGGAACAATGCATTCAAAACCAAACCGAATTGAGACCCCTTATCCCCTGTCGCCAGTTCGATTTGTTGAAACGATTTCGGAAATTGCCTCTAACCTTCCCGCCAGTTATCGCGCCACAGTCGGAATGCCCGGAATGATCCGCAACGGCGTAGTGGTAGCAACCCCGCATTACATAACAACAAAGGGTCCAAGAACACGAATAGATCTAGAGCTACAAGAACAATGGAGTGGTTTTGATGCGCAGAGCGCAATCGCTTCAAAATTAGGCGTTCCAACTCTCGTTTTAAATGATGCAGAAGTTCATGGCGCTGGAATTATCACTGGAACTGGATACGAAGTTGTTATTACCTTGGGCACTGGGCTGGGATTTGCCATCTTCTATGGCGGGAAGTTAGCGCCTCACTTTGAGTTATCTCATGCAACAGTCCGGCGTGCTACAACTTATGACACATGGATTGGTGAACAAGAGCGACGTAGATTAGGAAATGTTTTCTGGTCTAGAAGAATTCGCTTACTAGTAGAGGAACTCCGACCAGTCTTTAAGTGGGATCGACTATATATCGGTGGCGGTAATGCGCGATTGATTCGACCAATTGATTTAGAGCGTATTGGCGATGATGTCGTGATAGTTCCAAATACGGCTGGGGTTGCGGGCGGAGTTAGAGCTTGGAGCTTAGAACACTATTACCGCGCTTAAGCGCGAAGTGCTTTCGCGAGTTCTAGGAAGTCACCGACGATAATGTCGATTTCACGCTGTCCATGGGCGAGTGAGATTAACCATTGCTCATCAAGCCCAGGCGGAGTCATTACATTTCTATTCTGTGCCCAGAAGAAGGAGAGCTCGGCTAGATCAAAATCCGTAGCCTTGTAATCGCGGTAGTTGCGGACTGGTTCGCTCGACCAGGTGATACATCCTTTAACGCCAAATCCAACGGTGTGCGCAGGCAATTCATATTCATTGATGATTTCAGATACCCGAGAGAGCGCCTGGCGATTGAAATCTTCAGATTTCTGTAGCGCTTCGGAGGTACAAATTCGATCGACGGCGCGAAGACCTGCCATAGCTAAGAAATGTCCATTGAAAGTCCCAAGATGTGAGTGCGATCCGTTTACAACGGTCTCCATGTATTCACGCTTACCACCAAATGCTGCGACCGGAATTCCGCCACCAATTGATTTCGCAAGTGAAATCAGGTCTGGTTTTACACCGAGACGCTGCGCTGCGCCTTGCGGTCCCGCTGTTAAGCCAGTCTTCACTTCATCAAAAACAAGAAGTACACCATATTGATCGCAGAGCGCACGTACTCTCTCCAAGTAGCCCATATCAGGAAGGACGATTCCGATGTTCTCAAGAACTGGCTCCATCATGATGCAAGCAATTGAATCGGCACGTGCCTTGAATACGCGTTCGATCGCATCCGCATCGTTGTAAGGAACGACATGAACTTCGCCAGGAACAGTCGCAGGAAGTGGAACGGCGTTCGGTGAATCTGGGGAGCCAGCCTTATCAAGAGCTGGTTTCGCAGAGACCATCAATGGGTCATAGGAACCGTGATAACCGCCTTCGATCTTTACAATTCCAAGTTTTCCGGTCGCAGCGCGCGCAGTTCTAATCGCATACATGGTCGCTTCAGTTCCAGAGTTAGCGAACCGGACCATGTCTATGCCAAAGCGACGGCAGATAATTTCGGCGCCATCACGAGTAATAGGTGATGGGGTAGCAAAGAGGGTTCCGATCTCGAGAGTCTCCTTGGCTTCCTTAACGACTTCATCATTTAGGTGCCCGACAAGGAGTGCGCCAAAGCCCATCGAGAGATCGAGCATGTCCCGGCCATCGACATCTTTTAACCAGGCTCCCTTAGCCGAGACGATTGAGATTGGGTAGGGATCCCAATGTTGGAAGCTGGAGGCGACGCCGAGCGGGGTTACTTTTCCAGCGCGCGCGTTCTCGTCGCCAGACTTCGGTGCGCGCTCAACAAACTTCTTTTTCTCAATCTCAAGGAGTTCTTGGACACGTGTGGGTGAGACCGGGGTAGCCGAAAGCGGTACCCGTCTAAAGGTCTGTGGATGATGTGTTTGATTAAACATGGGAGTTTGGGACTTCCCAAATACGGTTCAGAAGAACCGATTTGTTGGTACCACTCTCCTTCACTAACGCTAATAATCGAATCTGAATTTCTTTGCAGGAGTTTACTCCCGAGTAATGGGGGCGGTCAACCGGTGTGTCTTATGCGTAAGTATGCGTACTTTTAACGCATAAAGAGATCACGTAAGCGGCGCGTAGTAAAAAAGAGTCCTAACACAATCATTGCTAAGAAGTAAATTAAATGAGAGAAACTTGAGAAATCGATAACACCAAACCAGATATCTCTTACAAGTTCAATGCCATGCCATGTTGGAAGCAGTCTTATTGTGAACTCTAACCAGTCTGGGTAGACCGAGATTGGATAAAGCGATCCGGAAAATAAAAACATTGGAAGTAATACGATTTGGATCAAACCCATCTGTTGATAAGTCTTAAAGTAAGAAGTAATTGCCATTCCAAATGATGCAAATCCAAATGCAATTAAGACGGCTGCTGGAATTGCAAGTAGCGCTCCCCAACTTGGGACGAGACCAAGTGGTGCAGTGATCAACATAAATGCGATTGAATACGAAAGTCCACGAAAGAGCGCCCAGATAATTTCGCCAAGGGCAATATCTAGCGGACCAAGCGGCGTTGCGAGCATGCCTTGGTATAACTTGCTCTCATTTAATTTGAAGAAGACATTCCACGTAGAGTCATAAATGGCGCCATTCATCGCGCTCGTTGCCAACAATCCGGGTGCAATAAAGACGGTGTAATCGATCACTCCAGCGCTTGTAGAGATTTCGCCTATCAAGGCGCCCATTCCAAAGCCAAAAGCAAGGAGGAATAGAACTGGTTCAACAAAACCGGTTGCAATAGGAACCCAAGTAGATGAGCGGAGCGCCATCGACGCACGCTCAATAACAGCTCGCGCCCTACCGGCATAAAGTTGATGTCCCGGCTTATTTGCGCGAGCGTCAGCAATCTCAACTGCGCTTCTCATTTAAGCAACCTATTAGTGAAGCGGACATTTGAAATCTTGATTCCGACGACCAACATCGCCGTCAAGTAGAGAGAATGTATTAAGAGCATGGTTCCGGATAATTGCTGCCCGTAACCAAAGTAACGTCCCAATTCAGTTGTATGCCATAACGGTGAAATCCAACCGATTGGTTGGAGGTAGATCGGCATATTGGTCAGCGGGAAGAAGGTTCCAGAGAATAGGAATAACGGTGTAATCACTAGACGGCCAAGTACGGTTAGGAAATAGTCATCTTTCTGCACCCCCGCCACAACACCCATCATTAAAGCTCCGAATGCGGCTCCGCCATACATAGCTACAACGGTAGAGAACCAACTATCTTGAAATGAGAGAACACCGAAAGCGACTAACAAGATCCAATAAACAAGGACGCTAAATGCAACACGTACCAACGCAGCGAGAAATACTCCAAGTGCGATTTGTGGACCAGTTATTGGTGTTGAATTCATTGCATAGAACATCTTGCGCCACTTGAATCCTTCCATTACTGGGAAGACTGTTTCATCCATCGCTCCAAGTAACGCGGTATTGGCAAGTAGCGCCGGTGCAATAAAAACAATGTACTCAACGCCACCAGTTCCGGATGTCCCAGAGTTCTCAGTGACAAGAATTCCAATACCAATTCCAATTGCCACGAGGTAGAAGAGCGGGTTTCCTATGGAAACAACGGCGATGATGCCTTTCCATTTAGACATCTGCCGGATTCGAGACTCTGCCACATAAATAGCCCCATTACGCCGAATATTTTCAACGCTGACGCCTTTATTCATTCGAGACTCATTCGATTAGCGATCTTCCAGTTAAGCGGAGAAAGACATCCTCTAAGGAGCTGCGACGAACGAGCGAAGTGTTTGGATGGAGACCCTTTGCGGTAATCGCCTCAAGGAGCGCCTCACCATCTTCAACATAGAGCAAAATTCGATCAGGTAGCTCTTCAATTCGCTCACACATCTCACGCAAAATTGGCGCCACCTCTTTATTTCGATCTGAGCCAAAGCGAACTTCAAGGACTTCGCGAGTTGAATACTTCTTAATTAGCTCTGCGGGAGAACCCTCCGCCATGATCTTGCCCTTATCCATGACAACAAGACGATCACATAACTGCTCAGCTTCATCCATGAAGTGAGTAGTGATAATCAAAGTCACGCCATCTTCTTTCAATCTAAATAAGCGATCCCAGAGAATGTGGCGAGCTTGCGGATCGAGACCAGTCGTGGGCTCATCGAGCATGAGAATGTCAGGCTCACTAACAAGCGCTCGAGCAATCGTAAGTCGTCGCTTCATACCACCGCTGAGTGCTTCGACCTTTACATCTGCCTTTTCTTCCAGCTGAGCAAAGGCGAGTAGTTCATTTACTTTGTTCTTAACAAATTTCTTACTTAATCCAAAATATCTTCCATAAATATAAAGATTCTCAGTAACGGTTAGTTCGGTATCAAGATTATCTTGCTGGGGAACTACACCTAAGTGAGCGCGTCGATTCCATCAACAGCGGTGAAATCGCCGTATTTCTTAGTTAAGCCACGCGCGGATATGAGTGATTCAGGCACTGATTTATCCTACCTAGCAAAAGAGGTCTACACTCCCACTACGTGCGATTAATACACGAGGCAAATTACGATCTCACCTACGACGATGTATTTATGATTCCGTCGCGTTCTGGTGTGACGAGCCGTATGGATGTCGACCTAAGTACTACCGATAATTCCGGAGCAACAATCCCATTAGTAGTCGCAAATATGACTGCGGTTTCCGGAAGAAGAATGGCCGAGACGGTTGCCCGAAGAGGCGGGCTTTCGGTTATCCCGCAAGATATTCCAATCCCAGTTGTATCCGATGTCATTTCTTGGACGAAGAATCGCCATGTTCTATTTGATACCCCAATAACTTTAGAGGCAGATAACACGGTCGCAGATGCTGCAGCGCTGATTCATAAGCGTGCCCACGGGGCAATCATTGTTGTTGCAGAAGATAAACCGATTGGAATTGTTACTGAAGCTGACTGGGAAGGTGTAGACCGCTTTACTCAAGTACAACGGGTGATGTCTAAAGATTTAATGGTTATTCCAGATACGGTTGACGCGCGTGTCGCCTTTGACCTATTGCATGAGAAGAATCGCAAGCTGGCACCGGTCGTAGATAAGAATGGAAAGTTAGTAGGAATTCTCACGCGGACAAGCGCGCTTCGTTCAACTCTCTACCAACCCGCCCTAGATAAAAATGGGAAGTTAAGAATCGCTGCCGCAGTTGGAGTAAATGGCGATGTGAGGGCTAAGGCTGAAGGTTTGATTGCAGCTGGAGTTGATTTGCTGGTGATTGATACAGCACATGGCCATCAAGAGAAGATGATCGAAGTACTTAAGTTGATTCGTGACATAAATCCAAAAGTGCCACTAGTCGCCGGAAATGTTGTTACTGCTGAAGGAGTCCGCGATCTCGTTGAAGCGGGCGCTGACATCATAAAAGTTGGCGTTGGTCCAGGCGCAATGTGCACCACGCGAATGCAGACCGGTGTTGGCAGGCCGCAATTCTCTGCTGTCCTGGAGTGCGCTACAGAGGCGAAGAAATTAGGAAAACATATTTGGGCAGACGGTGGCGTTCGTCATCCACGCGATGTTGCACTTGCGCTAGCAGCTGGCGCTGCTTCAGTCATGATCGGTTCCTGGTTTGCTGGAACATATGAATCACCGAGCGATCTTCGAGTTGATGCCCAAGGTCGGCTCTACAAGGAATCTTTTGGCATGGCATCAGCGCGCGCCGTTGCGGCACGAACCTCAAGTGAAGATGCCTTTGAGCGAGCCCGTAAATCTCTCTTTGAAGAGGGAATCTCTTCATCAAGAATGTATCTGGATTCAGAGCGCCCCGGAGTTGAAGATTTAATTGACGACATCATTTCTGGTCTACGTTCTTCCTGTACCTATGCCGGCGCAAGTAACTTAGAAGAGTTCACCGAACGCGCTGTTGTGGGAATTCAATCTGCAGCTGGTTATGCCGAAGGAAGGCCGCTGCATAGCTCTTGGAAATAGGAATTAACTTTAAGCAGATTTTGCATAACGCGCTGCGGGAATAAGCGCAGCAGTGAGAGCCACAAGTAAGAAGAGCGCCCAACGAAGTTCAACCAACTCAGCTAAGAATCCAATCAGAGGTGGGCCAATCACAAAACCAAAGTAGGAAACTCCTGAAACTCTCGCTATTGCTTGGGAAGGCGCTATTACACCTTGATACTTTGTACTTGCGAGAGTTCCAGCAGCGCTAAACATCAGCGGAATTACAACCGATAAGCCAATACCAAGTAGGAACCAGGCGAACATCAGCATTGGTATTCCACCCACTAGTAACCCAACAGCAAGTCCGATCGCAGCGATGCTGCCGCCAGATGCAATCACCTTTGAAGCACCGAAGCGATGCGCTAGGAAATCACCCGAGAAGCGACCAATCACCATCGCTAAAGTGAAGAAGATAAATGGAAGGGTTGAAACGAATGGAGTCGCATTGAATGCATCGCGAGCGAGGACTCCCCCCCAATCTCCGGCAGCGCCTTCACTTAAAGCTGCAAAGAGACCAAAGAGCCCAAATATCCAGAAGATTATGGGCGACTTTGCCTTCTTTTCTTTAGTGATTGGGTGTTGATCGATAGTGGCAGGAAGAAGTAGAGATTTGATGACATAGGCGATTATTAGATAAGCAATCGATAAGAAGATTGCTTGAGTGAGTGGCGAAATTTCGAATTGAGAGAGAGCGCCGCCGAAGATTCCACCTATGAAAGTACCAACAGAGAACATCGCATGAAATGTGCTCATTAACCGTCTTCCAGCCCCTTGCTCAATCACGACAGCATGGGCGTTCATCGCAACATCTTGCGTGGCCAACATAAATCCAAATATGAAGAAGGCGAACCAAGTGAATTGAAGTGAGGGAAGTAGCCCAACAATCGGTAGCGATATGGCAGTACCAATAGTTCCCCAAAAAGTTACCGGGGCGCTTCCATACCGAGCGCTATTTCGTCCGGCAGGACTAAGGGCCAAGAAGACTCCGATAGATATAAAAAGAAGGGAGAGACCTAAGGTTCCATCGGAGATGCCGAGAATCTTCTTGATATCTGGTATTCGAGCTACGAAAGTTCCGGCGGTAAAACCATTTACAACAAATGCGAGGGTTACCCCGATCCGTGCTCTTCGGAGGCTCTCGTCCATAAGTTGCCCGCTCATAAGTTGCCCGCCATAAGTTGCGAAGCCTACCCAGCAAAGGTTGAATTCCCATTAAAGAATCTCTCAGGAAAAAGTGAAAGTGTCTGCCTCATGAATACCGTATCTACATTCACCAAAGTAATGACTGGTTTCGTTATGGGCGCTGTCGTGGCCGGCGGTGTCGCCGTTGCGGTAACGCCAGATACGCCGCCAACAAAAGTTTGCGTAAATACAAGAACGAACGCTCTTTATGCCAGCGTCGACGGATCTTGCCCCAAGTCGCGACAACTCATGGAGATCGTTGGATCATCTGTAGATGTTCAAACAATTGCTTCTACTGTCTCACCTTCAGTTGTATCAATTGCTATAAATGGACTTACCGGTAGCGGAACTGGATCGGGAGTTATCTACCGCTCTTCTGGAAGCAATTCTTTTATCATCACTAATAATCACGTAATTTCCGAAGCGGTATCAGGTGGCACCATCAGGGTTGAGTTAAATAACGGTGATTTAGAACCAGCAACTATTGTTGGAAGAGATGTTGCATATGACATCGCAGTATTGAGAATTAATCGTGGTAACTTGAGAACAATTAAAGTTGGAAACTCGAATAAATTAATAATTGGAGAGCCAGTAGTCGCATTCGGTTCACCACTTGGATTGTCAGGAACTGTAACGAGTGGAATTGTCTCGGCTTTAAATCGCCCAGTCACAACAGGTAGCTCTGGAGCTGAATCATTTATCGATGCGATTCAAACTGATGCAGCTATTAATCCCGGAAATTCTGGCGGCCCATTAGTGGATGCAACCGGTGCATTAGTCGGAATCAACTCAGCAATTGCCACGCTTAGCGGTGGCGCTACCGGTTCAATTGGTCTCGGCTTTTCAATCCCAATCAATCAAGCCAAGCGCGTGGTTGATGAAATTATTGAGACTGGTAAATCTTCACGCCCATTCTTAGGTATCAACTTTGATACCACTTACACGGGTCAGGGTGCGCGAATTCTCAGGACAGTCGAAGGTGAAGCTGCAGCAAAAGCAGGGATTCCTAATGGCGCCGTAATCCGTGAGATTGATGGGAAGAAGGTGAGCGATTTGATTACGGCAATCGTTCGCATCCGCGCTTATGCACCAGGCGATACGGTGAAGATCACCGTAGATATGCCAGGTGGAGGCAAGCGCACCTTCGATGTAGTTCTTGGTAAAGCAGATTCCATCTAATTTAGCGGCGGAGTTGCGAGAAAATCGCGACTCCGCACTGCTAAGTTCTGCTTTAGGTTAGCTTTATCCGACATAGAGTTCGAGAGGAAGCGCAGGTAACGTAATTGGGTAACGAACACAACGAAGATGATGCAAATGAAGAGATCATCACGGAAGAGATGTTGTGGGAGCGGATACCTGAGACGCAAGGCGTTGATCGAGCCAGTACTTACTACGAGTTAAGCGCTCGTATCTATGCGCGTGGCCAATACGATGAGGCGCTCGCGTTAGCCGAGACAGCGCGCGATATCTACTCTGAATTAGGTGCAGCCGCACCGCGAGAAGGTTTGGCCCAGGCTTACTCTGCAATTGGATACAACTTAAATCAATTGAAGCGGATGAATGAAGCTGCCACTGCGATGAGTAAAGCCGTGGAATTGCTTCGCGAGAATAAATCTCCAATGGCGCTCGAGCTAGCCTGCACGCTTGGTGAATGGTGGTATTCATCGAAGGAATACCGGAAAACAATTGAGTGCATGGAGGAATGCGCCCGAGAGCATCTTGTTGACGGAAATGAATTGGGCGCTGCGAATGACTTCTATCTGATTGGATGCGCTTGGCGCGAGATGAAAGATTACAAAGCCGCCATTGAGACTTTCATGGAGGCACGCACATACTTCAAGAGCGCACATGAAGTAATTCAAGTAGCAAGGTGCGATCAGAAACTTGCCCATTGCTACGTTGAATTAGGCGATGCCGAGCAGGCGCTCCGTTATGCCCAGAAATCGGCTGATGTATTCGCTACCGCTCATGATCAACGTCGACTCACCTACGCCTCATTTGAATTGGGACGAGCCCAAGTCTTAAGTGGCGAGGTTGAAGAGGGGCTCTCAACTTTAGAGCGGGTATTGGATGTCGCCACAGAGAGTGAACCCCGAGACTTCGAGTTCATTGTGGCAATCGAGAAGCGAATCGCAGAAATCCTCCACTCCATGGGCCGCAGCGATGAAGCACTTGAAATTGAGCGTCGGATCGCCTCGGTCGCTGAGATTCTTGAGGATTAGTGGCGCTTCCTGATCTCTCGCACCTTAAGGGGCGCGAGAACTTGATCATCACCATGGTCTGTTACGGCAACATCTGTCGCTCACCAATGGCTGCTGCGGTTCTGCACAACAAGGCAAGAGAAATTAAGAGCCC
The DNA here is from genome assembly GCA_041163285.1 of Actinomycetota bacterium. Classification (GTDB taxonomy): domain Bacteria; phylum Actinomycetota; class Actinomycetes; order Nanopelagicales; family Nanopelagicaceae; genus MAG-120802. The sequence continues at coordinate 1,176 of JBEARJ010000020.1, read as the reverse complement.
CGAAATTGTCGTTGATTCTGCGGGCACCTCTAATTGGCATGTAGGACAAGGTCCTAATCCACCATCGAAACGGACTTGGGAGAAAGCTGGCTACCAATACGAACATATTGCATCGCAATTCAATTACTCGAGATTAGTAGCAGCTGACCTAGTCCTTGTTATGGATAACCATAATCATCAAGAAGTATCTAAGTTTGTTACAAGTGATGACGAAGAACAGAAGATCTATTACTTGAGAGAGTTTGACCCAAGTAAGCCAGAATCTCTTGAAGTGCCCGACCCTTATTCACATCCAGATTCAGCATTTGAAGAAGTTCTTTCGATGGTCGAGCGCGCTACTGATGGATTAATTGAAGCCTTACTTCGGTAAGTGCTGCATTCCCCAGGCATACATAGCAATCGCGCCCGCTGCTGACGCATTCATCGAGCGAGTCGAACCATATTGAGAGATTTCCAAAACTCGAGAACAGGCCCTTACCGCCTCATCTGACATACCAGCACCTTCTTGGCCAAATAGAAGGACACATTCGCGCGGTAATTTCGCGCTCTCTAAAGCGGTAGAGCTCGCCACATTGTCGATTCCGATAATCTCAATGCTGCGCTCATCAAACCAAGCTTTGAAATCAGCAATATCAGGGTGATGAATGACATGCAGGTACTTATCCGTGACCATTGCACCGCGCCGATTCCAATCACGTTTTCCAACGATATGAACACTCGCGACATTAAAGGCATTGGCTGTGCGGACAATCGAGCCAATATTTAGATCGTGTTGCCAGTTTTCAATCGCAATTCGGAGCGGATTTCGCCTCTTATCTAAGTCAGCGACTATCGCAGCGACGCTCCAATATCGATAATGATCCAAGACATTTCGGCGATCACCATTTTCTAAGAGCTCTGGGTCGTATTGCTCACCTGTCGGCCAGGGTTTGGGATGTGGCCCTACGCCAACTACAGGATAAAACTCACCGGGTCCGATTTCTGCAGGGGGAAGCGTCATAAGTTCCTTAGCAACTCCCGCGCTTTATCAACAACCACTCTCTGGTGAGCTTGTAGCTCTTGTCCGGGATAGTCATTTCCATGAGCAAATGGATCAGCTAATTTCGTGATGCCACTCAGTTCTTGTAGCACAAACAAACCACAGAATGGCGCGTAGGTTGCGTTGTACCCACCCTC
>JBEARJ010000019.1:0-16125 GCA_041163285.1 Actinomycetota bacterium | reverse complement strand
ATTCCCAACTAGATGCAATCAAGCGCGCCGCAAGAGCGCTCAATGATGCCGTCGGCGAGAATCCGATTGATTTTGACAAGGTGAGATTGCTGGATATGGATTTTCATCTCACCATTGTCAAGAGCGCCCAGAACCAATTTTTGAATCAAACGCTCGGAACTTTGCAAGAGATAATGTACAAGTCGATGGACAACACACTTAAATTGCCCGGACGTATTGATGCATCTGAACATGAACATGGCGTAATTCTTGATGCAATTGAGAAACGAGATCCAATAACGGCCCGCCTAATGATTATTCAACACATTCATAATGCACGCGATGCTTGGATGACTTACCTCAAGAAGGTTGAGGGGTAATGAGCAAAGTTCTCGCTGTCGGCGTGGCTACGCTCGACACAATTGTTCTTGTCGACAGATACCCGGATGCTGACGAACGAGTAATTGCAAAAGAAACAATTCAAGGCTTTGGTGGCCCAGCGACTACCGCGGCTGTAACTATGGCTCGACTTGGTATTGATGTAGCGCTCGCCTGTGTGATTGGTGATGACGAGGCGGGACGGAAAATCTTCGATAACTTAAAACGTGAGGGAATAGATACTCGCCATGTAGTTATTGATCCAAAAGTAAAAACCGCAATTGGAACAATTGTTGTGGCGGAAGCTACCCAGAGCAGAGCAATCTTGGCTCAACCTCATTCGCAGACTGCCCATAAACCGGCAAATATCAATGACTATTCATGGGTACATGTAGATCATTTAGGCATGGCGGCGCTAAAGGAGTGGGGCGTAAAGCGTGGCGCTGGACCCAAATTATCGATTGATATTGGTTATGCATACCCGGGACTAAAGTCATCTGACTTTGACTTGTACGCACCTTCAGAGAACATCACCAAGGATACAAGTAGTGCAAGTCGCGATGGAAATTTGGTAGTTATCTCAAAGGGTTCCTCCGGAAGTATTTATAGCAATGGTCTCGAAAGTGGCGAGGTACCTGCACTCAAAGGTGAGATTCTCTCAACGCTTGGTGCCGGCGATGTTTTTCATGGCGCGTTAGTTGCTGCCCAAGTTTGGGGTAAGGGTGCGAGAGAGAGTGTTGAGATTGCAAATGTAGTCGCCGGACTGTCATGCCGAGCAATTGATGGACAAAGTGGAATTCCTACCAAAGCCGAACTCGATGCATTTTTTGCAGGAGTGCGAAGTTGATGGGGATGTATTCAGTTATCGAGAGAGAAGGGAAATAGTTATGGCTAAAGTGCCTGATTTTCTCCTTCACCATGATGGTGACTCTGTAGCGGTTGCAAATGATGACTTGCAACCAGGAACGCTACAAGGACTATCAGTGAAAGAGCAGACTCCGCACACTGCAGTCTTAAATCATGCGATTCCATTGGGCCACAAGTTTGCGCTCAAGGATCATGCTGAAGGTGAAGCAATCATCAAGTATGGAATTAAAGTCGGCGTTGCATCAGAGCCGATCAAAAAAGGAGATTACGTCCACACACACAACATGAGGAGTTATCGATGGGAAGCAAGCCGCGCTTAACCGGATACCGCCGTCCAGATGGATCGATGGGTATCCGCAATCACGTAATTATTCTGCCGGTTGATGACCTATCGAATGCTGCCGCTGAAGCTGTCGCAAAAGTAGTGCCTGGCACTCTCGCGCTGCCTCACGGCTATGGTCGCCTCCAATTCGGCGAAGATTTAGAACTAACGTTTAGAACTCTGATTGGTACAGGTCTAAATGGAAATGTGGCTGCAGTTGTAGTCATTGGAATTGAACCAAAGTGGACTGAGCGAGTCGCCGCTGGTATCGCAAAATCTGGAAAGCCAGTTGCATCTTTCTCAATTGAAGGCAAGGGTGATCTCCAAGTAATTGCTGATGCCGCCCGCGTCGCACAAGTCTTCTTACAGGATGCATCTGAGATTCAACGCGAGGAAGCAACTCCGGGAGACTTGATTATGTCGATCAAGTGCGGTGAATCAGATACAACCTCAGGTCTTGGCTCATGTCCCACGACTTCACAAGCTGTTGACCGTTGGGTAGCTGCTGGTGGAACCGTATTTTTCGGTGAGACTTCTGAGTTGACTGGTGGTGAACATCTAATCGCTGAGCGTTGCATTGATGATGCATGTCGGCGCGCCTTCCAAGACACCTATGACAACTACATCAAGGTTATTGAATCAACAGGTGCAAACCTTCTTGGTTCACAACCAACGCAAGGAAATATCGCTGGTGGATTGACCACAATTGAAGAGAAAGCACTTGGAAATATCGCAAAGACTGGTTCAGTTCCTGTCATCGGAGTCTTGAAACCAGCCGAAGCGCCGGACCGAAAGAAGCAAGGTCTTTACTTCATGGATACTTCATCTGCGGCAGCAGAGTGTGTGACCCTTATGGCTGCAGCTGGCGCCGTTATCCACTTATTCCCAACCGGACAGGGCAATGTAATTGGTAATCCAATCGAACCCGTCTTGAAGTTGACTGCGAATAAGAAGACCGCCGCGACCATGCGAGAGCACATCGATCTAGATGTCTCGGGCCTACTTCGCCAGGAATATGACCTGACAAAGGCAGGCGACATGATGATGGAGGTCATCGAAAGAACTGTAAATGGCCGACTTTGCGCTGCTGAGGCGCTTGGTCACCGCGAGTACACCTTCACCAAGCTATATATCTCGGCGTAATTAAGAGATAACTCGATACTGAAACAGGAGAGACCGACTCATGATCTTGATTAGCGAAGACGTTTGGAGCGATGATTTTGTAGAGCTCCAGAAGCGTTTTCCAATCGTTCATGAGTCGGATCTCTGGAACCGTAAGGAAGATTTAAAAGCTAAGTTGGTTGATGCCGAGGCCCTAGTTGTTAGAAATAGAACTCAAGTGACAAGAGAATTAATTGAAGCCGCTCCCAAATTGAAAGTGATTGCTCGTGCTGGAGTAGGTCTAGATAATATTGATGTAAAAGCTGCTGATGATAATGGTGTCGTTGTTGCCGCCGCTCTAGGTATAAATGCAGTCGCGGTCGCAGAACATACTTTGGGGCTAGCTCTAGCTTTGGCGCGCTCAATAGTTGATCGAGATAGATCCACCCGCTCTGGCGAATGGAATCGGGCAGCTGGAGTCGAGATTTCAGATAAGAAGTGGGGCTTACTCGGTTATGGCGCAACCGGACGCGCAGTCGCAAAACTATTACAGGGTTTTAATTGCGAGATTCTCGCTTACGATCCTTTTGTCAAGAACGCAGACGGTGTGAAACTTGTGAGCCTTGATGAGGTCATCAAAGGGACGGACATCATTTCGATTCACCTTCCCGCTACCAAAGATACGACCGGGATGTTCAACCTTTCGCTAATTAAACAGATGAAGCCCAGCGCTTTATTAATAAATGTTGGACGTGGAGAAGTAATTAATGAATCCGATCTCGAGAGCGCCTTACGAGATAAATTGATTGCGGGTGCGGCTCTAGACGTCCGAACAAGTGAGCCACCTAATGACAGTTTGTTCAAAGATCTTTCAAATGTAATTCTCACCCCTCACATTGCAGGCATCACAAAAGAGAGCCAGGCCGCGATAAATCGAGTCTTGGTGAGTGAAATTGAGGCCGCCTTAACGGGTGCTCCCCATAAATATGCAGTCGGTAAGGTGAAGCAGGCAAGTCGATGAGCATCACAGCTAAGTTTGCGATCGAACATTGCACGGCCTTACTTGAGAAAGTTGGCGTTCCTCGAAGAAATGCGCGTACGACTGCTCGGGCGATAGTCATCTCGGATGTTTGGGGGAATGCTTCCCACGGAGTAATGCGCCTTCCCTTCTATGTAAAGCGAATCACCATGGGTGGTGTAAATGCTGAAGCAGAGTTAAATGTGGTTTCAGAGCGTGGTGCAATTACTGGATTAGATGGTCAAGATGGTCTTGGACATTGGCAACTCTGGGAGGCTGCAAGTATCGGAGTCCAAAAGGCAAAAGAATTTGGAATCTCATTGGTCTCTGTAAAAAACTCAAGTCACTGTGGCGCCTTAGGTGTCTATCTCTATCCTGCTTTAGACGCCGGACAGATTTCTATGATCTTTACCAATGGACCGGCTGTCATGCCAGCGGTTGGTGGAAATTCGCCACTCCTCTCTACGAGCCCTATCGCGGCTGGAGTTCCAGCAAAACCACCGATGATTATTGATCTCTCAACGTCAGCGGTGGCTCGCGGAAAGATTGCTGCGGCTGCTAAGAGTGGTGGCACCATTCCGGAAGGTTGGGCGGTAGATAAAGAAGGTAAGACCATTACCGATGCAAAAGAGGCGCTAATGGGCATGCTTGCACCACTTGGTGGCGCCAAGGGTTTTGCTTTGGGATTGATGGTCGAATCGCTCTCTGCGGGAATTAGCGGTGGAGCGCTATCGACTGAAGTTCCAGATATGTTTAATCCAGATGACGATACCAAGCCACAGGGAATCTCCCATACTGTCATAACGATTGATCCAAGTGACCTTGGAGATTCAGCTGCTTATGACGACTTCAATAAATTGGCGGGAAACATAAAGAAGACTGGGGGCAGAGTTCCAGGCGCTAAGCGGGCCCATCCTGATGATGTTGAAGATCACGAGATAACTGTTGCTGAAGCGGTAATAAAGGATTTGAATGATTGGTCAGCGAAATTGGGATTGCCTAATTTCTCATGAAGTTAACAAAAACTAATACAAAGTATTTTTCCATCATTTTAGCTGGCGTAGCTCTTGCCTATCTTGTTAATCAATTTGAAGGTGCGATCTCACCACTCTTCTTTTCGATGGTTCTTGGAATCATCATGGGTAATGCCATGGACTGGAGCGAGGGTAAAGATGCAATTACTTTTTCTTCAAAGAGAATTTTGCGTCTCGGGGTTGTTTTTCTTGGATTTCAAATCTCAATTGACAAGTTCATTGAGGTTGGACCAAGAGGTTTGTTAGCGGTTGCCTTAATCGTGATAACGGTATTTCTCTCATTGCGAATCTTGAGCAAGAAGTTTGGCTTGTCGGACTCGCTCGGGACTTTGATCGCGGGAGGATTTGCTATCTGTGGCGCTACGGCGATAGCTGCAATCTCTTCAACGCGAAAGAGTGAAGAGCGGGATGTTTCCTACGCCGTTGCGGTAGTAACTCTCTGTGGAACTCTCTCGGTATTTGTCATTCCTACGGTAGCCACGCTTTTGGGTTTGAGTGATCCAACTATCGGCGCATGGATTGGCGCTGCCGTTCATGATGTCGGCCAAGTAATTGCCGCGGCCGCGATGGTCAGTGACGAGGCCTTAGATTCTGCGGTGATTGTGAAATTAACTCGCGTTGTACTTCTCATTCCATTAATTCTTTTTCTCGCTCGGGGAAGTGCTGGCGGCAATTCAATACGTAAGGCCACGCCAACCTTTGTCTTCGCTTTCGTCGCCTGCGCACTAATCGTCAATGCGCTATCGCTTCCAGAGTCCATAATTGAAATCGGTAAGGAGAGCTCGAAAGTTCTCTTATCTATCGGATTATTTGGAATGGGGCTCTCAGTGAAGTGGTCCCAGATCCGGGCCTTGGGTGCAAAACCGGTTCTCTTTGGGCTGGCGGCCTGGGTGGGCTGCGGGGCCTTTGCTCTTGTGGTGATCCGTGGGGTGGGTCTCTAGTCCGGACCCGAATTTCCCTTTTTCTACCCCCTCTCTTAGACTCGCCCTCTGCCTAAATGAGGTTCAAAAGCGGGAAATTGGGGTAAAAGCTTGGCGAAAAAAGATGGTGCCATTGAGATTGAGGGCACTGTTGCTGAAGCTCTACCAAATGCGATGTTCCGCGTTGAGCTCACCAATGGACACAAAGTTCTCGCACATATCAGCGGGAAGATGCGACAGAACTACATCCGCATCTTGCCGGAAGATCGTGTAAGTTAAAAGTTGTTAGTAAGGAGTGAGTCGTGAAGGTTAAACCGAGCGTGAAGAAGATTTGCGACAAGTGCAAAGTCATTCGTCGTAATGGTCGCGTAATGGTTATCTGCGACAACCTCCGTCATAAGCAACGTCAGGGATAAAACAAAACTAAATAACTAGTACGCGTGACACAACGATTGCGAAAGCAATTGACCTCCTGACTGAAAGCGGGAGCCGGTGAAACCGGAGGTGTTGCGGAGGACTTTCAGATTATGGAAAGAGCAATAAATGGCACGTCTAGTTGGCGTCGATCTGCCGCGTGAAAAACGGCTTGAGGTCGCGCTTCAATACATCTTTGGAATGGGTGAAACCCGCGCAAAGGCAACTCTTGCTGCGACTGGTGTCTCTCCCGATATCCGAGTTAAAGATCTACAAGAGCCCGATCTAATCAAGCTCCGTGAATTTCCAGTTCGCGGTCAGCGCACCCATACAAATGCACGTACACGTAAGGGACCACGCGTTGCAATCGCTGGTAAGAAGAAGGAGACCAAGTAATGGCCGCCCCTAAAGCAAAGCCAGCCGCTACGGCTGCACCCACAAAGGCAAAGGCAAAGCCACGTAAAAAAGAGAAGAAAAACGTTGCTTTTGGCCATGCCTACATAAAGAGCACTTTTAACAACACAATCGTCTCGATAACCGATCCCTCCGGTGGCGTCCTTGCATGGGCATCATCCGGTCAGGTTGGTTTCAAGGGATCGCGTAAATCAACGCCATTTGCTGCACAACTTGCAGCAGAACAAGCGGCTAAGAAAGCGCAAGAGCATGGCGTAAAGAAAGTAGATGTCTTCGTAAAGGGCCCAGGCTCAGGACGCGAGACTGCAATTCGTTCACTACAAGCAGCAGGTTTGGAAGTTGGCGCCATCGCAGATGTAACGCCACTTGCACACAATGGCTGCCGTCCACCAAAACCACGTCGAGTATAAGGAGGAGGGAAAACTAAATGGCCCGTTATGTTGGAGCAGATTGCAAGCGCTGCCGTCGCGAGAAAGTAAAGCTTTTCCTTAAAGGCTCGAAGTGCGATGGACCAAAGTGCCCGATTGAGTCACGTCCATATCCACCAGGACAACACGGCCGCGGTCGTGCCAAAGAATCCGAGTACTTACTCCAGATGCGTGAGAAGCAGAAGTGCGCACGTATCTACGGTGTACTCGAAAAGCAATTCCGTAACTATTACACCGAAGCGAGTCGCCTTGCTGGAAAGACTGGTGAAAACCTTCTTATCCTCTTGGAGTCACGCCTCGATAACGTCATCTATCGCGCCGGCTTTGCAAAAAGCCGCGATATGGCGCGCCAACTAGTCCGCCATGGACATATCTTGGTAAATGGCCAGAAAGTAGATATTCCGTCATATCGCGTAACTCAATATGACATCGTCGATGTTCGCGCTAAATCACAAGATCTCACACCATTCATCGTCGCAAGCGCTGAGTTTGGTGAGAAGTCTGTCCCTGCATGGATCGAAGTTGTCCCATCCCAGATGCGGATCATCGTCCACGCTCTACCGACCCGTTCGATTATCGATACCCAGGTCCAAGAGCAGCTAATCGTTGAGCTTTACTCCAAGTAATTTATCAACCACAACTTCATAAAAGTAACGAAGAGAGGGATCAAATAGTGGATCTCTCAGAACAATGGAGGAAATAAGTGCTAATTGCACAACGCCCCGTACTAACTGAGGAAGTAGTTAGCGAGAATCGCTCCCGGTTCATCATCGAACCGCTTGAGCCAGGTTTCGGCTACACCCTTGGAAACTCACTCCGCCGCACTCTGCTCTCATCAATTCCGGGAGCTGCTGTAACAAGTATCCGAGTCGCTAGCGCGCTCCATGAGTTCACCACTCTGGAGGGTGTTAAGGAAGATCTCACAGATATCGTCCTTAACATCAAGAACCTCGTACTCTCATCGGATAACGACGATCCAGTCGTCGCCTATATCCGTAAGAATGGTTCGGGCACCATCACCGGAAAGGATGTAGCGGTTCCAGCTGGAGTCGAAGTCCACAATCCGGATCTTCACATTGCAACGTTAAATAGCAAGGCAAATGTTGAAATTGAATTAACAATTGAGCGTGGTCGTGGTTATGTTGCTGCGATTCAGAACAAGCAAGTAGGCGCCGAGATCGGACGTATTCCAGTCGACTCCATCTACTCACCTGTTCTACGCGTTACCTACAAGGTTGAAGCAACTCGCGTCGAACAGCGCACCGACTTTGATCGTCTTATTGTTGATGTTGAAACCAAGAGTTCAATGTCCCCACGCGATGCGATGGCATCTGCTGGTAAGACACTTGTTGAACTATTTGGTCTTGCACATGAATTGAATTACGCAGCTGAAGGAATCGATCTTGGACCATCTGTTCAAGATGCGGCACTTGCTGCCGATCTCGCACTTCCAATTGAGGACCTTGACCTAACCGTCCGTTCTTATAACTGCTTGAAGCGCGAAGGAATCCATACCGTAGGTGAATTGCTATCCCGTAGCGAGGCAGACCTACTTGATATCCGTAACTTTGGTTCAAAGTCGATTGATGAAGTGAAGGCAAAAATCACCTCCATGGGCCTACAGCTCAAGGATTCACCAGTCGGATTCGATCCAACTAAGCATCAGAACTATGGCATTGACGATAACTTCGTTGATGAGCAAGTTTAAATAGGTAAGCACGAAGGAGAAATCATGCCTAGACCATCGAAGGGACCGCGTCTTGGAAGCGGCCCGGCACACGAGAAGTTATTGCTCCGCACCCTCGCAGAGCAACTCTTCGAGAATGGCAAAGTCCGCACGACCGAAGCGAAAGCTCGTCGTCTCCGTCCGCTTGCCGAAAAGCTAATCACTCATGCCAAGAAGGGTGATCTTGCCTCGCGTCGTGAAGTAATGGCTGCTATCTCAAATAAGAGTGTTGTACATGCGCTTTTCACTGAGATTGGTCCACGCTTTGCATCACGTAATGGTGGCTACACAAGAATTACAAAGATCGGACCACGCAAGGGCGATAACGCACCTATGGCGGTCATTGAAGTTCTTGCTGATTAATTAGTTTCATTTTTCTGATGGAACCCACTCTCAATCCTGGGAGTGGGTTTCTTCGTTTTCGGGTTGATTTTTCATATGACGGAACAGATTTCAATGGTTGGGCTCGTCAACCAAATCTTCGTACCGTACAAAGCTCAATGGAAGAGGCGCTCTCGGGTCTTACGCGTAGCGAAGTTGAGTTAGTTGTCGCTGGCCGGACTGATGCCGGGGTACATGCCACGGCTCAAGTCGCACATTTTGATCTTCCAGAGCGTGACAAATATGGAAATGAGTGGAGCTGTGAAGATCTCATTTACCGCTTGAATCGAATGCTTGATGAAGATATCCGAATCGATTCAATATCACTCGCCCCAACTTTCTTTCATGCCCGTTTCTCTGCGCTACGAAGGAAGTACATCTACAAAATCCTTGATGGCCGGCGCCAAGTAGAACCACTCAAGCGCTTTGATATTGCAACTTGGTATCGCGATCTAGATGAAAAGGCCATGAATGAGGCAAGCAAACTCCTACTAGGAGAGCACGACTTTGCAGCATTTTGTAAGACCGGAGGAGTAGGTACAACTATTCGTCGCCTCGAGGTATTCAATTGGCAGCGCGAGGGCGATTTATTGATTTCAAACGTCATTGCAGATGCATTCTGTTATTCAATGGTTAGAAATTTAGTTGGAGCCTGTGTTCGTGTGGGCGAAGGAAGATTTGATCCAAAATGGGTTAAAGATGTGCTGGAGAACCGAGAGCGCGTAAGTGAGAGCCTAGTATTCCCAGCTCGCGGACTAACTCTTGTCGGCGTTGAATACCCGGCTGAAGATCAACTAGAAGCGCGCGCAAAAGTAACTATTGCTCGCCGAGATGAGGATTAATTGGGCCAGATAAATGTTTCGGGCATCGAATACGCATTATCTGATGGCCGAGTATTGCTAAGTGATGTCTCCTTCCGTGTTGGTGATGGCGCGAAAGTTGCGCTAATTGGTCCAAATGGATCAGGCAAAACAACTCTATTTCGAATGATTGCAGGAGATCTTGAACCTGATAGTGGAACGATCATCGTTACCGGTGGCCTAGGAATTATGCGCCAATTCATCGGCTCTATCCGCGATCAATCAACTGTCCGAGACTTACTCATTTCAGTTTCACCACCAAAGATTCGCGATGCCGCAAAGAAACTTAAAGATGCTGAGGCAGCGCTAACAGCAAATGATGCCGAGAAAGAACAGATGGCTTATGCCCAAGCGCTCGCTGATTGGGGCGATGCTGGTGGCTACGAGGAGGAAGTTCTCTGGGATATCGCCTGTTCAAATGCGCTCGGAAAAACCTTTGATCGCGTAGCAAATAGAGAGGTGAACTCACTTTCGGGCGGGGAACAGAAGAAGTTAGTTCTCGAATCTTTACTCAAAGGCAGTGACGAAGTTCTGATCTTGGATGAGCCAGATAACTATCTCGATGTCCCCGCTAAGCGATGGCTTGAAGAAGAAATTCGTAACTCAAAGAAGACCATTCTTTTTATAAGCCATGATCGTGAGCTATTGGCGGCAACTGCAAACAAAATCGTCTCCCTCGAACAAGGAGTCAATGGAAATTCAACTTGGATACATGGCGAAGGTTTTGATACCTATCATGAAGCGCGTAAGGCAAGGAATGCTCAATTCGCCCAACTAGTTGAGCGGTGGGAAGATGAACATAAGCGACTTAAAGAGTTAGTTCTAACTCTGCAATGGCAAGCTGCATCTTCGCCAGATATGGCTTCGCGCTACCGAGCGATGCAGACCAGGCTCCGAAAATTCGAAGAGGTTGGCCCGCCGCCTCCTCCGCCGATTGAACAGCATGTGAAAGTAAATCTTCGAAGTACGAGAACTGGTGAACGAGTAGTCACTTGTGAATCACTCACTTTAGAGAATCTCACCGAACCATTTGATTTTGAGATTTATTATCAAGATCGAGTAGCGATACTCGGAAAGAACGGAACCGGAAAATCACACTTCCTTAGAAGATTGTCAGGTGATGAAACAGTTCGATATACCGGAACATTTAAATTGGGTGCGCGAGTTAAGCCGGGCTTCTTTGCGCAAACCCATGCCCACCCTGAGTTCGAAGGCAAAAACTTGTTAGAGATTCTTTGGGAGCAGAATTCGCTTCAACTTGGCGCTGCAAAAAGTGTTCTTGGTAGGTATGAATTAGCCGAGCAAGCAGAACAATTGTTTTCATCTCTCTCTGGAGGACAGCAAGCGCGCTTTCAAGTTCTTCTTCTTGAATTAGCTGGCGATACTTTGTTATTGCTCGATGAGCCAACAGATAACTTAGATCTAGCGAGCGCTGAGGCGTTAGAGCGCGCTTTAGAAGCGTATGAAGGAACGGTCATTGCAGTGACGCATGATCGCTGGTTCGCCCGTGGTTTCACCAGATTCTTGATTTTTGGCGCGGAGGGCCAGGTCTACGAAAGCCCTGAGCCAGTCTGGAGCCACTGATTTTGACCCTCCCGAGAGGGGCGGGTAACCTTCCCCTTCTGCCTCCGCAGCCTCAAAAGTGGCCGGTGGAGCTGACAAATAAGTAGTAATAAAGAAGTAAGAAGAAAGCGAGTTTGCCGTGCGTACCTTTACTCCGACCCCTAATGACGTTGCGCGTAAGTGGTATGTCATCGACGCCCAGGATGTTGTTCTAGGTCGCCTTGCGAGCCATGCAGCAACACTTCTTCGCGGTAAGCACAAGGCAACTTTCGCTCCACACATGGACATGGGTGATTTCGTAATCGTCATAAATGCTGACAAGGTAGTTCTAACCGGAAGCAAGATGACCGAGAAGATTGCATACCAACACTCTCAATATCCAGGCGGCCTCACTGAGCGTAACTACACACTCCTCATGGAGAAGTTCCCAACTCGCGCTGTAGAGAAGGCGATTAAGGGAATGCTTCCAAAGAATTCAATCGGTAAGCAGATGGCATCAAAGCTAAAGGTTTATGCCGGACCAAATCATCCACATGGATCACAAGCTCCGATTCCTTATGTTTTCACTCAAGTCGATCAAACCAAGTTGGGCAAGTAAAGGATGATGATGTCAGAGAACGAGACAACAACCGCATTTAGCTCCAGCACTCCTGCTGGCGCCACTAATCGCGCCGCTGTAATAGCACCAGGAGCCGGCGTCGGTCGACGTAAAGAAGCGGTTGCTCGGGTTCGCCTTGTTCCAGGTTCTGGTCGTTGGACTGTTAATGACAAGGCTCTTGAAGTTTATTTTCCAAACAAAGTTCACCAGCAATCAATCTCTGAACCACTCCGTACCGTTGGCGCGGAAGGCAAGTACGACGTAATCGCACGAATCGATGGCGGCGGAATTTCCGGTCAAGCTGGTGCACTCCGCCTCGGCGTTGCCCGTGCCCTAAATGCAATTGATGTTGATGCGAATCGCCCAGCCTTGAAGAAGGCGAAGTTCTTAACTCGCGATCCACGCGTAATCGAGCGTAAGAAGTACGGTCTAAAGAAAGCTCGTAAACGCTCCCAGTACAGCAAGCGCTAATCCTCTAGCGTTTGGGTTATGGCCCTTTTCGGCACAGACGGTGTCCGAGGCGTTGCTGGAGTTGATTTAACTGAGCAACTTGCCCACGATTTAGCTGTCGCTGCTGCGCATGTTCTCACCGATATCGGTGAGTTTGCTGGCCATCGCCCCAGAGCAATCATTGCGCAAGATTCCCGCGAATCTGGCGAATATCTTGAGCGAGCAATCGCCACGGGTCTCTCTGAATCTGGCGTAGATGTTATTCGGGTTGGAATCCTTCCCACTCCAGCTGTTTCATTTCTTGTTACTGAATTGGGCTGCGATCTCGGTGTAATGATCAGCGCTTCACACAATCCCGCATCTGACAATGGCATCAAGTTCTTCGCGCGTGACGGACGCAAATTGGCTGATTCAGTTGAAGCCCAAATTGAAGTCCAACTTGGAAAACCATGGACACCTAATGGCGTAAAGGGTGAGATCAGATTAGAGGAAAGCCTTAAAGAGAAATACATGGAGTATTTGTTAGGCACAATAAAGACTAGTTTTGCAGGTCTTAAAGTTGTTGTTGATTGCGCTAATGGAGCCGCTTCGACTGTGGCGCCCCAGGTGTTACGTCAAGCTGGCGCTGAAGTAATATCTATTTCAGATAAACCTAACGGCAAAAATATAAATGAGAATTGTGGCTCTACTCATCTTGAGAACTTAATTACAAAAGTTAAGGATGTGGGAGCGGATCTAGGAGTTGCACATGATGGTGATGCTGACCGAGTTTTAGCGGTAGATCATGAAGGAAATATCATTGATGGCGATTTCATTTTAGGAATCCTTGCTCAGCACACCGAATTGCCAACCAAGAAATTGGTCGGAACTGTGATGACGAATTTGGGATTGATTAGGGCGCTAGAGAAAAAAGGAATTGGATTTGTGGCGACACCGGTTGGTGATCGTTACGTTTTAGAGGAAATGCTGGCTGGGGGGCACTCATTGGGGGGCGAACAATCCGGCCATGTAATTATGCGTAGATTTGCCACTACGGGCGATGGAATTTTGACCGCGCTTCATCTGATCTCTGAAGTCGCCCAAAGTAAGAAATCGCTTAAAGAATTGGCCAGCTTCATCAATAGGTACCCACAAGTCCTGATAAATGTAAAAGGTGTAGATAAATCAGGGCTAAAAACTAACCAAGTTGTTAAGGCACAAATCGCTGCGATTGAGAGCGAGCTCGGTGAGAGCGGGAGAGTCTTACTCAGAGCCTCGGGGACTGAACCAGTAATTCGGGTAATGGTTGAAGCGGAGACAAATGAGAAAGCTGAGCGATTCGCTTCTGTACTAGCTGCGCTAGTAAAATCAGAACTCGCGCTGTAAAGGAGCAAGATAAATGTGCGGCATTGTCGGCTACACCGGCTCTAGCCCAGCGCTTTCTAGAGTCATCGAAGGATTAAGAAGACTTGAATATCGAGGATATGACTCTGCGGGTGTAGCTCTTGCCAATCAAAAGGGTGAAAAACTCGTCGTAGAGAAGAAAGCTGGAAAGCTCGCGAATCTCGAGAGCGCTCTTAGTGGTAGCTATGAGGACGCGACTGGCGGAATTGGTCATACTCGCTGGGCGACTCATGGTGGCCCAACTGATGAAAATGCACATCCGCATCTTGATGAAAGTGGAAAATTAGCGGTAATACATAACGGAATCATTGAGAATTACGAAGAGCTAAAAGTTGAACTAGAACGACGTGGTCATAAGTTTAAATCAGAGACTGATACTGAGTCGGTAGCGCATTTACTCGGAGAAGAATTCAAAGTAACGGGCGATCTCGCCAGCGCGATGCGAGGGGTCTGTGCTCGGTTAAAAGGTTCATTCACGCTGTTGGCGATTCATTCAGACTCACCGAACATGATCGTGGGAGCTCGACGAAATTCACCTCTTGTTGTCGGCGTAGGCAGCGGGGAGAATTTCCTGGCCTCGGATGTATCGGCTTTTATCGCCCATACCAAGCGTGCCCTTGAATTGGGCCAGGACCAAGTTGTAGTTGTATCACCTAGAGAAGTTGTTGTAACAGACCTGGCTGGAAAAGTAGTGACTGCAAAAGAATATGAAATTACCTGGGATGCAAAGGCTGCGGAACGAGGTGGCTTTGAACACTTCATGCTTAAAGAGATCTACGAGCAACCAAAAGCAGTGGCGGATACCTTGCTGGGAAGGTTTCCCTCTGACTCAACAATAGCGCTCAAGGAGCTTGATAATTTAACGGATGACTTCCAGCGAATTTTAATTCTCGCTTGTGGCACTGCGTACCATGCCGGCCTTATCGGAAAATATGCGCTGGAAGAATGGGCGAAAATTCCAGTTGACGTTGAGCTTGCTTCTGAATTTAGATATCGAAATCCAGTCATTGCAGAGCGCACGCTTGTAGTCACCATCTCACAATCTGGTGAGACTATGGATACTTTGATGGCGCTACGACATGCGAAATTGCTTGGCGCTAAAACTCTCTCAATTTGCAACACCATGGGC
This sequence comes from Actinomycetota bacterium, assembly GCA_041163285.1. Taxonomy (GTDB): domain Bacteria; phylum Actinomycetota; class Actinomycetes; order Nanopelagicales; family Nanopelagicaceae; genus MAG-120802. Next base: position 1,160 of record JBEARJ010000019.1, on the reverse strand, counting down.
TCCACAATTCCACGTGAGTCTGATGCAGTTCTTTACACACATGCAGGGCCCGAAATTGCTGTTGCATCTACCAAGGCTCTTCTGACACAGATCATCGCATTAGATCTGCTTGCGCTTCATCTTGCAACGAAACGAAATGTAATTAAGGTAAGTCGGGTAAAGGAATTAGTCGGAGCTTTACTTCAAATGCCAAATAAGATTGAAGAGATTTTAGAAACTGTAGAGCCGCTGAGAGAGATGACTCGCGGGTATAAGAATTCAACCTCAGTACTTTTCCTCGGCCGCCATGTTGGTTTCCCAGCAGCCTTAGAGGGAGCTTTGAAGTTAAAAGAACTTGCATACATGCACGCCGAAGGCTTTGCCGGTGGCGAACTGAAGCATGGACCGATTGCTTTGATCGAAGAAGGAACCCCGGTAATTGCGATACTTCCGCCAGCAAAAAGTGAGATTGCTGAGAAGATGCGGAGTAATATTCAAGAGGTTAGAGCGCGCGGTGCCCGCGTTATTGCGATAGCTGATCAGAGCCATTCGCTAGATCTTCCCGAATTGATAAGAATTCCCGAATCAGAGGAGATTCTCCAGCCAATCCTCTCTATAGTTCCGCTTCAAGTCTTCGCCTATGAAATGGCGGTGGCTCGCGGAAATGATGTAGACCAGCCAAGAAACTTAGCAAAGTCGGTAACAGTCGAATGATCGCTCGCTTTGATGACGTTGTTGACCAACGTCTTGAGGTTCGGCGCCAGGAAATGGCTGTCGCGCTCCGTTGGTCATTTGGGCTGCTAATTGCCTTTGCTTTGGTAACGCTTGATGTCTTCTTTGAAGGTTTACTTTGGCGATTAGATCAATATGTTGCAGACCTTGAGAGACCACAACTTCAAGGAATCTCTAGATTTATAGTTCTTCGAGTTGATGACTTGGGATTGCGCTGGATTACTGCCACATTTCTTATTGTTGGAGCAATTTTGATTGGAAGAAGATTTAAATCATGGCGCCCGCTCAACCTTTCAATTCTCTCCTTACTTTTCCTCAATCTATTTGTTGGCGCTGCCAAAATTGGATTCGGTCGCTGCAAAGCGCGCGAAGATTTTGAAGTATGCATGTTCACAGATGGAATGGCGTATCCAAGTGGCCATACTGCAAATGCGCTTGTTACCTGGGGG
>JBEARJ010000018.1:0-9918 GCA_041163285.1 Actinomycetota bacterium | reverse complement strand
CCTGAAGTGTGGTTGCCCGCTCGCCTTGTATGTAGGCAACTGTCAGCGGAATTAAAACGGAAAGTGAACTAATTGGGCTCACCACTCCCATTCGGCCAGTTGCTAAACCCGAATAGAAAGCAATCAAACCGATGAATCCGGAGATTCCCGCGATAATTCCCGCGACAAAGTAACCATCCCATGCCAGAGATGGCCTAATGAATGGCGAGCTGAGTTGGGTTCCAATTGCAATTACCGACAATCCGAATATCAGACCAAAGAATTGAGATACTCCAGTGACGGCGATGGCTCGATAACGTTTTGATAGATTTCCAGCTAGATAATCAGCTGTTCCCCAGAGTAGGCTTGAAAGAAGCGCGAGCAACGAACCCATCACGCAACCTTATCTCCTCGCGCCTCCCCCGATAAGAAAGTCACCTCTTCTACCCTTACCTAATGGCTGGGACTGCACAGAACTCTCTACTATTTGAGAAATTTTGTGCGCAAGCCCGCGAATTGAAAACTAGATCAGAAATTACTTTTGAAGAAGTCCCAGCACCACAACGATTGGCGCCACTCGCTATCGCCTTTTCTGTTGATGTAAGTAATGGTTTCTCCACATCTAATTCATCTGAAGATTCTGATGTGGCAACTGGTCGATTTGTAATGCTCCACGACCCGGATGGCCAGGATGCTTGGGAGGGTGATTTTCGTGCGGTCACTTTTGTTCGATCGGCAATTGAAGATGATCTGCAATCCGATCCACTTTTAACCGATGTGGCATGGTCTTGGGTGAGTGAATCCTTGGAATCTGCTAACGCTTCGTTTACGGCCACGAGTGGAACAGTTACTAGAGTCTCAAGTGCTTCATATGGACAACTTTCCGAAAAGGAACACTCCTCGGAAATTGAGATCAGAGCTTCTTGGACTCCAATTAGAGCCGAGGCGCTCATAAACCACATTGATGGATGGATAAAGCTGATAGAAGTGGTTTCAGGTCTGGCGCCAATCGCAGAAGGAGTCAGTTCGCTAAAGTCGCGACGCTGATTGATGGAGATTTTGACTGTTCCCCCAGGTGGGACTCCTGCCGTAATTGAAGATCGGGATGGCTTCCGCAAGGCGATTAATGCGCTACGACTTGGCAGTGGCCCGATAGCCATTGATGCAGAGCGAGCAAGCGGATATCGATACAGCGCACGGGCCTACCTAATTCAATTTTTTCGCAGAGACGGCGGGCTCCATCTCATTGACCCAATTCACCTTTCTGGTGCTCCCGAGATTAATTCTCTAAACGAAATCCTCGCAATTGAAGAATCCGTGATCCACGCAAGCAGCCAGGACTTGGATTGCCTCAGAGAATTTGGTCTAGATCCAAAACGCTTATTTGATACTGAATTGGGAGCTCGAATTGCCGGTTGCGAGAGAGTGGGCCTAGGAGCGCTCTGCGAAAAATTGTTGGGAATTCAGATAGCTAAAGAGCATAGCGCTGTTGATTGGTCTCATAGACCTCTAAAGTCAGAGTGGCTCGATTATGCTGCACTCGATGTTGCGCTTTTGATTGATATCCGAGATTCCGTTGAGAAACTACTTCTCGAGTCAGGAAAACTCGAATGGGCCACTCAGGAGTTCTCAAGCGCTTTACAAGTAGCTCCTCCAAAGATTAAGCGCGAGCCATGGCGAAGAACGTCCGGAATGCACCAGATTAAAACTCGCTTTAATCTAGCGATTGTTAGGGAGCTATGGAATGCGCGAGATGAAATTGCTCGAGACTTAGATATAGCTCCGGGAAGACTTCTCTCTGACATTCTCATCATCGAGTTGGCGCAGAAGAAACCTGATTCATTTGAATCCCTCCTAGAGCTCTCCATAGTTCGCGAGCGAATTCGTCATGAGCATCAAAAGGCTCACTTAAAAACTTGGTGGAAGGTTCTAAGTGGCGTCTACGAAATGGATCAATCGCACTGGCCAGATATGCGTGCTCGCGGGGAGGGTTTACCGCCACCAAAAGTTTGGCGAGAGAAATACCCGATTGCATACATTCACTATCAACACGCGCGAATACATTTGACTGAAATAGCCTCCGGGTTAAAACTTCCCCTTGAGAATTTGCTAGCTCCAGATCTGGTAAAGCGCGTAATTTTCGATGAAGGTAGTGAACGCACTTACATCGATGGAGAAGAGTGCAGAGCTAGGGTCTCCGAAGCTCTCGATCAAGGCAAAGCCCGCCAATGGCAGAAAGATCTAGCTATAGATGCGCTAGTACAGGCCCTCTGTGAGAGTGAACCGCCAATTGCGCCACAAGAGTCGACGCCGAACGAGTGAGGCTAATTACGCAACATAAGTGTTGCGTAATTCAAGGCCTGGCCCTAGTGTGATTCCGTGATGAAACGTTTCCTTGCCCTCATGAGCGCCCTAGCCTTAACCGCCGCCCTCGCCGCCTGTTCAAGTGGTGACGGGGAAGGTTCGGGCCTTCTCATCTATTCGGGCCGCAGCCAAGAGTTCATCGAACCTTTCTTTGCTGCATTTACTGAAGAAACCGGAATTCAAATTGAAGTGCGTTACGGCGACTCCGCCGCCTTAGCTGCGCAAATTTTGGAAGAGGGGGGAAACTCCCCAGCTGATCTCTTTCTCTCTCAAGATGCAGGAGCGCTTGGCGCCGTGTCAGGTGCAAACCTCTTGGCTGCACTTGATCCAGCGCTCCTCGGTCGAGTAGCTGGAACTTACAGATCTCCCTTGGGTGATTGGGTGGCGGTTACCGGACGAGTTCGAGTCTTTGCTTATGCCCCCGATCGCGTGGCGTCGCTTCCTGATTCCGTTGATGATTTAATCGATCCGATTTGGAAAGGACGCATCGCAATCGCGCCAACCAACTCTTCGTTCCAAGCTTTTGTTACAGCAATGATTCAAACTCGCGGTGAGAGGGCAACTGAGAATTGGCTCAATGGAATTAAAGCGAATAAGCCCAAACTATATGAAAAGAATAGTTTGATTGTTCAAGCCATCGATGCGGGTCAAGTAGATGCAGGACTAGTAAATCACTATTACACCTGGGAAGTTGAAGAAGAATTAGGTCGCGAGATTAATGTTAAGAATGCCTTCTTCTCCCCTGGTGATCTGGGCAACCTTGTTAATGTTTCTGGCGTAGGAATTCTTTCGACAAGTACAGATCAAAATCTTGCCTCTCAACTGGTAGATTTTCTATTATCCGAAGAGGAACAGAAGCAATTTGTATCTGAGACTCATGAATATTCCATAGTCTTACCCGGATTGCGCCCCGATGGTTTACCAGCGCTCGAAGAGATTGCTGCCCCACGGGTTAATCTGGCCGCACTTTCTGATCTTCAGCGAACCCAAAACCTGCTAATTAAGGTTGGTTTGCTATAGCGCATGGCGATAATCAATCCTCTTTCTGCGAAAAAAGTGAAGGGTGGAACTGTAGAGAATCCCCCCTCGCCACTTCTTATTTTTGCAGGGTTGGTGACTCTCTCACTAGCCGCACTACCCATCGCTTACCTAGTAAGGCGCGCGACACAGATAGATGAACAATCTTTATCAATCGTCCTATTTAGGGCAAAGACGCTCGAAATTATTATTACCACTCTCTCCCTTGCTCTCTTTGTGGCGCTCTTCGCCACTGCTCTAGGAGTGGGAATTGCTTGGATGCTTAATAATGTCGCACTGCCATTTCTCGGATTAATTCGAGCTCTAGTAGTCCTGCCAGTCGCTATTCCAAGTTATGTATTTACTTATTCCTGGCTATCTCTCGGATTTCTTCCCAGCGGATTCATTGCCGCTGTAGTCGTCCTTACATTATCCACAGCACCATACGTAACGCTCGCTGCGCTGGCTGCATTTAAAAGAATTGACACTTCGCAATTGGATGTCGCCCAAACCTTAGGACTAAACCAATTTGGCACATTTTTAAGGGTTACCTTGCCCCAGATACGAAATGCTGTAGGAGCAGGTTCTCTAATTGTTGCACTTTACGTTCTAAGTGACTTCGGAGCTGTTTCACTTTTGGGTGTAGACACTTTTACAAGAGCGATTCAGAATACCTATCAGGGTAGTTTTGATCGTGGAAGTGCTGCAATCCTTGCCTTATTCCTCGTAGCAATTTCCTCGACTGTTATCAGCCTTGAAATTAAGTCCAGAGAGAGCACAGTCACAGTCAAGAGCTCGGTTCAAATCACCAAGAGGTTGCCGTACAACAATTCGATTCGCGTCAAATTGGTAGCTGCAATCGCAATAATCGCTTATTTGGCCCTTGCGCTCGTTGCTCCTTTGTCGGTACTTCTCTACCGTTTCTTCTCACGGGTATCGCCACTAGACGTAACAGAGCTTGTCAATGCAGCCTTTTCTACAATCACAGTATCCATATTGGGTGCTCTAATTGCGATGCTACTGGCAATCCCAGTTGCGTTTTTAGCGGCAAGAGGAACTTGGATCGGAGTATGGTCAGAGCGGGCAGTTCTCCTGGTTCATGCTCTTCCGGGAATTGTCATGGGCTTGGCGCTCGTATCATTTGGTTCTGAATTTCCCGTTATCTATCAAACAATTGGATTGCTGGCATTTGCCTACTCAATTCTCTTCTTGGCTCGATCAGTCGGTTCCATCCGGGCTGCTTTTGGAAAGGTTCCATTAAGTCTGACTGAGATTGCCGCAACTCTCGGTCAGACGCGATCGCGAACTTTCTACCGGGTGACGCTTCCGCTTGCTGCACCCGGTGTACTTACCGGAACGCTGCTCGTCTTTCTTTCAGCTATGAAAGAACTCCCCGCGACATTGATGTTACGTCCCACTGGTTTCGAGACCTTGGCAACAGAAATATGGAACAACACAGCGATTTTCCGCTTTAGCGAAGCCGCCCCGTACGCTTTGCTCCTCGTAGCAATAGCGGCCATCCCCACATTCTTGATTAGCAGACCTGATCGAGAATCCGAGCGAGGTGAACTTCAGTGACATCTTTAGAGATTCGTGAGTTGGGGGTTCACTTAGGAAATCGCGAGGTGTTGCACGACCTAAATCTGACGATTCCCTCTGGTTCGTTCGCAGCAATACTTGGACCCTCAGGCTGCGGAAAAACGACGCTACTAAGAACGATCGCTGGACTAGTTAGACCTTCTGCAGGGGCCATCAGATTTGGTAAGCAATTAGTAAGCGTTTCATCACTCGTCCTTCCGCCTCATAAGCGGAACATTGGATATCTGCCACAAGAGAGTGGGCTCTTTCCGCATTTAAGCGTTGGCGAAAATGTTGGTTTTGCTTTTAAAAAAGAGGTGAAGGCCGAGCAACGACGCGAAATAATCGATGAAATGTTGGAACTGGTTGGGCTAACGGGTTTTGCTGATCGCAAACCACACCAGCTAAGCGGAGGGCAACAGACTCGCGTGGCTCTTGCCCGGGCACTGGCAATACGTCCCGCAATTGTTCTGCTTGATGAGCCATTCTCTAATTTAGATCACGCGCTTCGAGCTGAAGTGAGCGGTGAGGTAGTTTCGTTGCTTAAGAAAACTAAGACTACTTCTCTGATGGTTACTCACGATCGTGAGGATGCTTTGGTTTCGGCAGACTTGATTGCGCTTATGCGCGATGGACGGGTTGTTCAATCCGGAACGCCAGAGAGCGTCTACATGGCCCCGGCTTCGGCAGATATCGCAGAGAGCACTGGTGATATTTTGGAACTGCCAGCCCAGAGACTTTTAAAGAATCGGAAGAAATTAATCTCTCCCCTTCACCTTTCGGCTAAGAAAGCCTCTGGCGATGCCGAGACTGGATCAATATTGATCAGGCCAGAAGAGATTCGCGTCTATGAAAAGAAGTCCAATCTGCCAACTGCAAAAATCACCCAGATTCACTACTACGGCCATGATGCCATCCTCGAGTTAGCCCTCCCCGGTTTTTCTAAGGAAGTTAAGGTGCGCGTTACTGGGCCACTCAATTTTGAAGTGGGAAAAACCGTAGCCCTCGAGCATGTCGGACCAATCCGCTGGGTGACGAAGAAGCCTACTGACGAGTAGGGTTGTGGCATGAAATCTGCCACCGCCAAAACAAATGTCGTTCTAGTCGATGCTGTCCGCACTCCTTTCGGGAAAGCCGGCAGCCTTTACGCTGGTACGCGCGCCGATGACATCATGGTTCGCGCAATCCGTGGACTTCTAGAGCGAAATCCCGGAGTGAAGCCAAGTGAGATTGATGATGTTGCTATTGCCGCCGCAACTCAATTTGGCGATCAAGGAATGAATATTGGCAGATCTGCCGCAATTCTCGCTGGACTTCCAAATACGGTGCCTGGTTACTCAGTCGATCGATGGTGTGCTGGTGCGATGACATCTGTAACCACAATTGCCGGTGCCATAAATATGGGTGCATACAATCTTGCAATCGCTGGTGGCGTTGAGCATATGGGTAATCACCCGATGGGTGAGGGTATGGATCCAAACCCCCGATACTTAGCTGAAAGGATTGTGGACACCGATGCGCTCTCTATGGGAAATACGGCGGAGCGACTACACGATAAATTTCCACATCTAACCAAAGAACGTGCCGACAAGTATGCGCTCGCCTCTCAGCAGAAAACTGCCGCTGCGTATCAAGCCGGGAAAATTCAACCTAATTTGATTCCTGTCGCTGTACGAAATGCCGAAGAAGGTTGGGGGGTTGCAACTATTGATGAGCCGCCACGGCCAGGAACAACTTTGGAGGCACTGGCAGCGTTGAAGACTCCGTTCCGTCCATTAGGAAGAGTTACTGCCGGAAATGCTGCAGGTTTGAATGACGGTGCAACCGCCGCGCTCCTTGCAAGCGAGAGCAAAGCAAAAGAACTTGGTCTTGGCGTCAAAGCAAAACTTGTCACTTTTGCCTTCGCGGGCGTCGAGCCTGAAATCATGGGATATGGACCAGTACCTTCGACTATAAAGGCGCTCAAGCTTGCAGGTTTAGATATTGAAGATATTGGTCTTTTTGAGATTAATGAGGCATTTTCAATACAAGTTCTATCATTCTTGGATTACTTCGGAATAGCTGATGACGACCCCAGAGTTAATATCTATGGCGGCGCTATCGCTGTTGGACATCCTCTTGCGTCATCAGGCGTCCGGTTAATCCTAAATCTCGCAGAAGCATTTAAAGAGCGCCCCGAAGTCCGTTATGGAATTACCACTATGTGTATTGGTCTTGGAATGGGCGGAACCGTCATCTGGGAAAACCCGAACCATAGAGATTATGGAAAGGCTTAAGCAATGAGTGAATTGAATGCACCAGTGGGCGCCCCTGAAGAAGTTGTAACGAAGGCTCTGCTTCGTGAAGTTGATCTAGCTCCATTTGGATTCTCAGGGACCCTTTCCCTAATTACTCTGGATAACGGGCTTGATTACAACCGACCAAACACTCTTGGTCCAAAATCTTTAAGAGAGATTGAAAGTGCTCTGACGGCGGCTGAAGCAAGTTCTTCCGCTGCCATCGCGATCACCGGTAAGCCATTTATCTTTGCAGCAGGTGCAGATCTCTCAGCACTTCCCTTCCTCTCAGATAAGTCTCAAGCCCTTGCAATTGGAAAATTTGGTCATGACCTTTTTAAAAGATTAGGAAGAGGGAAGAAGCCAACTTTTGCTTTCACTAATGGTCTCGCCCTTGGCGGCGGACTTGAGATAGGGCTTCACTGTAATTACCGAACGCTTGCATCTACCGCTTTCACCGCACTTCCAGAATGTTTCTTGGGGCTCGTACCAGGATGGGGCGGTGCCACAATATTGCCTAAATTGATTGGACCTGAGAAAGCAGTCCAGGTAATCATTCTTAATGCACTTAATAACAATACGATGATGAAAGCAAAAGATGCGCTGGGGTTAGGTGTTGTGGATGCGGTATTTGAGCCAGCAGACTTTCTTGAAAAGTCATGTGCATTTGCCGCAGAGATCCTAAGCGGAAAGCGCAAGATCGAGCGAGTGGACTACACCAGAGATGATGCCGCTTGGGAGCGAGCCATTGCAACCGGAAAAGCAGCGGTTACTAAGAAATATGGCGGGGCAGATATCGAATCACCACGCAAAGCGCTTGAGTTAATTTCCGCCGCCAAGACGAATACTTTGGATCAAGGTTTTGATGCAGAAGATGAAGTATTGGCTGACTTGGTTATGGGTAATCCGCTGCGCGCTTCACTTTATGCATTTAATTTGATTCAGAAGAAAAAGAAAAAAGTCGAAGGAGCTCCAAAGCCGGCTTTGGCCCGTAAGGTATCGAAGGTCGGCGTCGTCGGAGCTGGTCTAATGGCTTCACAACTTGCGCTGCTAATCATGCGAAATCTTAAAGTTCCCGTTGTTATGACGGACCTCGATCAAGCTCGGGTTGAAAAAGGAATTTCTTGGATACATTCTGAGATCGATAAATTGGTTGAGAAGAAGCGTCTCAACGCTGAGGGAGCCTCTCGATTGAAAGGCTTGGTGAGCGGCTCTACCGACCAGAAAGTCTTTGCCGGCGCCGACTTCATAATTGAAGCGGTCTTTGAAGAACTTTCGATTAAGCAGAAGCTCTTCAAAGATCTCGAGCAGATAATTTCGCCAGAATGTGTTCTGGCCACAAACACCTCTTCGCTTTCTGTAGAAAAGATGGGCGAAGGCCTAGCTCATCCGGAGCGCGTTGTTGGTTTCCACTTCTTCAACCCAGTTGCTGTCATGCCACTCCTCGAAGTTGCACGAACCTCAAAAACTGATGATGCCACTACTGCTACTGCTATCAACGTTGGAAAAGAACTTAAGAAAACTATGATCATCTGTAAAGATGCACCTGGATTTGTAGTTAATCGTCTGCTAACTCGCTTCATGGGTGAAGTAACAGATGCAATAGATGAAGGTACTTCTTATGATGTCGCCGATGGTGCGCTGAGACCACTCGGATTCCCGATGTCACCACTCGAACTCTTTGGTCTAGTCGGTCCGGGCGTTGCGCTCCATGTCTCAAAGACTCTAAATGCAAATCTTGGCCCTCGCTACAAAGTCTCACCTACTGTTTCGCGCTTGGTCGAAAAAGGCGTTAAGACCTTCTACATTAAGGATGAGAGTGGAAAATCAGCCCCTAATCAGGATGCTCTCGCATTGGTCGAGCAGGGAAATTCCCCTTCCACCGCAGAACAAGTTCGGATCCGTGCACTTAAGGCGCTTGCCGAAGAGGCGCAGATGATGCTAGATGAAGGCGTCGTTGCAACCGCATCAGAGATTGATCTATGCATGCTTCTAGGCGCCGGATGGCCGCTACATCTGGGAGGAATTCTTCCTTACTTAGATCGAGAAGGAATTAGTGATTCGGTTTGCGGGAAGCGCTTTCATCCACATGGAGTTGCGTCACTTCCTGCTTAACTCCGCTTGAAAACCACGTCACTAATTGGCGAGCAACTGATTGAACGGTGATTCCGAGGTCTTCTAAGATTTGATTTCGCTTTGAGTGCTCGATGAATTCAAGCGGTACTCCAATAGAGTGAATCGGCGTCACAATATCCATTTCTCTAAATGCATCAGAGAGCGCGCTTGAAATACCGCCGCTTTTTACTCCATCTTCGATAACAACGATTCTCGAATAACGATCAGACATTCGAGTAAGCGCCGCAATCGGTAACGGCCTAACCCATCTAGGGTCAATTACAGTGACGCCTACCCCTTCACGGTAGGCCTGGGCTGCAGCGTCGACTGCAAGCTGAGCCATAGCGCCAACAGCGATCAACAATATATCGGGGCTCTCGCCGCGATAGAGGAAATCAATTCCGTCACGTCGCTCAAATGCAGGAAGATCAGGATTGATCACACCTTTCGGAAAACGTATCAGCGATGGTGAATCTTTGATTGAAGTTGCTTCACGTAATAATTCTTTCAATCTTGAACCATCTCTTGGCGCTGCAACTTTCAAGGTTGGGACAATTCCAGTCAACGCAAGATCCCAGATGCCGTGATG
>JBEARJ010000017.1:0-10616 GCA_041163285.1 Actinomycetota bacterium | reverse complement strand
GCCTTTAACGGTGAAGGTGAGCGACCACTACCCACTCTCTTCGAAGTTCGTGAGGTTATGTGGCGACATGCGCAATTACTAGCTCAATACTTCGGGAGCGAAGAGCGGGCTTGCAGAGATCTACGGAAACATATGGCCTGGTATTTAAAGGGTTTTAGGGTTGAAGGCGAGATTAGGCCACGTTTAGGAATGGTTGCATCTTTAGCTGAACTTAGGTCGCTACTGGATCAACTTGTTGAGCAACCATATCCAGAGGAAGTTGGAGATTCACCCCGCGGTCGCAGATCGCATGGTCGAGCAGTTTCGCTACCACAAGGCTGGCTTGATGATCCAGATGAGCTAGTTAGCGTTGATGGAAGAGATTCAGGTTCTGGCGGCTGATGTTCTTATTTAAATGGTTATTTAAATTCTTAACTTTCTTACTTGTACTACTACTTGCGATTCCTACATTCGCACTAGCTCGAACTTGGTTAACGGCAAACGACGAAACTATCGGAAAGGCTGATGCAATTGTTGTAATGGGGGCGGCCCAACTAGATGGAAGACCTGGTCGAGTATTGGAAGCTAGATTGAAGGAAGTGGTACGGATCTATGAAAAGGATTTTGCTTCACAGGTTTTCACTTTAGGTGAGGGCGCTCCGGGCGATCGATTTACGGAGGCGGGAACTTCACGAGCCTGGTTGGCACAGAAAGGCATCCCGTGGAATTCAATAACCGCAATCAGAATTGGTCGCGATACATTCACAAGTATTGAGGCGCTCGCTTCAAACGTAAATATAGAACGTTATGAATCCATCATTATTGTTACGGATCCTTATCATTGTTTCCGCTCCATAACTATGGCGAAAGATTTTGGATTTGATGCTAGCTGTTCTCCAGTTAGAACCGGGATCGCAAGCCTAGATAAGGTCGGCTTCCGTTACTTACTTCGGGAAACAGGGGCATATCTCGCTTACATCACCCTAGGTCGTCGGGGAATTCACATCAGCGACCATGTCGCGTGGAAACTGTAGCCTTACGAACTATGGCGCTTCGAGAGGCGAGAGAGCACTCTGGATATTCCGATCAAGATCGAGAGCGCTTTCTTGATGAACCAGCCAAACGTAAGGGACGCACCGAGTTTGCACGTGATCGAGCGCGAATCATTCACTCCTTTGCGCTTCGTCGACTTGCTGCGAAAACTCAAGTAGCAGTTCCGTGGGCTAGTGATTTTCCGAGAACTCGACTATCTCACTCATTAGAGTGCGCACAAGTAGGTCGCGAATTAGGTGCAGCGTTAGGCGCCGATCCAGATTTAATGGAGGGCGCATGTTTAGCTCATGACCTGGGCCATCCGCCATTTGGTCACAACGGCGAAACCGCGCTTGCAAAGTTGGCCGAAGGATGTGGCGGCTTTGAGGGAAATGCGCAGAGCTTTAGATTATTAACTCGGATAGAAGCAAAAACTGTTGATGAAGCTGGATTATCCGTTGGCTTAAACCTAACGAGAGCAAGTCTCGATGCAGCGACAAAATATCCATGGAGCTCCAAAGAGAATTCGCGGAAGTTTGGTGTCTATAGTGATGATGAAGAAATCTTCAATTGGGTACGTGAAGGAGCTCCAACGAAGCGCTCCGCTATGGAAGCTCAAATTATGGATTGGTCTGATGATGTCGCTTATTCGGTACATGATTTAGAAGATGCGCTAGTCACTGGACATATAAAACTTGAGTCACTGCAAGGTGACTTACCAAATTTATTTGCAGTGGCAAAGTCAGAATATCTTGAAGATCTAACCGAGGAAGAAGCAAGCCAGGCGTTAAATTCGCTGAAGGCACTTTCATGCTGGCCAAAGGAGTTTGATCGTAGTCATCGCCAGCTTGCGCTGCTGAAGGACTTAACGAGCCAATTAATTGGAAGATTCGCGCTCGCAGCAGAGCGTGAGACTCGCGCCCATTACGGTGATGGTGAATTGACTCGATATACCGCAAATCTTTTGGTGCCTCGCGAACAAAGAGTTGAGGTAGCCCTACTAAAGGCGATGCCAGGCTTTTACATAATTAGAGCTGAAAAATCGCAGGACTTATACCAACGCCAACGTGAACTGCTAGCAGAACTAGTTGACGCGGTCCTAGAAAGTGCGCCTGGTTCACTGGAATCATTCTTCTTGCAAGAGTGGTACCGGGCGAATTCAGATAGTGAAAGATTGCGTGTTGTCATTGATCAAGTCGCCTCACTCACAGATCCCGGCGCCTACGCGCTACATCAGGAGCTCACGGGTAAAAAGCGAGAGGCATAGGATTCAGATATGTCGGGACGTATAAAAGATAGCGATGTCGCGCACGTCCGCGATCGCTCACCTATAGATGAGGTTGTAGGGGAGTACGTCCAATTAAAGAACGCTGGCGGGGGCCAAAAAAAGGGGCTCTGTCCTTTTCATGACGAGAAGACTCCATCATTTCATGTAACTCCAAGTAAGGGTTTTTATCATTGCTTTGGCTGTCAATCCGGTGGCGATGTAATTGCATTTGTGATGAAAATTGACCATCTAACTTTTACTGAAACTGTTGAAAAGCTTGCAGAGCGAATTGGTTATCAACTCACTTACGAAGCAGGTAGTACAAATTCGGCCCCAACTGGAAAGCGCTCGAGACTTGTTGCTGCAAATGTGGCGGCCGCCCGCTTTTATCAAGAGCAACTCAAGAGCCCAGATGCTTCCATCGGAAGAGATTTTTTAGAGATGCGTGGATTTAATGGCGAATCGGTTCGCAGCTTCGGAGTTGGTTTCGCTCCGAAGGAATGGGATGCGCTCACTAAAGCCCTTCGCGCAGAAGGATTTACAGTTGAAGAATTGACGCTTGCGGGATTATCTAAAGAAGGACAGCGCGGACCTATCGATAGGTTTCGAAATAGATTGGTCTGGCCGATTCATGACATAACTGGCGATGTGGTTGGCTTTGGAGCTCGAAAGCTTGCTAGCGATGATGAAGATAATGGTCCGAAGTATTTAAATACGCCGGAGACGCCGATATATAAGAAAAGCCAACTCCTGTACGGCCTAGATAGGGCTAAGAAAGAGATCGCAAAACTGCGCCAAGTAGTCGTTGTAGAGGGCTACACCGATGTCATGGCGGCACATTTATCAGGAATCACCACTGCGGTCGCAACATGCGGAACAGCTTTTGGCGATGACCACATTCGAATCCTGCGCCGACTCTTGATGGATGATGACTCGTTTAGAGGAGAAGTTATCTTTACTTTTGATGGCGATGCAGCGGGACAGAAAGCTGCACTTCGAGCCTTTGATGATGATCAGAAATTTGTAACGCAGACCTTTGTGGCAGTTGAGCCTAATGGTCTTGACCCCTGCGAGCTGCGCCAGAAGAGCGGAGATGGCGCAGTTCGTGACTTGATTGCACGTCGAGTTCCGCTATTTGAATTTGCGATCAAGACCGAAATTAAAAAATTCGACCTAACTAACCCTGAGGGGCGCGTTAGTGCGCTTAATTCAACGGCGCCATTGATTGGAAAGATTAGAGATGCTTCGCTCCGTCCAGAATATGTACGAACTCTCGCGGGATGGCTCGGAATGGAAGTTGAAGTTGTAAATGCGGCTGTGAAGAAGAGCGCATCCAAGGGCACAGCTCCGCGAAGTGAAGAGGGTGCCACTTCAAACTGGAGACCTGATCCAAATGAACCAAGGCTTGCGCTAGAGCGTGAAGTTCTCAAAGTTAGACTTCAAATGCCCGCACTTGCTAGACAATGGAACGAAGTAGAAGCAAATGCCTTCTCTCATCCGGCGTATGAACGACTTCGAAATTTCATCGATACCCAGAAGAATTTAGAGGCTGTTGATGTCGCCAAGATTGATTCTGACGAGTTACGCTCATTTGTAACAGAGTTACTCGTTGAACCGGTGCGTACCCAGGGCGAAATTTCGGATCGTTATGTCTCAAGCATTATGGCTCGACTAAATGAGGTTGCTCTCTCTAGATCCATCGCTGAAATTAAGTCGACTTTGCAACGACTCAATCCAGTTGAGAATGAGAAGGAGTATGGCGAAATTTTCGCCCAATTGGTCGAGATGGAGCGAAAGCGTCGCTCACTTCGGGAATTGGCGTTCGGAGAGGGCTTGTCGTAGAGTCTGACGGAGTTTTAGCCGATCCCTGATAGCTCAATCGGCAGAGCAGCCGGCTGTTAACCGGCAGGTTCTTGGTTCGAGTCCAAGTCAGGGAGCTTTTCATTTAGACTCACCTCCATGGCAATGGTCCGAATCCGAGTAGCTCTTCCAGATCGTCCTGGCTCATTGGGCGCGGTTGCCTCCGCAATTGGTTTCGCCGGCGGAGATATAAGAGGTCTGGTGGTTCTCTCTTCAGAGGGTGGCCGCGGTATCGATGACATCACCGTTGCATTTCCCGGAACTGACCCGGCTGATTTGATTAATGTCCTAAATGCGATCGGCGGCGTCGAAGTTATCTCAGTAACTCCGGTTAATTAGAAGTTCTCAACTCTCGCTCCGTCACCTGGAAGCGAATCGAAAAATCTTGGGGCCCCAAAGCCATTTTCGCTAAAGGCTCTCTCTATTTCGAGAGCGACCCTGGCGGCATCCTCATCTTTAATCAAGGCAATGGCACTTCCGCCGAATCCTCCGCCAACCATTCGAGCACCTAGGGCGCCGAGACTCTGGGCGGTTTCAACGGCCAAGTCGAGTTCTGGGCAAGAGACGTTGTAATCATCTCGAAGAGAAGTATGTGACTCATTTAGAAGTTGGCCAAATTCAATAAATTGATCTGCTTCAAGAAATTTGACAGCTTCTATTACGCGCGCAATTTCACTTACTCCATGACGGGCGCGCCGAAAATTAACCTCCGGCAATCGGTTACGTGCGCTCTCTAACTCACCAAGAGTTAAGTCCCGCAGAGCTTTAACACCAAGCTCACTAGATACAGATTCACATTGATTACGACGCTCGGCGTAACCACCGTCAACTAGCGCATGATGGGCTCTCGTATCAACTATAAGAAGTTTTAGACCATTCGATTCAAAATCCACTTTGATCTGTCGTGTGGAGAGATCTCGGCAATCGAGAAGTAGTGCGTGGCCATTTTTGCCCATCAATGAGATTGATTGATCCATGATTCCGCATGGAACTCCGACATATTCATTCTCGGCTTTTTGCGTTATCCGAGCTAGATCAGTGAGTGATTTTCCAAGATCAAATTTATGATTTATCCCAGTCGCAACGCTACATTCCAAAGCAGCAGAAGATGAAAGACCTGCTCCCGACGGAACTTCACTATCGACCAAGATATCTAGACCAAACTTGACATCAAGAGCCCATAAGACTCCGAGTATGTATCTCGTCCAAATTGGCCCAGTCATGGGCTTAAAAGCATCAACAGAGCTCTCGAAAATCTCTTTTCGATGCTGGTTGGATGCAACTCTGATTCGCTCATCATCTCTCACTCGGACTGCGCAATAAGTTCGAGCTTGAATAGCAAACGGAAGGACGAAGCCATCGCTGTAATCAATATGTTCACCTATTAGATTTACTCGACCCGGCGCAGAAGTTATAAGGTCTGGAGCGACCCCAAAAAATGAAGTGAAATCCTCTCGGACTTTCATCTTAGATTTTTACATCCCGCAGCTGCTGTGCGGATTGTTCTGGCCATACGTCCATCATGAAAGCTCCAAAAGCCGACTCTGAACCAGCGAGATACTTAAGTTTTCCGGGCGCACGACGCACGCTCGTGATCTGCCAATGAAGTCGCATTACATCTCGACCAACTCTTACTGGCGCCTGATGCCATGCAGCAATGTATGCCATTTTTGTATCAAAGACCCCATCGAGTCTCTGTAGAACTTCCTTTGCAATCGGAGCAAAGTTTTCACACGCGCTTTCGTCTAGCGCAGCTAAATCTGGAACGGGGCGAATTGGGGCAACGTGGATTTCAAATGGGTACCTAGCAGCATACGGAACAAAAGCAACCCATTCTGAATTCTTAGCAATAACTCTAACTTCATCTCTAATTTCTCTAGCAAGAATGTCATCAAGTAAGACTCGACCAGTTCTATTCATGTGATTAGTCGCTGCCGTTAGCATCTTCTCAGTCCTCGGTGGCAGATATGGGTACGCGTAGATCTGACCATGCGGATGAGAGAGAGTAACTCCAACTTCCTCGCCACGATTTTCAAATGGAGCAATATGTTGGATATATGGAACTTGGGACAGTTCAGAGACTCGATCTCGCCATGCTTCTATCACGGTGCGTATTTGGTGTTGCGATAAATCTTTGAATGAAGCTTCGTAATTAGAGGTAAAGCAGACCACCTCACATTTTCCAGCTGCAGGAATTGGGGGAGTCTCAAAACCAATCTCTTGGGGAAGGGCAACCGAATTCTCAGGAGATCGCAGAGATGGTGCTCGATTATCAAAGACCACCACTTCATAGTCACTCTCTGGAATCTCAGTTAGAAATCCGGGTCGACTTGGCGCCAGTGGATTTAACTCTTTTGGTGGCAAGAAGATTCGACCCTGACGATGGGCGGCCATTACAACCCATTCATTATTCAGTGGATCTAAACGCATTTCTCCGATTTGAGGTTGGGCTTCAACCTCTCGCTGATCTTCTGCAGTTCTATTTTGTCCTTGAGTGTCGTAATAACGGATGGTGCGTCCATCCATGAGCAAGCGGTCGGTTCTTATGACCCCAGCGCCTAGTTTCTTGCTCGACATGATGACCATTACTCTACCGGCATGTCCTCGTTAGCGCACTTATCTAATGGTGGGGTTGATTTCATTGCTGAGGACGTTGATGGCGCACTTGTGATTCGTTATTGGGGTAAGGCAATCGCGAGCGATTTATCGAAATTCAATTTTGAACGTTCAATTCCAAATAGCGACTTCGATTCAATTCAAAATCCTGGCATCATGCGTGAGCATTCGAGAGGTTGGCTCGGGTGTCCCACTATTTCCGGGCATCGCAATGGCAAGGATTGGTCCTCGAAATTTGCAATAAAAGAAATGAAAGCTGCAAAAGATTTGCTGCAAGTTCGTTTTGAAGATTCAGCAATCAAATTAGAGCTACATTTTGAATTAAAGCTGGACGCTAATGGAGTAGCTCGGGCAAGTTATTCATTACTCAATCACGGAGATGATTACACTCTTAATGAATTGAATTACTGGTTGCCGTTATCAGATAAAGCAACTCAGAGCTTGGACTTTGCGGGACGCTGGTCCAACGAGCGAAATCCCCAACGACGTGCAATTGATGTCGGACGCTGGGTCCGCGAGTCCCATGAAGGACGAGGTGGACATAACTTTACGATTGGCGAGATTGCGCTAACCGAAACGTCTAATTTTTCTCAAGGTGAGGCGTGGTCAGTTGCCCTTGCCTGGAGTGGGGATGTTCGCTATTGCATCGAGAAAAATTATGAAGGCGTCCAAGCTATTGGGGCGAGTGAAATTCTCGCTCCAGGGGAGATGATCCTTAGAAAGGGTGAGAGCTATGAATCCCCAGATCTGATCGCGGTTTATTCAGATTCGGGATTAGATGGTTTAGCGGGTCGATATCACCAGCATTTACGTGCCCGTTCAAATCATCCAAAGAGACCTCGACCAGTAACGCTAAATATGTGGGAAGCAATCTATTTTGATCACAGCGAGGAGCGAGTTCGCAAACTTATAGATGTTGCCGCATCGGTTGGAGTAGAGCGAGTTGTTCTCGATGATGGCTGGTTTGGATCTCGTCGCAGCGACCGACTTGGCTTAGGGGATTGGCAGATCAGTAAAGATGTCTGGCCAAATGGCTTGAAGCCAATATCTGATTACATCGCTAGCAAAGGTATGGAATTTGGGCTCTGGTTTGAAGGCGAGATGCTAAATCCAGATTCGGATGTATTTCGAAACCATCCAGATTGGATCTTGAGTGAGAAGGATAGGGTTCCGCCAACTTGGCGCCATCAGCTAGTTATCAACCTAGCAAATCCAGATGCTTTCACCTACGTATTGGATTCAGTCAGCGAAGTTATAGCGGATGCCAAGGTTAAATATATTAAGTGGGATCACAATCGAGCCCTCGTTGACGCGGGATATCTAGGAAGAGCCGCGATTCATCGACAGACGCTCGGAATTTACAACTTATTTAGCGAGCTTAAGAAACGCCATCCAGGACTTGAAATTGAGTCATGTGCATCGGGAGGCGGAAGAATTGATTTTGGAGTGGTTGATTATGTAGATCGATTCTGGGTTAGCGATAACAACGATGCCCTAGCGCGGCAACAGATTCAACGCTGGACGATGCAGTTCATGCCACCAGAACTACTTGGAACCCATATTGGACCAACCCCGGGGCATCAAACGGGGCGCGAACTATCGCTATCTTTCCGCGCCATTACAGCGCTCTTTGGCCACGCTGGAATTGAATGGGATATCACCCAGTTAAACGATTCCGAATTGAGTCAATTAAAGAAGTGGAGCGATTACTACAAAACAAAGCGCTCGCTACTTCACAGTGGAAAAGTGGTGCGCGTTGATTATCCCGAAGAGAACCATTATCTCCACGGCGTGCTTGGTGAAAACGAGGCAATCTTTGCATTTGTTCAGCTTCAGCCAATAAAGACATCACATGCACCTAATTTGCGTTTTTCTGGTTTAGTAAGAGATAAAAGTTATCGAGTTAAATGTGTAGAGCTAGCTGGAAAGACTGGGATGATGCTGATTCAGCCGCCTAAATGGGTGGTTGCTGGCATTGAGGCAAGCGGAGCAGCCCTAATCGAAGTTGGATTACCTGCACCGATTCTGCAACCGGCGCAAGCACTCTTAATTGAGATTGAGGCTATTTAGCCCAATCAAGGGTGCGCTCGATTGCTCGTTTCCAATTAGCAAGTCCGCTGGTAGCAAGAACTGAACCTGGATTGGCTTTCCAACGACGACCCTCTTGCCAATTGGCTCTTAGTTGAGTTTTGTCTTTGAAGAAGCCAGTCGCTAATCCTGCAGCGTATGCGGCTCCTAAAGCAGTCGTCTCAATCACCTTGGGTCTGACTACATCAATCTGCATAATGTCAGATTGCATCTGCATGCAGAGTTCATTTGCGGTAATTCCACCATCAACTCTCATCTCAGGAAGTTTGACTCCGCTATCAGATTGCATCGCATCCAGTACATCGCGAGTCTGATAGCAGATCGCCTCAAGTGCAGCTCGAGCGAGATGCGCCTTGGTTGCTGCGCGCGTCAAGCCAACAACAACACCCCGGGCATCATTTCTCCAATACGGAGCGAAGAGTCCAGAGAAAGCTGGAACGAAGTAAACGCCACCGTTATCGTCTACCTCTTTCGCAAGTCCTTCAACATCTGGGGAACTTTTGATAATTCCGAGCTGATCGCGTAACCATTGGATTGCAGAACCGGTGACCGCAACCGAGCCCTCGAGCGCATATCGGGCCTTCTCAGATCCAAATTTGAAACACACGGTAGTCAATAATCCATTCTTGGAGCGAACAATCTCTTCGCCAGTGTTTAGCAATGCAAAGTTTCCAGTTCCATAAGTGGTCTTTGATTCGCCCCGCTCAAAGCAGGCTTGGCCGACCATCGCAGCCTGTTGATCACCCAGAATTCCTGCAATAGGGACCTCAGCGCCAAGTGGTCCACTTGCAAGGGTCTTCCCATAAATTTCGGAGGAGGATCTAATTTCAGGCAAAATCGAGCGCGGAACTTCAAAAATCTTCAATAAGTCTTCATCCCAATCGAGAGTTTCAAGGTCCATCAATAGAGTTCTACTTGCATTTGTAACATCTGTTATATGAACTCCACCGGTTAGATTCCAAACTAACCATGAATCAATGGTTCCAACCAAGGCTTGAGAGTTGGCGAGGGCATCTTGGACAGCTGGAACGTTATTGAGGAACCAATTGATCTTGCTTCCCGAGAAGTATGGAGCTATCGCAAGGCCCGTTTTATAGATGACTTTTGACTTAATTTCTTCAGAGAGTGAAGCGAGAAATTCTTGCGTTCGGGTGTCTTGCCAGACAATTGCATTCGAGAGAGGTTTACCACTCTCTTTATCCCAGATCACTGTAGTTTCGCGCTGGTTGGTGATTCCAATTGCGGCTAGTTCGCTACCTAAAATTCTCGCGTTCTTGAGGGCACCTGTGATTACCTCTTGAGTGCGTTGCCAAATTTCGGCAGCATCATGTTCGACCCATCCGGCTTTAGGGAGGATCTGTTGATGTTCTATTTGGTGCTGACCCACTATGGAACCTGATTGATCAAAGATTATGAAGCGGGTTGAGGAGGTTCCTTGGTCGAGGGTCCTACGCGGGTGAGAGTTTTATCCTCAGAGTTAAGTCCGAGCGCTCGCACCGACGCCATCAAGAGCCTTCGCGATGATCAATTCGATATCTTGGTCATCGGCGGTGGAATTAATGGAGTCGGAATAGCCCTTGATGCTGCATCACGAGGCCTGAAAGTTGCTCTCGTTGAAATGGCTGATTTTGCCTCAGGAACTTCATCCCGATCTTCGAAGTTGATTCATGGGGGGCTTCGCTATTTGGAGCAATACGATTTCAAGTTAGTAAGAGAGGCGCTCCAAGAGCGTGAATTGATGGTAACTACTCTGGCGCCGCATTTAGTTAAACCT
>JBEARJ010000016.1:0-12892 GCA_041163285.1 Actinomycetota bacterium | reverse complement strand
AAGGGTTCGAAAATTCTCTGGGCCGCACAAGAACTAAAGGCGGGTGTTATTTGGGCAAACACCTTTAACAAGTTTGACCCGGCTAGCCCATTTGGTGGCTATAAAGAATCTGGTTGGGGTCGCGAAGGTGGACGCCATGGTTTAGCTGCTTACATAAAGGGAGCTAAGTGATGCGAATTGATGTTATGAAGACTTACAAACTGTTTATCGGTGGCGCATTCCCGCGAAGTGAATCGGGACGCTCTTATGAATTGAAAGATAAGAAGGGTGAATTTATAGCCAACCCCGCCCTCGCCTCTCGTAAAGATCTAAGAGATGCAGTTGTCGCTGCAAAAGCGGCATTTTCAGGCTGGTCTCACGCAACCGCATATAACAGAGGCCAAATCCTCTATCGGATGGCTGAAATGCTTGAAGGTCGATCAGCACAGTTCATCTCGGAGATAAAGGCGCTAGAGGGAGTAACAGAAGCGGCAGCCCGCAAACAAGTTCAAGATTCGATTGATTTATGGGTTTGGTATGCCGGCTGGACTGACAAGATTTCTACAACCGCCGGAGGCACAAATCCGATTGCTGGTCCCTATTACAACTTCACCATGCCCGAACCACTCGGAGTAATTGGTGTGATTGCTGATGAAAAGGAATCGCTCCTTGGCCTGACACGCGGTCTAGCTCCAGTCATCGCAAGTGGAAATACGGCGGTGCTTATAGCAAGTGAGGTCCGTCCATTGCCTGCCATATCTCTCGCCGAGGTAATTGCCACAAGTGATCTCCCTGCTGGCGTTGTGAACATTCTTACCGGAAGTAAGAGCGAGTTGATTCCATGGCTTGCTAGCCATATGGAAGTCGATGGAATTGATATTTCTGGCGCTGAGAAGAAATCTGATGTTGAAATCAAGAAGGCTGGAGTTGAAAACCTAAAACGTATTCACCGATTTGGTAAAGAAGAATCTTTGAAGCGAATTCTTTCCTTTATGGAATATAAGACTGTCTGGCACCCAATCGGGATTTAATCAATCTTTGCTATTACTAGCGGTAAATGTTCAGCTACATGGCTACCAATAACGACTGCTCCTTCTAGGGCAGCTTCAGCTCTCTCAAAGCGCGCCGCCTCATCAGTATGAAGCGAAAATAACGTCTCACCTTTCTTAATCTGATCACCGGGTTTGGCATGAATCTCAATACCAGCACCTGCTTGAACACTTTCGCCTTGTCGCTCTCTACCAGCGCCAAGTCGCCAGGCTGAAATTCCAACTTGTAGCGCATTCATACTTGAAATGACGCCGTCGCGATCGGCTCTGATTATTTTCGTTTCGCGCGCCGTCGGTAGAGGTGCATCCGGATCGCCACCTTGAGCTTTCACCATTCTTCGCCAGTGATCCATAGCGCTTCCATCCTTAAGCGCCTCTTCTGGATCCTTTCCATTCACGCCAGCCGCATCAAGCATCTCGCGAGCTAGCACGAGGGTTAGTTCTACGACATCTGACGGGCCACCGCCCGCCAATACCTCGACAGACTCTCGAACCTCAAGGGCATTGCCTGCAGTTTTTCCTAGCGGAACATCCATTGCAGTAACTAGAGCGCGTGTTGTGACGCCGGCGCGTTTACCCAATTCAACCATCGCAGTTGCCAACTCTTTTGCCTTTTCAGGATCTGACATAAAGGCGCCATTGCCTGTCTTTACATCAAGAATTAGCGCCCCGGTACCTTCAGCGATCTTCTTGCTCATGATTGAAGAAGCAATCAATGGAATCGCGGGGACTGTTCCAGTTACATCGCGAAGTGCATAAAGTTTTTTATCAGCTGGCGCAAGGCCGCTGCCGGCAGCGCAGATGACTGCTCCACAATCTTGCAGAACCTTGAGCATCTCAGAATTTGATAGCGAAGCGCGCCATCCCGGGATTGATTCCATCTTGTCCAGAGTTCGTATGTCCAAGGCCTCGACCAGATAGTTGCGGAACAGCGGCGCCACATGCTGCCACAAGAGGCGCTAATGGAAGAGTTATCTTGTCGCCAACTCCACCGGTTGAATGCTTATCCACCGTTGGTTTATCTAGTGCGCTCCAATTCATCCGCTCGCCACTATTTATCATCGCATCGGTCCAACGGGAAATCTCACGTGAATTCATACCGTTAAGAAGTATTGCCATCAGCAATGAAGACATCTGTTCATCAGCGACGACTCCTCGAACATAAGCATCAATGATCCAATCAATTTGTGGATCACTTAACTCAAGCCGGTCCCGCTTCGCTGCGATAATCTCAACAGCTGCAAAAGTTTCCGCCATTATTAATTCAAGTCTTTAGGTCCAAAACCCCAAGGCAGAATCACAGTCATATTCTTCGGTCCTTCGGGGGTAAGGAGCTCTAAAGCATCTCCACCGTGTTCGTATAGAAGTTGTCGACATCTGCCACAAGGCGAGAGCAGATTTCCATCTTTATCAACGCACACAACAGCAATTAGCCGGCCCCCACCGCTCATAATCAGCTCCGAGATAAGCGAGCATTCAGCGCATAGCGTCAATCCATAACTGGCATTCTCAACATTACAGCCACTGATGATTCGACCATCATTAACAAGCGCAGCAACTCCGACTGGAAACTTCGAATATGGGGAGTACGACTTTTTCATCGCTTCAGTTGCCTTAACCTGAAGCACCTTCCAATCAATCTGCATATCTTTCCTTAGCTAATGACTTCCACGCGTATAGGGGATTCCATCAGCTGCAGGAGCTCTCACTCTTCCGACAAATCCAGAGACTGCGATGATGGTTGCGATATATGGAACCATGAGAAGGAATTCACTTGGAATAGCAGTTCCAATAATCGACAACACAACTTGAAGATTATCGGCAAAACCAAAGAGCAAAGCGGCGGCAACTGCGCCCTTAGGGCTCCATCTTCCAAAAATAAGAGCGGCAAGTGCAATGAAGCCTTTACCTGCAGTCATCTCTTTACCAAACATTCCAACTGCGCCAACAGTGAAGTAGGCGCCACCTAGACCAGCGACAGCACCGGCAATTATCACATTTCTAAAGCGAAGCGCATTTACTTTTATACCGACCGAATCTGCTGCAGTTGGATGCTCACCGACTGCTCGGGTACGTAGACCCCAACGCGTCTTGAACAAGTAGTAATGAGTTAGCGCTACTGCTATGTACATCAAATAGACGATTATGGTCTGCTTAAAGAGAACTGGGCCAATAATCGGTAATTTGGAGAGTAGCGGAATCTCAATCGGCGAGAGAATTGGGCCGCTATTCCAGGTGTCCTGGTAGGGAATCAATAACTTCTTATAGAGAAAGCCGGTAAGGCCAATAACAAGAACATTAATAACAAAGCCGAGGATAACTTGGTCGATCTGATACTTGATTGCAAAGGTAGCCAAAATAAGTGAGATTAGCGCCCCTGCAAAGGGCGCAACGATTAGCCCCCAGGTAGTGCTCTGGGTAAGGCTGGCAACGACACCGGCAGCAAAAGCTGCTGCTAGAAGCTGGCCCTCAATCGCAATATTAATGATTCCGGATCGTTCACAGATTACTCCAGCCATCGATCCAAAAATAAGTGGGACCGCAAGCACGAGCGCTCCTTGGAATACTCCAGTTAGTGGAATAAAACTTCCCTTTGCAGCCCAAGAAAGAAATGCCATTAATAGGGCGAAAGCGCCGATGAAAGAGAAAGAACCGACTTTCTTACCTTTCACAAAGAAGATATAGGCCGCAATAGTCGAAATTGCTGCCAGCGAAATAAAGATTATTGAAGCTATCTTTGAATTAATAATCCATTCATTTATCAATACCCATTCATCGCGAATAACAAAGCCATAAGTGACATCAGCGGACTCTGAAGCAAGGAATATGAAGGGGATGCTCGAGAGTAGGGTGAAGATTCCCAAGGTAAAAATTCCACGTCGAGTTCGACGTTGCGCTGGAGTTAAAGTCGAGATCTTCGCCATTATCCATTCCAACCTTTTGCAGCCATTCCAGTGGATGTGTTGATATTTTTTAATCTGAAGATTGACTTCACCAATGCTGGGGCGGCAATAAAGAGAATAATTAGAGCTTGAATCACGAGTACTAGATCAAGGGGCGTATCAGTCTTAGCCTGCATCATCTGGCCCCCAACTCGAAGTGAGGCAAAGAGGAAGGCTGAAAGAACAACACCGAGAGGTTTGGCGCGCCCTAGTAGCGCAACCGTAATCGCGTCAAAACCAAATGAGCCTGCGATTCCGACTGTGAGTGCATACTCGCCGCCAAGTACATTCAATGCACCGCCGAGTCCTGCGAGTGCGCCAGCAACAACCATCACTGAAGTGGTTACAAAAGCTACTGACATACCCGCGGTTCGCGCAGCAGCAGCATTTGCGCCAACTGCACGAAACCTGAAGCCAAGCGTCGTTTTCTTTAACAAGAAAGCAATTAACCATGCCACAAGTAACGCAATCAGAATTGCGACGCTAATTCGAAATTCACTACCGAGAATTTTCGGCAATCGAGCGCTCGCCAATATGTCTGGGGCGATGGGATCATTTCTTCCCTCACGTAAAAATGCCTCAGTTTTTAGTAGCCAGAGCAATAGATAACTGGCAACATAATTAAGCATGATTGTGACGATGACCTCGTGAGCGCCTGTCTTTGCCTTTAGTAGACCGACTATTCCACCGTAGATTCCGGCAAGAAACACACCAAATAACATTGCAGCCGCAATGTGAAGAATTGGCGGTAAGTCAAAAGTGAATCCAATATACGAAGCGCCAATCGCGCCAAAAATAAATTGGCCCTGTGCACCAATATTGAATAGGCCTGCCCGAAAAGCTAGCGCAACTGATAGACCAGCTAAAATCAAGGGTGCTGCAACAACTAGGGTTTCCGAAATCGGATAAAAGCCCTGACCGTTACCTTGACGAGCCAAGTTTGGATCATAGAAAGCCCCTTCAAAGAGCGCTACATAGGCATTCCAGGCTGTGGCTGCTCCCGCTTTTACCATCTCCCATGGCTCAGAGCGGAGTGAGAGAACTTTTGTATCGGAGAAAGCGATCAACAAGCCTCCAATAAACATGGCTAGAGCAAAGGCAAAGATTGGGAGAAGGGCTGAGCCGCTAAGTAACTTCTTCATGCGCTCTTACCTTTGACGCCCGCCATCAAGAGTCCTAATTCATTTCTACTAACACTTGGTTCGACAATATCAATGATGCTGCCGTGGTACATCACAGCGATGCGATCAGCTAAAGCCATAACTTCATCTAATTCATTGCTAAATAGCAGAACGGCACGACCTGCATCTCGCTCGGCGAGGATGCGCTCATGGACGAACTCAATTGAGCCTACATCTAGTCCGCGAGTTGGTTGTGAGGCGACCAATAACTTGACTGGGCGGGTTAACTCACGCGCTAAAACCACTTTTTGTTTGTTTCCACCAGAAAGAGAGGAGGCTGGATCAGAGATGCTTTGAAGGCGTACATCAAATTGTTTCGTATATTCCTCAGCGCTATTACTAATCTTTTCTAGATTCAAGATTCCAGACTTTGAAAATGGAGCGCTATGAAAAGTATCTAGAATCAGGTTTTCTGAGATGCTAAATGAGCTGATTAATCCATCCAATTCTCGAGATTCAGGGACAAAGGCGATACCAGACTCAAGTGATTCGTTTACAGTCTTACCAACTATTTCACTTCCATCAATCGTGATTGAACCGTAAATGTGAGGCTCCAAGTTCAAGATTGCACGTGCCAGCTCACTCTGGCCATTGCCTTGTACTCCAGCAACGGCAAGAATTTCACCTGCGCGGACATCAAAATTGATCTCACTCACGAGTGGGCGTCCACGCCCATCGGTAACTTTTAAGTCACTAATCTTCAAAATTACGGGACCAGGTGTGAATGGCTTCTTCGATACCTCAAGATCAACTGGTCTGCCAACCATCAAAGATGCCAATTCCTCTTGAGTTGCCGTTGGTTTTGCCTGACCTACGACTTTTCCTCGTCGAATGATTGTGATTTCGTCGGCAACTTCCTGGACCTCACGCAGCTTATGAGTGATGAAGATGATGGACTTTCCTTGCTTTTTTAATTCACGCATAACATTCAATAACTCATCGGTTTCTTGCGGAGTCAATACAGCTGAGGGTTCATCGAGAATGATTATTTGTGCATTGAAAAAGAGCGCCTTGATAATTTCAACTCGTTGCTGGACGCCAACAGGTAAGTCTTCAATTAGGGCATCTGGATCAATCTCAAAATTGAAGCGCTTGGCTATTTCCATGATTTGAGTGCGAGCTTCTCTCAAATCCAGGGAGCCAACACCACGGATCTTTTCGTGTCCTAGAACAATATTCTCGGCTACCGAAAATACTGGAATTAGCATGAAGTGCTGGTGAACCATTCCTATGCCGGCCGCAAGGGCATCGCTTGGTTCATAGATTTTGATGGGGTTTCCATCGATCAAGACTTCACCTGAGTCAGGTTGGAGAAGCCCGAAGAGGATATTCATCAAGGTTGATTTCCCGGCGCCATTTTCACCGAGAATGGCATGAATCTGACCAGCTTCAACTTTGAGGTCGATTGAGTCATTAGCTACTAGGGAGCCAAATTTCTTGGTAATTCCACGTAATTCAACTGACATGAACTCTCGGCGGCTCCTGATCGTAGGTTTGAATAGTGTGAAAATCTATCGGAAAATCCTATAAATGAAAACGAACCAGGCGAATTTTTCGCCTGGTTCGCTTCTTACTACTTACTTTATAGGTCGATTGAACCGTTGATAATTCTGGCTCCAATCAACTTTAACTCACGCTTTACTTTCGAAGAGATCTTCGAATTAAAGTCGTAGAAAGGTGCAAGACCAGTTCCCTTATTCTTGAGAGTTCCGAGATAAGAGGTACTGCTGAACTTACCTTTTCGCTGATCTTTGATGACCTGGGCGACAGAAGTTCCAACACCTTTGAGAACAGATGTGAGAATAACTGACTTATATTGTGGAACAGCAATTACGCCATCTGAGTCAACCCAGATTACAACTGATGCCTTACTGGTCATCGCGTTCTGTGCTGTTGCTCCACCAAGACCTCCGGCTACAGGGAAGATTACATCCGCCTTCTGTAGTTCAAATTGCTTAGAGATTTGCAGAGCCTTTGCTTGATCGGAGAAGTTACCGACGAAAGTTCCGTCCTTCTTCTCTGGATCCCAGCCAAGAACCTTTACATTCTTCTTGTTACGCTCGTTGTAATAGGCAACTCCCTTTGCATATCCGTCCATAAAGTCAGATACGGCTGGGAAATTCATGCCGCCATATGTTGCAACAACACCTGTCTTCGAATAAGAAGCCGCTAGATAGCCAGCTTGGAATGAAGATTGATTTGTGGCGAAGAGTAGACCTTTGTGGTTGCTATCTCCTGATCCACCGCCATCTACGATGGCAAAGTTTGTGTTTGGATACTTTTCAGCTGCCTCTTCAAGGGCGCCAGCGATCAAGAAGCCAACACCAATAACGATGTCGCAACCTTCATCTACCAACTTCTTGATATTTGGCGCGTAGTCAGCATCAGTCTGTGCAACCAAGTACTTAACTGTGGTTGACTTATTTGCAACGGACTGCGCGCCAGCCCATGCAGATGCATTAAATGACTTGTCATCGACACCACCGGTATCAAGTGCAAGGCATGCCTTTGTGTTTGCTGCGGAGGCTGGTGCTACAACTCCGAAAACGGAGAGTGAAGCGGCAACAGCTACGGCAACGAGACGAGATGTTTTCTTCAAGTTGTTTCCTCCCGAGGGGTTTGTACGTACGTTTGGGGAAGCGTAACCACACCCTATCGGGAAGAGGTTCCTGGTACTTAACCGGGTTGTTTCAGCCTTTTCTCATGTCGCCCATTTGGTGCGCTGGAGCACAGACTTGACGCTTGGACCCTAAACCCTGGCTTTAACCTTTTAGCTTCCCCAAGGCTCGCTCAACGGCAGGTTGGCCATCCTTTAGCCGAAAAGAGAGCCCGCCATTCTTTATTCCATAGGTGCGACCAAAAGCGCCAGCTTCTTCATCAACTATATCTATTAACGCTCGATTCTGTAGCGCGAGTCGAACTAATTGAGCAATTGGTTTATTTAATTTCTTCTCAATGACCGCTATTACTCTTGGGTTTGATTCTAGTTTTGCGAAATATTGATCTGGATTCCGAGCAATATAAAGTGTCCGCGGTTTTCTCGCCATTACCGCCTCAAATACTTTCGCATCGCTATCCCAAAGCGAATAAAGAACATCGGCTCGTTGGAGTGAAGAATTCAGTCCCACCACATCGCCACTAAAAGGAATCTGAAGTACCTCAACACCTTTCGCCGCAGATACAAATGCCTTGCCTACCTCTTCAGGAGCAGCAATTAGTGCAACCACTTTAGTTTTACTCCGAATTGAAGCGATGGTGCCTGCGATCTGCGCTGCTTGTACCTCGTCAAAATAGATATTTGAGATATTTAACTGGGCGAGCGTCTTGTCATTTATGGGTGCGAATTGAGTCTCGGGATATTCCATCGACACTCTTCTAACAGTTTCGCGGTAACCACTTCCCACGGTGATAATCAAGGTGTAACCGCTTTTGGCTAAGAAGCGTAGTTTGGACAGTCGATCAACGGCAGTACCACTAGTCGGAACCTCGCGGACAAAAGGAGGCACCAAGTTAAATCGCTTTTTGGCAAGCGTTAGCGCATCACTAACTGCATCATTAAATCCATCATCGCCCTTGAATCCAATGTCATAAGCAACTGCAATTCGTGGTATCGGTTCTTCTGCCCTAGTCGAATTAACCGGTAGAACAAGAATGATTATTAGTAAAGCGATGCGAAGGCGCATTCTTTAACCTCAGGGTTTTGCGCCAGGAACCAGACCAAGCGCATCATAAGTAGCTTTTAGAGTCTTACTAGCTACGGCACGAGCTTTTTCGGCGCCTTCATTCAAGATTTCAAGAAGTGTAGCTTCGTCTCTCAAGAGTTCCTCGGCTCGACTTTTCACTGGAGCAAAATAGCTCGTTACAACTTCGGCAACAGAGCCTTTGAAATCACCGTAACCCTTGCCGGCAAACTCATTTTCAAGTTCAGTAATTGTCTTTCCTGAAAGAGATGAGTGAATCGTTAATAAATTCGAGATTCCTGGTTTTTCCTTCTCATCAAACTTAATCTCTTTACCGGTGTCGGTGACTGCGCTCTTTATTTTTTTTACATTTACATCTGAGTTATCCAAGATATCAATCACTCCCGCATTTGAGGCTGCTGATTTGCTCATCTTTGCGGTTGGGTCCTGGAGGTCATTTATTTTTGCGGATGACTTAATTATGTGAGCTTCCGGCAGCGTAAAAGTGGCTCCGTATTTTGAGTTGAACCTCTGAGCTAAATCCCTCGTTAACTCGATGTGCTGGCGCTGGTCCTCACCTACTGGAACCTTATCCGCTTGATAAAGAAGTATGTCAGCCGCTTGCAGCATTGGGTAAGTGAATAGACCCACCACAGTCCGATCGGTTCCAGATTTCTGCGACTTGTCTTTAAATTGAGTCATCCGGCTTGCTTCGCCAAAGCCAGTAATACACTCGAAAATCCAGCCAAGTTGATTATGTTCAGAGAGGTGAGACTGAATGAACAAAGTGCACTTATTGGGATCTAGGCCAAGCGCGATTAATTGGGCCGCAGCCGCAAGAGTTCGTCGCCTTAATGCAGCTGGTTCGGTCTCAATCGTCAATGCATGGAGATCAACTATGCAATAGAAGGCATCATTTCCCTCTTGAAGTTCAACCCATTGCTTGACCGCCCCTAAATAATTTCCAAGGTGAAGCGACTCTGCAGTCGGCTGAATTCCAGATAGGACTCGTTTCATCTGGCTATTCTCTCAGGACTCTGCTGAATCTAGCTTCTCGTGACGGTCCTTATTGTGGTGAGAAGTGGTAGTAAGAAGTAACGTTCCGACACGCTTGCCTTCCATGGAATTCACTTTGATTTGCGCCCCCGGCAGTTCCAAGGAATCTCCGATATCTGGAATTCGACCAAGTTCGTGCATAACGTAACCACTTAGAGTCTCATATGGACCCTCAGGAATTTCAACGCCAGTCTGCTCGGCAAGATCCTCAAGGGCTATGAGGCCATCTACCTCATAAACACCACTTTTTAGTGTGTTCGAAACTTCTTCTGATAAATCATCATATTCATCATGAATATCGCCAATCAGGGTTTCAACCAAATCCTCCAAAGTAACAATTCCATCGGTGCCGCCGTATTCATCTAGCACAATCGCGATTTGCTGGCGTTTTGAACGCATTTCAGTTAGAGCCGGTAATACTCCCTTTGTGCCAGGCAGAAACATGATTGGCCGTACTATGTCCATGACAGTCTTGCTGTTCTCTGGGCGCTCCAGAAGATCGCGGACATGAAAAAATCCAATTACTTCATCACTATTTCCTCGCACAACCGGGAAACGAGAATGCGCCTGCTCGACTGCAACCCTAATCGCTTGATTCAGCGAAAGGCCAGCATCTAGAAAATCTACTTCAGTACGCGGCACCATAACTTCATGGACCTGACGCTCGCTAGCGTTGAAGACTTCTTCAACAATGTCACGCTCTTCTTCGGTAAGAGCCTTATGTCCAGTTACAAGATCAACTAATTCCTCTTCGGTTATTTCTTCCCGAGATGCTTTCGGATCAATTCCGAATGCGCGCAGAATTAAGTCTGATGAGTGGGCAAGTAACCAGATCAATGGTCGAAAGAGGAATGCCACAATTGAAACCGGGGTAGCCACAGCTAGGGCGATCTGCTCAGTCTTGTAAATCGCTACCCGCTTAGGAACTAGCTCGCCTAGAACTAATGAGAAATAGGCAATTACCAAGGTAAGCAGTACTAATGAGATTCCGGCTGCAAGGTTTGTGCTGAGCCCCCAGCCCTCTAAAACCGGGATTAGATAATCACCCAATTGGTCGGCGCCGAATGCTGCTGATAGAAATCCAGAGAGGGTCACACCTACCTGAACAGCGGCTAAGAAGTTCTTGGGATGACTGGCTAGATAGGCAACCTTTTTGCCGCGCCGCCCCTTCTCGGCCATCGCCTTTATCTGGCCTTCGCGGAGGGAGATCAGGGCAATCTCGGCTGCGACGAAGATTGATCCAAGGAGGATAAAGAGGAGTACAACAATTAGGTCGCTTGAAAAAGCAGCGACCGAGAACGCACCATCGGGGTCCATAGGCTGGCTAAGGGTAGCCGAATCGGCTGAGAGTTGGATCAACCCCCTTCCCTCACGCTCAACTCTCGCATAGCCTTCGCCCGACCCCACGATGATGTGGGGCCTTACTTCATCCAACGGACCGTCGGGCACGTACCTGCCCGGAGAAGGAAGAGAAAATGGCATCAGTCGTATTTAAAGATGCATCGCGCATCTATCCCGGAACTACATCACCTGCTGTAGATAAATTGAATCTCACCGTAAACGATGGTGAGTTCCTTGTCCTTGTCGGACCATCTGGTTGCGGCAAGTCAACATCACTTCGAATGCTTGCTGGCTTGGAAGAGATTGATACCGGCGCAATCTTCATCGGCGATCGTGATGTCACAAACATCGCCCCGAAAGATCGCGATATCGCAATGGTCTTCCAGTCATACGCTCTCTATCCTCATATGACTGTTGCCGAAAATATGGGCTTCGCGCTAAAAATTGCTGGCGTTGCAAAAGAGGAACGAGATCGCCGCGTCCTTGAAGCCGCCAAACTTCTTGATCTAGAGCCATATCTAGAGCGCAAACCTAAGGCGCTATCTGGTGGACAGCGCCAGCGTGTTGCAATGGGACGTGCGATTGTTCGCGAACCACAAGTCTTCTTGATGGACGAGCCGCTCTCCAATCTTGATGCAAAATTACGCGTTGCTACTAGAACTCAAATCGCTGCACTACAACGTCGTCTAGGGATTACCACTGTCTACGTAACCCACGATCAGGTGGAAGCGATGACTATGGGTGATCGCGTCGCGGTTCTTAAAGATGGTTTGCTACAACAAGTAGATACCCCGCGCAATCTTTACGATAGTCCCGCAAATGCCTTCGTTGCTGGGTTTATTGGCTCACCTGCAATGAACCTTTTAGTCGCGCCTGTATCTGGCGGAAAGGCAAAGCTTGGACATCTTGATGTGGATGTTCCTGCAAGCGCTGGTAGCTCCGTGATTGTTGGAATTAGACCAGAAGGTTTTGCTCCCGCCTCGAAGGGCTTTGAAGTTCAAGTAGAAGTAGTTGAAGAACTTGGAGCCGACGCTTTCGTTTACGGAAAGCCGCTTGATAGCGCTGTTAAGTTCAATAATGCTAGCGATGAGGGCGCTCAGGTAATCATCCGTTGGGATCCAAAGAACCCACCAAAAGCGGGCCAGACCGTCACAGTTTCAGCAAAATCAGATTCAGTCCATCTATTTAGCGCAACTGATGGCGAGCGAATCAGATAATTGAATTAAAAAAGCCCCCGATACTCGGGGGCTTTTTTAATTGTCAGATTACTTCATAGCTTTCTGTAGATTTTCATCGATTGCAGCTAGAAACTCTTGGGTGTTTAACCAGGGAGCGTCATTGCTGATTAGTAGCGCAAGATCCTTGGTCATCTTTCCACTTTCGACCGTCTCAATACATACTCGCTCAAGAGTGGATGCGAACTTCGCTACCTCTGGCGTGCTATCGAGTTTGGCGCGATGTTGTAGGCCCTGAGTCCAGGCGAAAATAGAGGCTATGGGATTTGTGGAGGTAGCTTTCCCGGCTTGGTGATCGCGATAGTGGCGAGTAACGGTTCCATGGGCAGCTTCCGCTTCAACAGTTTTGCCATCTGGAGTCATCAATACCGATGTCATAAGACCGAGAGATCCGTAACCTTGTGCAACGGTATCGCTCTGAACATCACC
>JBEARJ010000015.1:0-13183 GCA_041163285.1 Actinomycetota bacterium | reverse complement strand
ACTAGCTCGGCAATCTTAACTACAGCTTCTGGTGCGCGCGTCATAAAGCATGGAAATCGCGCCGCATCATCAGCATCGGGCGCGGCTGATCTCTTAGAAGCGCTTGGAATCAAGATTGATCTCAACGCAGATCAGTTAGCAGAGTGTGTGAGAAAAATTGGAATTGGTTTCGCTTTTGCCCCGAAATTTCACCCGGCAATGCGTTTTGCAGCGCCCGCTCGTAAATCTCTCGGAGTGCCAACTGTATTTAATATTCTTGGGCCACTTGCAAATCCAGCGCGGCCAAAAGCTGTGGCAATAGGCGTGGCCCGATTAGAGATGTTTGAGTTGGTAGCAAAGGTGTTTGCTGAGAGAGGGTGCGAGGGATTTGTATTCCGTGGCGAAGAGGGACTCGATGAAATCTCGATAGCAGGCCCTACTGCGATCTATCAAATTTGCGATAAGCGATATGAACTTCATCGTTTCGACCCACGTTCAATCGGAATTGAATTAGAGAGTCTTGAAAGCATTCGCGGGGGCGATGCGAAGTTGAACGCATCAGTGACCGAAGGTGTTTTTAGAGGCAAAAGCGGCCCTGCCAGGGAGGCAATTCTTTTGAACAGCGCCATAGCAATTGCGGCATTTAAAGGTGATTTCAATCTGCCGCTAGAGACTCAGCTAGCCAATGGATACGTTCTTGCTAAAGCTGGAATTGATAGTGGCCGAGCTTTGGAGTTGATTCAGCGTTGGCGTGAACTTTCAAACGAATTGGCAAAATCTTCCTTGTAGTGAGATTGCTCGGAAATTACTCTCAAACGTTCGAGCGAGGCTCGCGCATGACCGGCGCCGAAGATAGATCGGGACCACTCACCTTTAATGTCAAGTATTCGCGTTGATTCACGTTCGGCATAACGTAACAAAGCTTCAACTTCTTCATGGCTTGATGCGGGCAAAATGCTCCCGTTGTCTTGTACGACTTCACCGACATCTCGTAAAGCAGAAATCGCTTGGGAGATTACTAGTGAGTCTTCAAACTTCAATTTGCTGACCAAGGTTGCTGCTAACCTGCCAAATCGAATCAAAACAAGCTCTACCAATTCGTAATCGCCATCAACCCCTAATCGATTAAAGAGTACTAGCTCTTCAATCCTCGTAAAGCTACGGATTCGTTCGCCCCGGGCCGATCCTTTGATGAACGCTCCGAGACGATTTCTCGCTTCCGCAGCCTCCTCAAATCTCTCTTGGAGAGCCAATTCGGACATACGGTCACGGAGAGTTTTTAGCACTGAGCGTGAGTCCGTGAGGATTGCGAAATGAAGCTCCTCATAAACCGAACGATATGAGTCGAATGATTGAAGTCCGATACAGGGGGCGCCACACTTTCCGAGATCCAATAGCGCACATGCGCTCGCGCTCTTCATGCTTTGCAAAGTAATTCTTGGTTTGCATTGGCGAATTGGAAAAGCTTCGTGTAGCGCCTGGATTGCACGCTCAGCTTCATCTCGTCCGTTAAAGGGTCCGCTCCAAGCAACCGAATCTGTTAAGCCGGTTGCTCCTTTTACTTGAGTGAGCCTGGGATAGGCCTCATCAGTAAGTCGTATCCAAAGCGCCTTCTCTTGGAATCTAGAGCGTCGATTAAAACGTGGACGGTTCGCAGCAATCATTCTTAACTCGCGCACTTCAGCTTCAAGTATGGTCGGAGTTTCGATGACGTCGACTCGATCGGCTAAAGCAATCATGTCGTGAATTCGTTTTCTTGTTTCTGCAGCGGTGAAATAACTTCTTACTCTAGTTCGAAGATTCCGGGTAGTACCGATATAGAGAGCCTCGCCAGTTGAATCGCGAAAAACATAAACACCGGGAGAGGCGGGAAGACCTTCGGCAAAGTGACGTTTTCTTCGCTGGGCATCTGTTACACGATTGGTAAATCCTCTTAGGTCCTCCAGGGTCGTGACGCCAAAAGATCCCAGTCTTTCAATTACTCCGTGCAGCACATCTACTGTTGCTCTCGCGTCCGCTAAGGCTCGGTGTTCGGGAGAGGTCTTGGCACCAAAGAAACTTGCCAAGGTCGCTAACTTAAAATCACGAACTTCATCTTTAGTCACGACATACCGTGTAATGCGAGCAGTATCGATGACTTGATATTTGGGCCATGGAATTGCAAAACGTTCGCCAGATGCGCGAAGAAATCCGATATCAAATGGAGCATTGTGAGCGACTAGAACAGTATCTTCAGCCGAACCCATGAACTCAAAGAGCGAGAAGATGGCCTCTCCAATCGGGGGAGCAGAGATAACCATCGCATCCGTAATCCCAGTTAGAACCGTAATAAAAGGCGGGATTGGTCCGCCTGGATTAACCAAGGTCTGAAACTCGCCAATAACTTCACCGCCACGAACTTTCACCGCACCAATCTCGGTGATCGCGCAATCTTTAGGTGAACCCCCCGTAGTCTCGAGATCTACGACTACAAAGGTCGTATCAATTAGATTTCTTCCTAAATCATCGAAAGTTGATTGCCAATTTACTTGTGACTCTTCCGGGTTGCCCACGAGCTGAATTTAGATTGACCTGCTGACAATTGCGATGACCGAATTGATATAACCTAACGGCATGACAATTCTGGGCGCTCCAGAAGGTTGGCTGGACGATTACTCCTCCGATAGCGCGGGGGATGTCGGCGTTCTTCTCCTTCATGGGTTCACAGGATCTCCGGCCTCGATGAGACCCTGGGCGCACTTTCTTGAAGCAAGGGGTATTGCAGTTCGCGTACCCAGGATTCCTGGCCACGGAACCAGGTGGCAGGATCTAAACAAAGTTAAATGGCAGAGTTGGCCCGAACGAGCCGAGCGAGATTTATCGGATTTACTAAATCGGTACAAGCGAGTTTTTATTTTTGGTTTATCGATGGGCGGAGCCAATACCCTTCATATTGCCGCGAAACATTCACAACAGCTAGCTGGGATTGTTCTTGTTAATCCCATGATTCACATACCAGATCCTTCAATTCGATTCATCGATCTGATCAAGTACATAACTCCAAAACGGCCCTCCGTTGGAGATGACATTAAGAAGTCGGGCGTAACTGAGTGGGGATATGACGCACTTCCGATGAAAGGAGTTGCCCAACTGCATCGCTTTCTCAAAGCAACGCGTGCAGCTTTAGATTCCGTGACCTGCTCTACCTTACTTTTCCATAGCGTTGAAGATCATGTTCTTCCGGTATCCAATACCGAAATAATCATGGATGAGCTCGGAGCCAAAGATAAAGTGCGAATTGAGCTAGCAAATTCCTATCATGTTGCGACTCTAGATCACGATGCCGAAACAATTTTTGAGAATTCAATTCAGTTTATTAAATCAAAATCCTAGGCGGAAATGACGCCGACTCCTAAAAGAACTAGCAGAACTGAACCAAGCAACACTCGATAAATCACAAAGGGCGCAAAGCTAGCTCTACTCACGAACTTTAAGAACCAACGAATCACTAGATACCCAACTACAAAAGCGACCAAGGTTGCGACTGTGGTCTCAAGTGCAGAGAACTTCGATAATTCAGGTTGGGAAACTGATTGGCTAAGTTCATAGAAACCGCTTGCCAACACCGCGGGAATGGCAAGCAAAAATGAGTAGCGAAGCGATTCAACGCGCGAGAAGCCCAGGATCCGGCACATTGCAATTGTGGCGCCCGACCTGGAAACCCCAGGAATCAGCGCAAGCGCTTGGGCTAGGCCCACTAAGAGACCATCTTTCATTCTCATGTCATCTAGGTTGCGCGAGCTCCGGGAGTAACGATCAGCAATTCCCAGTACTAATCCGAAAACTATGAGTACCGTTGCGATTATCCAGAGCGATCTGAAGTCTTCCCTTATTTGATCTTGAAGAAGAAACCCAAAAACCATAATTGGCAACGAGCCAAAAATAATTAGCCAACCCAGTCGCGCTTGTTGTGCTTCATGTGTTTTTCTTTGAATTGACGCAACCCAGTTCTTAATAATTCGGGCAATGTCCCGGCGGAAATAGACCAAGACTGCAAATTCGGTACCCAATTGGATAATTGCGGTGAAGGTCGCTCCTGGATCTTCAGCCCCCGGTGAGATGATCCCGGCGATTCGAAGATGGGCGCTAGATGAAATAGGGAGAAATTCTGTGAGACCTTGAAGTATCGCTAAAAGTATGGCCTCAAGCATTTTCGAATCGTACTGCTCGTGTGGACGATACTGGGATCGAACCAGTGACCCCTTCCATGTCAAGGAAGTGCGCTACCGCTGCGCTAATCGTCCTTATTTAGTTTTCAAGCTTTAATGCAAACTTATCGAGGTGGAGACGGGATTTGAACCCGTGTAGCGGGATTTGCAGTCCCGAGCCTCGCCTCTCGGCCACTCCACCAAATCTCTAACATTCCGATTCCACCTGCTGTTTCTTCGCATCGAGCGGACGACGGGGGTCGAACCCGCGACCTGAACCTTGGCAAGGTTCCGCGCTACCAACTGCGCTACGTCCGCAAACTTGATCCCGCCACCTATTGGCAACGCTAATCAAGGAGGGGAAATCTATCCTAGATTTAGAGGGCTTCCCAAATGAATGAAAATTAGGCGGTGGTCTTTGGAGCGTTTCTGGATGAATGGGCGCCAGGCCGAGAACCTTCAAGAAGTCAGAACCGACTTGGAGGCAATTAACGAACCGGGATTCTGGTCAATCGTGGGCACTTTCGAAGGCGAGTGGACCTTGGCCCGCTTCAAAGAGGTTCGTGAGCAAGAATTTATTAGCAGCAACTCTCCGCTCCGAATCGGCGAGTGGCGTAGTTCAAAAACGAAGAGCGAATACCAAAACTTTGTAAATGAAATCCGAAATTTAATTGCAACCGGCGAGGTCTATCAAGTTAATGCTTGTCGAATACTTTCTGCTCCGGTAGTTGAAGATGGCGACCTCTCGAAACTGTTTGGTCACATTTTGAATGAAAATCCAGCGCCTTTTGCAGGTTACCTATCAATTTCGGGGCTAGAAATCGCGTCGGCATCGCCAGAGAGATTTATTTCGAAGAATGATGAAATTATTCTTTCGAGCCCGATCAAAGGGACTTCCGAGACCGCGGAGTTTCTGCCGAAAGACCGTGCCGAAAATCTAATGATTGTTGACTTAATACGAAATGACCTGGGTCGAATCTGCAGGACCGGTAGCGTTTCTACTCCGAGGCTCCTTGCAACCGAGGCGCATCCAGGATTGTTTCATCTCGTTTCAGATATCAAAGGCGCTCTGCTGACAGAAATCACACTCGCAGAAGCGCTTCGCCAGGTAATGCCACCTGGCTCTATTAGTGGAGCGCCGAAATCAAGCGCGTTAAGAATCATTCGAGAGAATGAAGGGCGACGCGGTCCATACTGTGGCGTCTTTGGTTGGTCTGATGGCAAACGGATGGAACTCAGCGTTGGAATTCGACTTTTTTGGAAAGAACATAACCAAATCCATTTTGGAACCGGGGCAGGGATAACCTGGGATAGTGATCCTGTCTCTGAATGGGAGGAGACTGAACTAAAGGCTCGCCGCCTGATAGCTCTAACGCAACGATGATAATTCTTAATGGTGAATTGCGTGAGGGGTCAGGGCTGAGTGATGCAATACTGCTTGGCGATGGGGCATTCGAAACCCTTAGAAGTTACGAGGGCAAGCTCTTCGCTCTAACCAAACACTTGGATCGACTAGAATTAGGGCTTCGCCAGATATCCCACTCTGATTTATTACCTAAGGGCTATGAACGAGGGGCGGTTTGTAGCGCCATTGAAAAGGCGCTCAAGTCAGAAAGCTTCAAAGATGGAGCGCTGCGAGTATCGGCTTTTGCCGATGGCGATGTGGTTGTTTCATACAAAGAGTATTCACCCCCCACAGGGGGCATTCGATGTCTGACCCTTCCGGAGCGCTCTGACGGCTTACACTTCAAAACCGCCTCCTATTCGATGCGGTTACAGGCTAGACGTTATGCCTTGAGTAAAGGATTTGATGACGCAGTATTCGTGGGTTTGGATGATGAAGTTTCCGAGCTCTCAACCTCAAACTTGATCGCTCTTGTTGATGGAAAGTGGATAACGCCACGACTTGAGAGTGGAGCTCTACCCGGAATAACAAGGGGGGAACTTATTTCCCACTTTGGAGTTAGTGAGGTTTTAATAACGAGGAATGACCTTGGAAGCGCCCAGGCCGTTGCCGCAATCTCAAGCCTTCGCGAAATCCAGAGCATTAAGGAGATTGACGGGAAAAGCTCTCCTAATTCTGACGCACTTCGAGAACTTCAAGAGAGTTTTCACAGTTGGCTTTTGGGTAATCTTGCCCTGTGAATTTTCGCCAACAGATCAAGTCAAATCTATATGGATCAATCGTCTGGCGCGTTTTTATCGGCGTTATCGGGGGACTCGTAACGATTATCGGCACAATATTTCTTTTTGCCCCGGGGCCTGGGTTACTTGTGCTTTTGGCGGGACTCGGAATCTTGGCAACTGAGTTTGCTTGGGCCGCAAATGCAATCCGTAAGACTAAATCGATAGCTCAAACCACATCCGAAAAGTTTCGCATTCCCCTCTGGGTTAAATACCTCTTGGTTGCGGGCGGCGCTTTATTCTCAATCGCCCTCTTGGTCATTCTTTACGCTTAGAGGAATCGACGCTTTGGTAGCCTCGCTCCGTGACTAGTGCTTCCGGAGCCGACTTAATTTCAATCACGCTGAATGGCGCACCCAAATCTTTAACAGTTGACCAAAAGGTTACACAAGTTTGTGAAGAGGTTTATCCGGACCAGATGAAACCAGGTCCCAAGGCAATTGTGATTTGTCGAATTAATGGTGAAATAAAAGATCTCTGGAGTGACTTGCGCGATGGCGATGTTGTTGAAACGCTCACGATTGATAGCGTCGAGGGACTTAATGTTCTACGGCACTCGACAGCGCACGTGTTGGCACAAAGCGTGCAATCCATATTTCCGCAGACTCGTTTAGGAATTGGACCGCCAATATCTGATGGTTTTTATTATGACTTTGATCCAGAGCGGCCTTTCACACCAGAAGATTTAGAGAAGCTCGAGAGCGCGATGCGCAAGATCATTAAGGATGGTCAACGATTTAAGCGCAGGATAGTTACCGAGAGCGAAGCGTTGAGCGAGCTCGCTAGTGAAACTTACAAGTGTGAATTGATTAAATTAAAGAGTGGTGATGTAGCAGAAGGTGCTTCGGTCGAAGTCGGTGCCGGAGAATTGACAATTTACGACAATCTTGGAAGAGACGGCAAGGCAGTTTGGAGCGATTTATGTCGCGGTCCCCATCTGCCTTCAACAAAATACATTTCAGCATTTAAATTGATGCGTTCTGCCGGCGCATATTGGCGCGGATCTGAGAAGAATCCAATGTTGCAGCGCATTTACGGAACTGCCTGGCCGTCGCCAGAAGCGCTCGATGAATATCTGAATTTCTTGGCCGAAGCTGAAAAGCGTGATCATCGTCGTCTCGGGGCGGAACTCGATCTCTTCTCGTTTCCAGATGAGATTGGTTCAGGTTTGGCAGTCTTCCACCCTAAAGGTGGAATCGTCCGCATGGCGATGGAGGAGTACTCGAGAAAACGTCATGTTGAAGAGGGATACGAATTCGTTTATTCACCTCACCTAACCAAGTCTGCGCTCTTCGAAAAATCAGGTCATCTGGATTGGTACTCAGAAGGAATGTATCCACCGATGGTGATGGATGAGGAACTTCATGCCGACGGCACCATCAAACGCGCTGGCCAGAAGTACTACATGAAGCCGATGAATTGCCCATTTCATAATTTGATCTTCTCCTCCAGAGGACGGTCCTACAGAGAGCTTCCGCTTCGGCTTTTTGAATTTGGCACGGTATATCGCTACGAAAAGTCTGGTGTAATACATGGAATTACTCGAGCTAGAGGATTCACCCAGGACGATGCTCATATTTATTGCACTCCTGAACAAATGGCTGATGAGCTAGATAGTCTGCTTACATTTGTTCTCAATTTACTCCGAGATTATGGTCTGGAAGATTTTTATCTTGAATTATCAACAAAGAATAAAGAGAAATTTATTGGAGCAGACGAAGACTGGAACCGCGCTACTGAAACGTTGAGAAGCGCTGCTGAGAAGCAGAACTTGAAATTGGTTATGGACGAAGGAGGCGCCGCCTTTTACGGTCCCAAGATAAGCGTTCAAGCTAAAGATGCCATCGGAAGAACATGGCAGATGTCAACTATCCAGGTGGATTTTCAACTCCCTCAGCGCTTTGAACTCGAGTATCAAGCTTCGGATGGCTCTAGGCAACGTCCCGTAATGATTCATCGGGCGCTTTTTGGTTCAATTGAACGTTTCTTCGGCGTCCTGACTGAGCACTACGCAGGTGCATTTCCGCCCTGGCTTGCCCCAGTGCAAGTTCGAGGCATTCCGGTTGCTGAAACTTTTGCCCCTTATCTAGCCGAAGTGATTGCTCAGATGCGAAAACTCGGTATCCGAGCTGAGATGGATGATTCAGATGATCGCATGCAGAAGAAGATTCGAAACGCGCAAGCTGAAAAGATTCCATTTATGTTGATTGCGGGCGAAGAGGACCAGAGCGCAGGGGCCGTCTCCTTTAGATATAGAAATGGTGAACAGAAAAACGGAGTCCCGATCAAGGAAGCTATCGAAATAATTCAAAAAGTAATTCTGGATCGAACTCAAGTTTAGAGATCAAATCTAATGACCAATGGCGCTGTCGATGGGGTAGGCATCCCAGATCGTTGGCAGCGCCTGTGGGCTCCCCACCGAATGGCTTATTTGTCGGGCGAAAACCGACCCTTAAAGGAGAACGATGTTTCATGTCCGTTCTGCGAAATTCCCAAAGGAGAAGATGAATCCTCGCTAATTGTTTTTCGCGGACACACGGCCTACGTCGTACTTAATTTATATCCCTACAACCCTGGCCATTTACTCATTTGCACTTATCGACACATAGCAGATTTAACGGATTTAACTAATGAAGAGCGGGAAGAACTATTTCGCTTAACCTCAGATTCTATGCGCGTCATCAGAAAAGTTTCTAAGCCAGGTGGTTTCAATCTCGGTATGAATCAAGGTGCTGTTTCAGGAGCTGGGGTAGCTGAACATATCCATCAACATGTGATTCCCAGATGGTCTGGTGATGCAAATTTCATGCCTCTTATAGGGCAGACAAAAGTACTGCCCAAGCTCTTAAGCGAAACTCGCGCAGAACTAGCTAGTGCTTGGTTAGAGATTCAATAATTCTGTTTAGCTCAGGTGTACCGAATCGCTTGGATGAACCGATTGGTAAGGCAATCGCAAATATTCCTTGAAAGAAGCCCTCAGTCCCTAGCTCTTTGTAGAGCTGGGTGTATTCATCTTGGAAGTCTTTGATTAGTTCAATCATTTCTTTTTCTGCCGGATAATTGGTCACTGTTGAACCAGAATAATCATGGACGATATTGTCCTCGAGCGAAATTAGTCCAGTTGGTTCTCCTATTTCGTCATGGAGAACCAGGTATGGAGTTGCAAATTGCTCTAGGACTCTATTTCCAATTAAAACAATGTCATCAAAGTCTGACTCGGAAAATTCAATGCCTTGAACGAGCAAAACCCTGGGAAATTGACGATCTTGATAGTGTTGCCAAACTTCAATCATCTGTGGAGAGATGCCACTGCGAGCGTCAACTAGTAGGGCAAAAAAATCTAACTTCTCGGAGAATTCAAAATCCCTCAACTCGCTGGGAATCGCCATGAATTGAAGGTCCACCCTCAATTCCGATATGTGGGCAACCGGCTGTACCTCATAATGGTGAGCCAGGGCCATATGAATCAGGCCGGTATTCATGTGGAGAGCCTACGATGTATCCAATGATTCAGCAGATATTCAAGGCGCAAGTGACATCATTTATAACGCCGATATGCCGAACGATGTTGCGTTTGGGCATAAGCGCCAACGCAATCACCGTAATTGGAGCTGTTGGCGTAGCTTTTTCGGCAATCTATTTTTTTGCAGCGGGTAATTTTTTTATGGGAACGTTGGTGGTTTCGTTTTTTGCACTAAGTGATCTATTTGACGGAACTATGGCGCGCCTATCCGATACTCATGGAACAAAGTGGGGAGCATTGCTCGACTCGACGCTAGATCGAGTCAGTGATGCCGCAATCGTGATTGGAATTTGGATCTACCTTTTCGAGGAACCTTCAGATCTTCACTTTCTCGCAATAGCGGTGCTATTTCTAAGTGGCCTCATCCCATATATAAGGGCAAAGGCCGAGAGCTTGGGCATA
This sequence comes from Actinomycetota bacterium, assembly GCA_041163285.1. GTDB lineage: Bacteria > Actinomycetota > Actinomycetes > Nanopelagicales > Nanopelagicaceae > MAG-120802. The sequence goes on along the minus strand of JBEARJ010000015.1, from coordinate 2,908 downwards.
TCTTGTTCTGTTGGAATGGCCGAACGAGCCGAACGTCTAATCATCTTGCTCGTCGGCACGGGGCTATATGGTCTTGGCCTAAATATTGCTTTACCAATCTCTTTAACGCTCTTAACCCTTCTTAGCTTGGTAACAGTGTTACAACGTTTAAAGGTTGTATATCAAGCATGAAAGCGGCTTCTGAGTATTTAACGTTCACTTTATATAGCGCGCTCTGGCGATTCGTCAGATTGTTGCCCGAACGCAAGGCCTATTCGCTTTTCAATTGGTTAAGTCGGCGCGCCTATAAGAAGAATGGAAGAAGGGTTCAAAGGTTAAGAGCTAATTATTGGACCGCGTTTCCCAAGAAGAGTGAGAACGAAATTGAAGAGTTTGTGAAAAGTGGATTAGCGAATGCCATGCGTTATTGGTGTGACACTTTCCGAATTTCGGATTGGAGCACCACGCGAGTTGCGACAACGGTCACTACTGAAAATAATGATTTATTCGTAGATTCTGTTAAGAGTGGTGCCGGCGTAATCATCGCTCTTCCACATGCTGGAAACTGGGACCACGCTGGACTGTATTACTGCTCTCAAGGAATTACAGTTCATACCGTTGCCGAGCACTTAAAACCCGAGCGACTTTTTAAAAAGTTTTTGGCTCATCGGGAGGGTATGGGGATGAAGGTCCTAGATCTACAGGCAAACGTCACCGAAGAATTGATCAAGCGCCTGAATGAAGGTGAGCTGATTGCTTTAGTGGCCGATCGCGATCTTTCGAAGTCTGGTGTCGAGGTTGATTTTTTCGGCGCCCGTGCTCGAATGCCAGCGGGGCCTGCGCTTTTGGCCTACCGCACAAAAGCGCATTTAATAGCAGCCTACGTTTCGTATACCGAGAGTGGCATTCGAATTGCTTTTAACGGACCGTTTGTAGTGCGGCGCGATGAGCCCGAAGCAAGCGAGGTACAGCGTTTAACTCAGGAGATTGCGAATAGATTTGAGTTCGATATTCAGCAAGATCCAACTTCTTGGCATATGCAACAACGAATATTCGTTGAAGAAGAGAGTAATTAATTGAAAATTGGAATGGTTTCTCCTTATGCATGGGATATACCCGGGGGAGTGCAAGCGCATATAAAAGATTTGGCGCATCACTTCATTGATGATGGTCACGAAGTTTCTGTGCTTGCTCCTGCAGTTGAAGGGGAGTCAATCGAAGAGAGTTTTGTAGTCGCTGCAGGTCGGCCCGTTGCTATTCCCTATAACGGTGCAGTTGCACGTGTTCTCTTCGGTCCGCTGGCAGCAACTCGAGTTAGGCAATGGATTGCTAGAAACGATTTTGATGTCTTGCATCTTCATGAACCCGCAATTCCTTCCCTCTCACTTCTTGCCTGTTCGATTGCAGACGGGCCCATGGTAGGAACATTTCATGTTGCAGCCCCGAGACAGAAAGTTGCTTTTGCTATCGCCCCACTGCTCGAACCAGTGATAGAGAAGTTGCGCGCCCGAATTGCAGTTAGTGAAGTAGCTCGTGAGACCTTAACGATTCATCTTGATACCGATGCGCTTGTCATTCCGAATGGAATCGACACTTCCTACTTCGCCTCTGCTCAAACCAATGCAGCTTGGCAGAGGGATTTCACGCTGGGATTTTTGGGTCGCTTTTCGGAGCCACGCAAGGGCCTCGGAATACTCCTTTCAGCTCTGCCGAATCTGGTTCGGACCATTCCGAATTTAAGGCTCTTGATTGCTGGGCCGGGAGAAGGGCTTGAAGTTATGCAGTCTGTAAATCCCAACCTAAGAAACCGAATCGAATTTCTCGGTCGACTAACCGAAGAAGAGAAGGCAAACTTTTTAAAGTCCGTTGATATCTACATTGCTCCAAACACCGGTGGAGAATCATTCGGCATTATTCTGGCTGAGGCGATGGCGAGTGGCGCTGCGATAGTAGCGAGCGATCTGCCCGCATTTAGAAATGTTTTGGGCGATGGTGTATTTGGCCACACTTTTGAGAATGAGAACTCAACAGATCTAGCACGAGTCATTATTAAACTATTTCACGACCGGTTTGCTTTAGAAACATTGAAACAACGAGCGACAGAAGGAGCGATGAGGTTTGATTGGCGAGTTGTCGGCCCAGAAATCATGAATGTCTATTTGCATGCCAAAGGGGAGATGGAGAGAGTAACTGTGGGATCTGAACCTAGAAGTTGGTTGAGATTCTTAAGTAGGGAGGACCAGTAAACCTAATGAGTGAATTTATCGCAGTGCTTCTCATTTCTTTAGTCTTTATCTGGTATCTGACTTTCTCAGCCAATCGCTTAGATCGACTACATCATCGAGTTGAAACATCCTGGGCCAATCTCGATTCCATTTTGCAACGCAGGGCTGCTCTTGCTCAGGAAATCGCAAACTTTAAGGAGATCGATCCGGCCACCAAGCTATTAATTACGTTAGCCTCTCACCAAGCTCGAGATGCCGAATTTTCAGAACGGAGCGGGGCCGAGAGCGGACTATCGGAAGCTCTAAAACTTCTGGTGCAAGAGAGTGATATTCCAGAGATATACCCCGAATCATTTGAAGAGTTACAGTCAATCACTGACAGATTGAGGACGGCGATCGCAATACATCGAGAAGCCGTAAGCGCCACTCGAAAACGACGGTCTAAATTAATTATTCGAGCCTTCCGCCTAGCAGGCAGGGCGCCCTTGCCCGTCACATATGCATTTGAAGATGATGTTCTCTAAATTCCTCCGCAAGTCCGGGATTAAGTTTGTATCCCTTCTGTTAATTTCAGGTTGCTCGATTCCCAGTAATCCACTCGTCGACACAACCGCACGACCAGAACTAGAGCGAAACATACTTACTGGTGAGGTTGGCAAAAATGGGAAAGTCATTGCCATAAAGTTTGATGACACGAGAGCGGC
>JBEARJ010000014.1:0-13641 GCA_041163285.1 Actinomycetota bacterium | reverse complement strand
TGAGAGAATTAATTGGAAATCGCCTCCGCTAGAGAACTCACCTCGAGCGATTGAGCGAAGCGCTGGCTCGACTTCAATTGAGCCAATCTGGTCAGGAATCATAAAGTGGGAGAGTCTTGAGCCGATGTGGAGCTGGCGCGAGGCTGCGCTTCGCCAGAATGAGATTCCTGACTTAAGCCTTGGCTTCGAGCTGCGCGTTCGCGAATTTAAATCACTTGATATCTCTGACATGGCGCAAATGATGCGCGCTCCATGTTCCAGGACCGGCCGCAACCGAACGTGGTCTGTGTAGAAGTGAGCGTTGGGTCGCCACGAGCGAGGTCTTTAAGCCTTACCTAAAATGCGATTGACCGTGGTGCCGCACACAGGGCACTTGCCCTTCGCCATACGACGACCAGAGTCAGAAACGTTCACGAATCCTTCGAACTCACGCTTCTCTTTGCATTTAACGCAGTAGGCCTCACCCTTATATGTTTCAGCCATTTTTTCCTCCGATCCTCACAGGTTCTTCTACCTGCGAATGCCCTCACCATACCCCCGCGCTACGCTCAAAGCCTCGCAATTCACGCTCAGCAAAGGCGTTTCCTTACCCATTTACGCTTAAATTCGAGTTAATTGCCCGATTTATCCCGGTTTTGGAGTCCCTAACCTCGAGTTCCAGCTTCGTAGCCTTCGAGGTAAGCGCTAGCTAGCTCCGCCCGCTCAAATCTTGATAGCAGGCTCTCGAAGTCTGGGCCATGGTCTGGAATCTCAAGGTGAATCAACTCATGAACTAAGAGATAGTCGACGACGTAATCGGGCGCTCCGTTTAATCGGTCGGAGATACGAATGGTGCGATCGAGAGTTGTGCAGGAGCCCCATCTCTCATTCATACTCCGCCAGAGAACGCTTACCGGTTCTGTCCTAAATTCGGGCAGATAAAGTGCGAGAAGTTCTAAAGATCTATCGAATAGAGCCTCATCGCTCATCTTCTCGCGCGCTTCACGAGAGAGAATTTTCTCGACCATCTCGGGAATTACCTCTTGAATCTTGGAATTCGAAAGACGTGCCGGTACTTGAATAACTATCGCCCCATGTTCGCGATATGCGCTAATCGACCGACGACGTCTCGAGCTCTTGATTACCCGAACCTCGGCCCCACCTGCAATCTCGGTAGGCGGAATTCTTACTTCACTTGTTGGTTTTGAGGCTTGGGCGCGCACGGCCGGGAGGTTAGCCTCGAAGATCTCGTCTTGAATGAAGTTATCCACACACCCGCCTCACCTTCAAATAATCAATTCTGAGGATAACTCAGATGGCTGGGGGAGTTGCTTTGTTCCTCGCTGATGTCGTACTTTGCGCGTACGAAGTCCTCGGATAACCGTTCAGTATCTGCAAGGGGAAGGCAGATAAAGAATTGTGCGCCCGGGGACTTCGCTTTTCTTTACAAGATACCTTTTCAAGATACCTCAGCGCTGAAACGAGAGCAGATACCTATCTCGCTGGGGTGGGCGAAATTTCAACCCGATTTAAATTAACCCAGAGAGATCATCAGGAACTGTTCGGCTCTTTAGGAAGCTCTCTGCATCACTGAGTTGATCTGCTCTCGGGAGAAGAAATGACTCATCCCAGATGTCATCGCGACTCTTTGTATCTCTAAGTTCAACAATTTTCTCCCAGAAAATACTCGCCTCTCTGGCGCGACGAGGTGATACTTCGAGCCCAACTAGAGTTGCGAATAGTTCTTGAGTTGGTGATTTTGTAGCGCGACGACGTTGTTGAGTCTCGCGAAGTTGTACTAAAGATGGCAGACGATTCTTAGCGGCCAAGGTGACGACTGAATCAATCCAGCCATCGATGAGCGCAAGAACTGTCTCGAGATTTTCCAAGGCCGCCTTCTGATTAGGCGTCTCTTCAGGGGTGAACATTCCGCCTGAGAGAGCGAGCGTTAGCGACTCTGGGTTTGCCGGATCTAGATCTCCGGAACTCATCGCCTCTTGCGCCTGCTCGGTTATCGCAGTTATATCTACACGAATTCCTTTGCCATAGGATGAAATGGCGCCTTTGATGTATTCGCGTAACCAGGGCGCGCTCACAAATAAACGTGCTGCAGCTATCTCACGAAGCGCCAAGTAAATTCGAACTTCATTCTCTTCAATTCCTAGGCCAGCTCCCCAGATTGAGATGTTTTGCGGGATAAGTGCTGGACGGATCTCCTTTGCGAGTGGGAGAGCTACATCATTTGCCCCGGTAACAGTTGTCGAGAGATTTCCAATTGTCTGGCCAAGTTGAGTGCTAATTAGCGAACTCATGAATGTGCCCATAATTGTTGCAAGAAGTGATTGTGGAATTTGTGCGCCTGAAATATTGAAACCCGGTAAACCCAAATTCGGAAGATCAGGATTTGGAATTCCTTCTTCGCCCAGATTCTCTTTCAGCATCAATGCCATCGCATCGCTCATTCCCTCAACTAGTGGTCGAGCAATTTCCTCCCAACCCGTAAGGGTGGAGTCGATCCAGTCGCGCCGACTTTGGGCACAATGATCGCTCATGGGTAGAGGTGGAAAAACCGTGGCCTCATTGAGCCAGAGGTCTGCGATATTCATCGCCTCTTGTGCTGCAGTTAATTCCGCGATAGAGACCGGCAGGTCGCCATGTGCAGAGAGAAACTTCCTTGAGATTTCACGGATCATTTCTCGAGAGAGCGAGGCTGGCGATTTCTGTCCAGATAGGGCTGACATCAAACCTTGAACATTTAGACCCATAGATGAGAATTGCTGGAAGATATCGCCAAAGTTTCCAAAGGGGTTCTTACCTGGCTCCGGATTATTCTCATTTGAATCATGAGGCTCATCGGGTGGGGTAAATCCAAATCCGGCCATTTACCATCTTCCTTCCTGAAACTTTCTTCAACCTCGTTTTGAGATTCAATATCGCAGCTGTATCTCGGGAACTAGTGCGATCTAGTCGGTCAAACCACCAAGATAGCTAATTTCTTCCCGTAAGGCGCCGGACCTTCCGCTGACCTAGGCTTAGGACATGTTCAGTCTCTTGCAGGGTCTTTCGTCGGTAGTTTTGCTTGGCCAAATCCCACATGGCCAAATTCCACATGGCCAAATCCCATATGGCCTTTTCCCGCATAAGACTCTCTGGGTCGGCATCAATCAATTAGCAGCAGAGAATTCAGCGCCTCCAGTTTCGGCGCTTGTTTGGTGGATCATCCCGATCACCGCTCTAACTGGTGGACTTGTGTATGCGTATTGGGTAACTCGCCTAAAGATTAAGTATGAGAATCAGACTGAACGTTCTGTGGGGCGATTTAAGAAATTCCAAGATTCGTTTCATCAAGACCAACAGGATCTTGACCGAGATAATTTAGAAGCGGAAACTTCAAAGAGCGATGAGCGATAGAAGTGTTTAATTCGATCTCTCCGCTTCGTTATAGGTGGTCATTTCCAGCAAAACTATTTTTCTTTCTTCTAGCTGTAGCAACCCTTGCCGCCCCTATTCCATATGTGTTTTTCAAACCCGGGGTTCCAGATAACGTCACTGCAGGCTTGATTGAGATAAAAGATGCAAAAAGCTATGAAGCAAATGGCAAGCTCTACATAACTTCAATTCTGGTCACCAATCCGAACTCTCCAGTCTTTGGAGCTGAGACGCTCTACAACTGGGCTCTTGGTCCCCATGTTGTCTTGCCGCGCGAAGTGGTCTACCCGCCGGCAGTTGAAGGAAGAGTTATAGAGCGAGATTCGAGAGCAGAAATGGCTGGTTCTAAAGTCACCGCAACTGCCGCAGCGCTAAGTTTTCTCGGATATCAGTTCGAAGAGATCTACTTCGTCAGCAGAATTCTTGAATACTCTGACGCAAAGGGGAAATTAGAACCGGGGGATCGCATCCTTATAGTCGATGGCGACAAGATAAATGAGATTGAAGAGATTCGTGGCGCGTATTCCGATAAGAAAATTGGAGATGTAATCGATATTGAAGTTGAACGAGTCATAAATGGTGAGTCCCGAAATGTTCTTGAGAGCGTAAGGCTTGTATCAAATCAAGAGTTGGGAGCTGATCCCAATCGCCCCGCAATAGGAATTCTTGTCGGAACAACTGCGAAGTTCCCGGTTGATATCGATTTCAATATCAGAGGAGTTGGGGGCCCCAGTGCCGGTTTGATTTTTGCTGTAGGCGTTGTGGAGAAGTTGACACCTGAGGATTTGCTTAGAGGCCGCCAGATTGCCGGAACGGGTTCGATTGATCCAAATGGAAGAGTCGGCGCGATAGGTGGAATTGAGGAGAAGATGATTGGCGCTTCTCGTAAAGGTGCCACTATTTTCTTGGCGCCTCGCGAAAATTGTCCTGATATAAAGCACGTGCCAAAGGGTTTAAAAGTAATCCCGGTCTCAACACTGAGCGAGGCGATTGCCGCACTTCGGGCACCTGATGGATTCAGATTTCCTACCTGCTAACTCTTAGATAGCCTCGCCCCATGGCATTCGGAGATAACCCAGATAATCCTTTCCGCAATTTCAACTTCCCACGTCGAACTCCCGGTGAGCGAAGAAAAATCGGCGCTCTTCCGCTGACAATCATCATCCTTACCGCTCTGGCAGTCCTTCTGGTCTCCTTAAGCGGTTTCTATGTTGACTATCTCTGGTTCCGTTCCGTTGAGTACAGCGAAGTTTGGACAAAGCTCCTCACGACACGTGCCGCCCTATTCTTAATTTTTGGTCTTGTAACCTCACTAGTCATCGTCACCAATATTCTGATTGCCTACAAGCGCCGTCCAATCTATGTGCCTCTGACCGTAGAAGCTGACAACTTAGAACGGTACCGAGCACAGATTGAGCCAATTAAGCGCGCCGCAATTATTGGTATCGCGCTAGCAATCTTCTATTTTGCTGGTACAGCAGGTGCAAGATTCTGGGAAGCATGGATGCTTTATCGCAATGCAACCCCATTTGGAGTAAACGACCCGCAATTCGGTCGCGACGTCTCCTTCTTTATGTTCACCCTTCCGTTCTGGCAATCACTAGTTGGTTGGGCAATCTCCACTTTGATTCTCGCAACTGTCGCGGCTGGGGTTGTGCATTACATCTACGGTGGAATTCGTCCTCAAGTTCGTGATGATCGCACGACGGTCACTGCTCGGGTACAGGTTTCCGTACTCCTAGGCTTGATTGTTGCGTTGAAGGCAATCGCATATTGGTTTGATCGATTTGCACTTGCTACATCAGATAATGGAATCATTACCGGTCTTACCTTTACCGATGTAAATGCTGTTCTCCCTGCGAAATCAATCTTGGCCGGAATAGCCGTCATCTGTTCATTATTATTCTTCGCAAATATTTTCCGCCGCTCATGGGTACTACCAGCAGCTGGAACCGCGTTACTCGGACTCTCATCCTTTTTGATTGCTGGCGTTTACCCTGCGCTAATTCAGCAGTTCCAAGTTAAACCAACTGAGTCTTCAAAAGAAGCGCCATTCATTCAGCGCAATATCGAAGCTACACGGATTGCTTATGGCTTAGATCAGGTCGAGATTCGTGATTATCAAGCAACAATAAATACGAGCGCTGGCCAACTTGCAGGTGATCAGCCAACTATTTCAAATATCCGACTCATGGATCCGAATGTGCTTTCATCGACCTTCCGCCAATTGCAGCAAATTCGTCCTTACTATGCGTTTAATGAGTCGCTTGATATTGATCGCTACAACCTAGATGGGCAAACACGCGACATGGTCGTTTCGGTCCGTGAACTAAATATTGAAGGAAATCCAAATCGAAACTGGATTAATGATCATCTTGTGTATACCCACGGATTTGGTTTTGTAGGTGCATATGGAAATGCACAAGATGTCGATGGTAAGCCAATCTTCTCGAGCGGAGATATCCCTTCAAAGGGAGTGCTCGGCGATTACCAACCTCGAATCTATTTTGGCGAGAACAATCCAGATTACTCAATAATCGGAGCGCCCGAAGGTGGCGATCCGGTTGAGTTTGATTATCCAGATGACGGATCACCGAATGGTCAGAAGCTCTATACCTATACCGGCGAGGGTGGAGTTCCGATGGGATCTCTCTTCTCACGACTTCTTTTTGCAATTCACTATCAAGAGCAGAGAATTCTTCTTACAGATTTGATTAATTCTGAGTCGCGAATCATTTACAATCGCGTTCCCAGGGAGCGTGTAGCTAAGGTCGCTCCATGGTTGAAGATTGATGGCGATCCATATCCTGCCATCGTTGATAATCGAATTGTCTGGATGATTGATGGCTACACAACGAGCTCCGGCTATCCATATTCTCGCATAGTAGATATCTCGGGCGCGACAACTGATGCTTTAAACATAAATAACAACCCATTGACAGCTGTTCCTAATTCAACAATCAATTACATTCGCAATTCAGTCAAGGCGACCGTTGATGCATACGATGGAACAGTAACTCTTTATGCATGGGATGAAAGCGATCCAGTGCTTGAGACATGGATGAAAGCATTCCCGGGCGTCGTAAAACCAAAGTCAGAGATGAGTGATGCGCTAATTTCACACGTCCGCTATCCGGAAGATATTTTCCGAGTACAGCGAGATGTGCTAGCGCTCTACCATGTTAAAAATGCAAATGCTTTCTATGGTGGACAGGATTTCTGGCGCGTACCGCGCGATCCATCAACTCTGGGTGCGAATGCTGGTGCGCAGCCGCCTTATTACTACACCTTGCAGTTGCCAGGGGAAAAGAAGGCATCTTTCTCTCTAACCACTCCATTCGTGCCCCGCGGTGGTCGAGAGAATTTGACGGCATTTGCGGTAGTAAATTCCGATCCTGGTGAGGATTATGGAAAGTTCACCGTGTTGCAATTGCAGCGCTCAACAAATATCGCGGGACCCTCACAGGTAGCTTCTAACTTTGAGGCTAACCCAACTGTTGCGCTCTCGCTCTCACTACTTCGTCAAGGTGGATCAGATGTTGTACTTGGAAACTTGCTGACATTGCCGGTTGGTGGAGGACTTCTCTATGTTCAACCTGTCTATGTCCGTGCAACTTCGAACTCCGCCGCATATCCGTTACTACAGAAAGTATTGGTCTCCTTCGGTGAGAAGATTGGTTTTGATGACACTTTGAGTGGCGCATTGAACCAAGTCTTCGGCGGAGACAGTGGCACAGCTGCGCCATCGCGTCCATCAACTGGTGGAAGTGGCGATCAGACTCCAGCACAAGAAGATCTCGCACAAGCGCTAGCGAGCGCACAACGCGCGCTTGCTGATGCACAAGCTGCCTTAACGCGCGGTGACTTTGCTGCTTATGGCGAGGCTCAAGATCGACTAAAGGCTGCAATCGAAGCTGCAATATCGGCACAGAACCGTTAACTATTCTTAAGAATATTTAACGGTTGTACCAAGATCACGAGGAAGAAATCCGCGAAGGAAGCTGCGACGATTTTGGGGTTTTGCTTATTGCCCCTAAAGTAAGGGGCTCCGACGCGGGGTGGAGCAGCTCGGTAGCTCGCTGGGCTCATAACCCAGAGGTCGTAGGTTCAAATCCTGCCCCCGCTACTAGAAATAAAGCGCCCGATTGCTCGGGCGCTTTTTACTTTAGAGAAGCTATTTTTAATTGTCGCTGCTCGGAGAGAGAAACCAGGATGGCTTTTGAAGGTCTAGTTACTCATTCCTATTTTTGGAATCGGAAATGCGCCCGGCATGGCCAACTGCGCTCGGATCTAGCTTCGACTTAATCAAGCTAGCCACGGTGGAGACTAAGAGAATTGAGCCGATCACAACTAGTGAAAAATTGGTGGAAATCTTGGGAACAGAGCCGAATTCTTGGTAGATCCAGAGCATAATCAATTTGATTCCAATAAAGACCAGTATAAAAGATAGTCCAAGCGAGAAGTAAATTAACTTCTGAACTAAATTCTTCATCAAGAAGTAGAGTGCACGAAGACCAAGAAGTGCAAACGCATTAGCTGCAAAGACAAGATAAGGTTCTTGAGTTACGCCGAAAGTAGCCGGAATAGAGTCAAGGGCAAAGAGAAGGTCTGTAGCTCCAATTGCAATCATTACAAGCAGGAGCGGGGTTGCAAGTCGCTTGCCATTCTCTTTAATGAAGAGCTTTGAGCCGTGATAATTGTCAGTAAAGGAGAATCGCCGCTGCGCAAAATTTACGATGGGATTTTCGGTTAAATCCGGATCCTCATCCCAATGTTGCATCAGTTTTACTCCGGTCCACAAGAGAATCGCACCAAATATAACGAAGGTAAAAGCAAATGCCTCAAGAGCGGCAGCTCCAATTGCTATGAAGATAGCGCGCATAATCAATGCGAGGATGATTCCTACCATAAGTACACGTTGATGGTAGATAGTTGGAACTGCAAAATTAGCCAGAATTATTATGAAGACAAAGAGATTGTCCATGGATAAGGACTTCTCGACGATGTAGGCGGCGAAAAATTCTTTGCCATATTGGGCGCCGTAATCTGACCAAACCCAGAGGCCAAATCCAACAGCAACGGCAATGTAGAAGATCGACCAGAAAGTCGCCTCTTTAAACGTGACATCATGAGGCTTACGGGTTGAGGTTAAAAGATCAAAAAGAAGAAGTCCTAAGATGAAAGCAACAGTTAATAACCAGATTGATGTCGTTATATTCACGCCCGGAGCGTAGTGGCGCGGTTTAAGCGAAGCGAGTTTAGAACCACGAAAAGACTTGAAAATGCCATTGCGCCTCCGGCATACATTGGACTTAGCGCACCAACTGCAGCAATTGGGATGCCAATAACGTTATAGATAAATGCCCATCCCAAGTTGGAACGGATAATTCTCAGCGTTCTCTTAGAAAGCGAAATAGATTCGATTGCGGCCAAAAGGGAAGGTCGCATAAGCGTTATGTCGGCTGATGCAACAGCGGTATCTGTTCCGGTTCCCATCGCCATACTCAAATTAGCAGCCGCAAGAGCTGCAGCATCATTAATTCCGTCGCCAATCATCAGAACGCGTGAGCCATTTGCTTTCAACTCTTCAATCTTTGCAATTTTTCTCTCTGGGGTAGCGCCAGCAACGACATTCTTGGTGGGGATTCCAACACGAATTGCAATCTCATGTGCCGCCGCTTCATTATCGCCCGTCAAAAGCCAGGTTTCGATACTTTGATTCTGAAACTCCTTTATTGCAGTTGGCGAATCTTCTCGAAGCGTGTCACCAACTTCATATGAAGCTACGGCAGTTCCATCGACTGCGACAACAGAAATTGAATTTCCATGTAGGCGAGCTGCGCTCACCATACTCTCGATCTCGTTAGGAAAACTCAAAGTTGCTTTTCGGATTGCTTCCGGTGATCCAATCAGTACTGGAAGCGAGCTTGATTGAAAAGTTACGCGAGCGGCAGCGCCCATGCCGGCAGCCTCTGAATAATCTGAGATTGATTTGCGGGCAATTCCGCGCTCCAAGAGATTCCTCGTAATCGCTTGAGCTACTGGATGATTACTTTCACGTGCAATTGAATGGATTGCCATCAAGATTTCTTGTTTGGTGACGGGAAGTTTGTTCTGCTCAATTAGGACTTCGTGCTGGACTTTCATCTCACCAGTTGTAAGAGTTCCAGTCTTATCAAAAACGACTGTATCAATCTTGGGCGCAACCTCAAGAACTGCGACTTTTCGTAGAATTATTCCGCTATTTGCTCCCCGCCCCGAGGCAACCATCAGCGCTACCGGGGTAGCAAGCCCCAGCGCGCATGGACAGGCGATTATTAATACTGCGACCGTCGCCGCTATTGAAGGAGCTAAATCATTTCCGAGCAGAATCCATGTGGCTAAGGTGGCAAGTGCAATTAGAACAACTATCGGCACAAATACACCACTGATTCGATCTGCAATCCGCTGAATCGGAGCTTTCTCCGCTTGTGCGCCAAGAACCATCTTTGTGATTCTAGATAGCTCAGTCTCTGAACCAACTCTCTGGGCACTAATGATTAGACGACCACTCTGATTTATTGCGCCAGCTATGACCTGAGAGCCCGGCCTAACTTCAACTGGGAGCGATTCACCCGTTAGTAATGAGTTATCGACGCTGCCAATTCCGTCAACGACAACTCCATCGGTTGGAAAACGTTCGCCCGGTTTTACGATGCATTGATCACCAACTGCTAGATTCTCAATCGGAGCCACTACCTCTTCGCCGCCGCGAAGAATTCTTACCTCTTTTGGATTTAATGAGAGAAGTTGGGACAGCGCTGAACCAGCACGACGTTTTGCAATTGACTCTAGATATCTTCCAAAGATTATGAATGTAACAACCGAAGCTGCTACTTCTGCATAGATATCACCTGCGCCAGTTGAGTTAGCATAAATTGACCAAATGAATGCAGTCAGCGAACCGAGCGAAATTAAGTTATCCATCGTGGGATGGAGCAGATTGCGCATAGCTGCGCGGTGAATTGGCCAGGCAAGAAATAGAACGACTGGTGCGCTCAGCGCAATAACTAGCCATCCAGTAGGTGAGTAGAGGGGTGGCGGTAATCCAACTGAGTCCAAGAAATCTAAGAGAATGTCATCTAATTGAAAATGGAGCGAATGCCACATCGAAAGCAGAATCACAGGAATGGTTAACAGGAGCGAGATAAATACCCGCAGTCCAATCCTTCGCGTATTTGAAAAACTCTCGCTCTCATCCGTGCGGAGCCGGGCGCTATAACCAGCAGCCTTTACGGCATCAATCAAAGTTTTGGTAGCAGTTCCTTGGGGTACGAGAATGTGGGCTGTCTCGGTGGCTAGATTGACTGTGGCTTTGGCCCCTGGGACCTTATTTAGAGAACGTTCGACTGTGGCGACGCAAGAGGAACAAGTCATTCCATCTACATTTAAATCAATCTGTTCTAACGAGCTCATGATCTATTTTCTTCCCTAATTGAATTGGCTTGATCTTGAGAATTTATAGATTCGAGAAATTGGTTATGTAGAGCACGATTTGCCGAGATACCACTCTTTCCAAATGGGCCGGAGTTACCCTCTAGATCGCTAAATACTCCACCAGCTTCTTCAACAATCACCGCCAACGGAACCATATCCCAGAGAGCGAGTGCCGGCTCAGCTGCGATATCTACTGCACCTTCGGCAACCAACATATGTGACCAAAAATCACCAATACCGCGCACGCGCCAGACTTTATCTAGGAAGTTGAGATAGCTATCTTTGCGATTTCCCCAACCAGCCAAATCGGAGAACGAGAGTGAGGCGTCCGAAAGTTTCGCGATTTTGGATGAATAAATTTGAGTCGCTATTCCACCATTTACTTCTGTAAATGCACCAAAGCCAGTGGCGGCATACCATCTTCTAAACAGCGCCGGTGCGCTAACCATTCCTGCAATTACTCGATCAGTTCCAGATGCATCGCGATGCACCAATCCAATTAAAGTTGCCCAGATTGGCACGCCCCGCAAAAAGTTCTTCGTACCATCGATTGGATCGATTACCCAATATCGTGAACTAGGGGAGATAGATTCTGGTTTTCCATATTCCTCACCCACAATTAAATCGTCGGGGCGTTCAACAGCAAGTATCTCTCGGATCTTTCGCTCGACCGCCTTGTCAGCATCTGTTACGGGCGTTGCATCAGGCTTAGTTTCAATCACTAGATCTTGAGCGCTGTATCTATCTAGGGAAATCGAGTCACTCTCATCAGCGAGGCGCTTAAGTAGTTCGATATCGCCAGTTAAATTTCCAGGGTAACTATGCACAGGCCTTAGGTTATCGGCTGCGAACTTGAGGCGAGTATTCGACGGAGCCCCTCCACTCGCTTTATCGCTTTACTGCCGCTTATCATGTTATTGAGAGCACAGCCTGCCTCACTATGTGAGCAGTTCTTCGGGCAATTAATGATCACTTCTGCAAGCTCTTGAAAGGCGCCAATCACTCGTGATCGGTCTACATGTTCCAATCCAAAAGAGCGAACACCCGGGGTGTCAAAGATCCATCCGCCCTCCGGCAGTTCTAAAGCATAAGCACTTGAAGATGTGTGACGTCCCTTTCCGGTCGCGATATTTACATCTCCGGTTGCGCGCGCTTGATTGTTGAGCAGCGCATTAAAGAGGGTTGACTTACCAACACCAGAGTGGCCGATGAG
The DNA here is from genome assembly GCA_041163285.1 of Actinomycetota bacterium. Classification (GTDB taxonomy): domain Bacteria; phylum Actinomycetota; class Actinomycetes; order Nanopelagicales; family Nanopelagicaceae; genus MAG-120802. Next base: position 1,544 of record JBEARJ010000014.1, on the reverse strand, counting down.
AACAGATTTCTTTTCATTCAACTTATCTCGAAGAGGTTCGAGATCTTTAACATCGCCCTTCTTGACCGAGAGCACAAAAGTAGTGATTTCAAGATCTGAGTAGGCCTCAGTAAATTCGGCTGGATCGGCAAGATCAGATTTAGTTATCACCAGAATGGGCTCTATTCCTTGATCATATGCAACGACTAGACATCGATCCACAAAACCATGTCTTGGCGTTGGGTCCGCGGCTGCTACGACAATTACTAGCTGTTCAACATTTGCAGCCACTGACTTTTCAAAGGCTCCTGCATCATCGACGGTTCTGGAGAGAAGATTCTTTCGTGGCATGACTTCGACTGCTCGAGCGAGCGTTCCAGAGTCGCCGGAAACATCTCCATCTAGTCTTATCAGATCACCTACGACAATTGAATTCTTTCCGAGTTCACGGGCTTTCATCGCGGTAACTACGACATGATTATTGGTAAGGCAGGTAATTCGACCTCGATCGACTGTTGTAACAAATGCGACCGGAGCGTCTGAGTAATCGGGACGATCCTTACTTCTTCGCGGCTTAGTTCTTGGCGCCCTTACTCGCGCATCACTCTCGTCGTAGCGACGAGCGCTTCGCTTACTCAAGGACTGAGCTCCAAAGTCCGGGAAAATCAGGGAGAGTCTTTCGAGTTGTTTCAATGTTTTCTACGATTACATTTGGAATTGCCAGTCCCATTACTGCGCCTGCAGTAGCTAAGCGATGATCTTCATAAGTGTGAAATAGGTGCTCGTTTTTCTCATCAGAGATATTTTTTGAGGAGGGTTTGATAATCAATCCAGACTCTTCCTCTATTACTTCGCCACCAGTGGGACCAATCAAGGCGTTTATCTCTTTTGCCAAGGCAGCAAGTCGATCAGTTTCATGCAGTCTTAGATGTCCTATTCCGCGCAAGTGCGATGGAGAATTTGCGAGCGCCGCTAGTGCAGCAATCGTAGGAGTTAACTCACCTTCATCACTTAGATCAATATCGATTCCAGAGATCTTCCCTGTTCCAGAAACCTTAAGTCCTTCTTCAACAAATTCAATTTTTCCACCCATGGCAGCAAAGATTTCTCGAAGTCGATCACCCGGTTGGGTGGTCGATCTGGGCCAATCCTTAATTACTACCTCGCCACCACAAATTATTGGAGCAACCATAAATGGTGCCGCATTCGATAGATCTGGCTCGATGACTAACTCTCTACCTCTCATTGCGCCTGGCGCTACCTTCCAGAGCGTCTGCGAGTACTCACCAGATAAATCTTCTTCTTGTGAAACTTCTGCGCCAAAATCACGGAGCATCGCCATAGTCATCTCAATATGAGGAAGTGAGGGAAGGTTTTTGCCCACATTTCTAACAATCAAACCGTCAAGCATCCTAGGCCCCGCTAGCAAGAGCGCCGATAGAAACTGACTTGATTTACTTGCATCTACCTCTACCTCGCCACCTCGGATTGAACCAGCGCCATTGATCAAGAGCGGAAGCGAGTATTTATTCTTATGATCAATCGTCACACCTAAATCTTCCAGG
>JBEARJ010000013.1:0-16050 GCA_041163285.1 Actinomycetota bacterium | reverse complement strand
GCGAAAATATCTTTAAAGCGTCCATCGTAAGCTTTCAAAATCGTATTCTTGGTGGAGAGATAAACCGGATACTTTCGGGTTAGCCCGTAATTAAATGATGCCCGGGCAAAATCACGGATTGATTGATCCAAGTTGTACATAGTCATCGCAACTCCAGAACCTGGGAAGTCAAAGACATTGAATTCCATAGGTGCGGAGCCATCAGCGGGAGTAAATGTGACCGTTAATTTTCCTGCGCCGGGCACTTTGAAGTCAGTGGCTCTATATTGATCGCCAAATGCATGACGACCAATAACAATCGGCTTGCTCCAGTGTGGAATCAACCTCGGCACATTCTTGATGATGATTGGCTCACGGAAGATAACCCCACCGAGAATGTTTCGAATCGTGCCATTCGGCGATTTCCACATCTGCTTTAAATTGAATTCCTTGACGCGCGCTTCGTCTGGAGTGATTGTGGCGCACTTAACCCCGACACCATGCTTCTTTATTGCATTAGCGCAATCAATCGTGACTTGATCATTGGTGGCATCACGATGCTCAATTCCTAGATCGTAATATTCAAGGTTGATATCCAAATAAGGAAGAATTAACTGCTTTTTGATGAAGTCCCAGATAATGCGGGTCATCTCATCGCCATCTAGCTCAACGACGGTGCCTTGGACTTTGATCTTTGACATAGCTTCCTTCCTATAGATCTTTTACGTCGGCTTGCTTGGCGCGGACCGCTTCAGCAGCTTTCTTCAACTCTTCCAGCTCGTTGGTCGACAATGACCCTTCGACAACTTTAGTGACACCAGATCTACCAATCTCAGCTTCGACCCCTAAGTAAACTCCAGAGATTCCGTATTCTCCGGTCACCCAAGCGCAAACCGGCATGACTTCTCGTGAATCAGAAATAACGGCGCGCGCCATTCGTGCGGCAGCAGCAGAAGGTGCGTAATAAGCAGATCCGGTCTTTAGTAACGCGACAATTTCAGCTCCCCCATTGCGAGTTCTAGTTACCAACTCATCTATCTCTGTTGCATCCAGTAGTTCGCTAAGTGGTTTTCCATTAACAGAGCAACGACTTGGGACTGGAACCATAGTCTCGCCATGCGATCCAAGTGTCAGTGTCTTTACGGTGGCGACCGGAACACTTAATTTTTCCGCGACAAAATGAGTAAAGCGAGCAGTATCTAACATTCCTGCCTGACCCATAACGCGATTGTGAGGGAATTTTGAAGCTATCTGGGCTAGCGCAGTCATTTCATCTAATGGGTTTGAGACAACAATAATGACAGCATTTGGAGAGTGCTTTGCTATGTTTTCTGTTACACCTCTAACAATCCCAGCATTAACCCCGATCAAATCCATTCGACTCATACCAGGTTTACGTGGCAGGCCAGCGGTAATAACTACAACATCGGAATTTGCGGTCGCTTCATAACCGGCGCCCTCAGCAGTTGTAGTTTGACCAACAAGTTTGGTCTCAAAGCCTTCAATTGATCTTGATTGATTTATATCAAGAGCGATTCCCTCGGGCTTTCCTTCAACGATATCTGTGATTACGACAGTTTCAAATATGTCGTACTCTGCCAATCTCAATGCCGTAGTAGATCCATAGAATCCAGCGCCAACTACAGTAACTTTTCCTGATCTGCTCATAGCGGCAGAACTTACCGGCTACCTGCGCGGAAGCGCCAATGCGACAGTTATGAGCGAGACCACTAACAAGAGTGATATTAGTTTCTCCAGTGGTCGGCTAGTTCTAAAACCGGGGATTGAATAGGTAGCCAAGGCGAGCGCAAGAGTTATCGCTCCGAATCGAACCGAATAGAAGGTGGAAATCAGAAGGGCAACTAAGGCAACTAGATATGAAAGTCGCTTCAATTATCGCTCCGGTTCGAGAGTTCTAGAACATTACGTAACAACATCGCCCTTGTCACAGGCCCGATTCCACCCGGAACGGGTGAATAAGCAGCAACCTTTTCGTAAACATCTGGGTCAACATCACCAATCAATTTTCCGTTAACGCGAGTGAGACCCACATCAATTACGACAGCCCCTTCTTTCACCATCTCCGCTTTTAGAAAATGTGCTTGGCCCAAGGCTGAAACCACGATATCTGCTTCTTTAGTGTGTGCAGATATATCTCTAGTACCGGTATGAGTTACCGTGACAGTCGCATTCGCCTTCTTACCTGATAGCAAGAGTCCGAGAGGCCGGCCCACGGTCGTACCTCTTCCCAAAACAACTACATTCCTTCCATCCCATGAAAAACCATTCTGTGAAACCAATTCATAAACCGCTTGTGGAGTGCAAGGAAGTTGCGCGCTCTGCTGCAGAACTAATTTCCCTAGATTTAATGGGTGAAGTCCGTCGGCATCTTTATTCGGATCTATCTCTTGAAGGACTCGATTTACATCTACACCTTGCGGCAACGGAAGTTGAACGATAAATCCAGTGCAATGGGAATCCTCATTTAATTGTTCCACTGCGGCAAGAATTCTCGACTCGGTAGTGCCTTCAGGTAAATCAATTCGAATGGAATTGATTCCTACTTCAGCACAATCCCGGTGTTTGCCTGAGACATAAGAGTGAGAGCCCGGATCGTCTCCAACAAGTATTGTGCCAAGTCCAACCTTTAGGTTTTCTCGCTTGATCTGTGAGGCGATGTCGCTCTTGATAGTGGCAGATAGTTTTCGCCCATCAAGAATTTTAGCTACGCCCGTTATCGCCATTGGATAAGTCTAATTGGGGCGCTTAGCCGTGAGAGAAGTGACGTCTCGTAGCAAAATAGAGCGATATTCCTGACTTATTGGCAGATTCGATTACCTCTTTATCTCTTATCGAACCACTTGGTGCAACGAGCGCCTTTATCCCCGACGCCGCAAGCGCCTCCAATCCATCAGGAAATGGAAAGAAACCATCACTCGCCGCTACCGCACCCTGAACATAATCGCCAGCCCTTCGAATGGCATCGCGTGCTGCATCTAGGCGATTTACTTGGCCCGCCCCAATTCCGATTGTGGCCTTACTTTTTGCTATGACAATTGCATTGCTCCGACATCGCGCAACCGTGGTCCAAGCAAAACTGAGATCTGCAAAATCTTCTTTATCGAGCGCATCTCCTGAAACTAGATTGAATTCTTCCGAATTCAATTCCCTATCTGGACTCTGCAATAGGAAGCCACCATCAATCTCTCGCAATTGAAAATCGCGCTCTGTCCGAGCGGTAAATTCCAAAACTCGCAAATTAGGTTTCTTTGCCAGAACTTTTAGCGAACCCTCTGTGAAAGCAGGGGCAATTAACGCTTCATAGAAGTTACCAACAATTTCAGCAGCTACCTCCTCATCAACCTCTTGGTTTGAGGCAATCGCACCGCCAAATGCAGAAACTGGATCTGAAGCGAGAGCTTTTGTGAAGGCCAATTTTGAATCTTCATCAATCGCGACGCCACAGGGCATTCCATGCTTGACGATTACAAATGTATTTTCTGAATGATCTGCGACAACCTGTGAGGCTATGTCGAGATCGAGATAGTTATTAAATGATGGTTGCTTTCCTTGAATTAGCCGGGCCGATGCGACTCCGGCGCTACCAACCAACACGCCTGATTGGTGGGGATTCTCTCCGTATCTGAGTGGCTCGCCAAACTCTTTTAGAAGTGCGAGGTCATACCTTGCTGTAACTTCAATAGCTTGGCTAGCCCATAATTTTCTATCTTCTACTCTAATTCCAGACTTTAAAAGGCTCGCGAAATGTTCATACTGATTGGGGCTTGTGAGTATTGAAACGCTCTTGTAATTCTTGGCTGCAGCCCGAATCAAGGCTGGACCTCCGATATCGAACTTCTCTGGAGAGTAAAGATTGACAATCACAACATCTATATCGAGGGTACCGGTGCGCTCTGCTTCATTTACCTGAGTTGGATCACTTCGATCGAAGAGAATTGCGCCATGAATAAGGGGGTGAAGTGTCTTGACTCTGCCTGCAAAGAGCTCGGGCGAACCAGTTACTTCCTCAATGCTTTTGACGGAAATCCCATTTTTCTCAAGGAAAAGCGCCGTTCCATCTGAAGCTAGGATCGAGTAGTCATTAGAAATTAGTTCTCTTGCAAGTTCGACCAACCCGTCCTTATTGGAAACTGAGAGAAGAGCGTGCCGCTTATGTTTCATGCATCTTGCTTTTTCATTTTGGCAATCAACTTTGGAGCAACCATGAAAATTCCAGCGCCAAGTGCGAATTCTGTAGTAACTATCAGGGGCATCGCCCACCAAACGGGTCCTACTGAGGGCAGGTTTGTGGAGAGTAGTTGACCACTACTTAACCGTGCCAGAACTAATAACAGAACCACTGAGATTAGAGTGGCTGAAAGGAAGAAACGTTTTGTCTCACTAAAGTCGCTATAAGTCGAAACTGCGTAGCGAGCTACTGATGCACCCATAAAAACAATCACGATGGATAGAGTTAGAACGTAAATGTTTCCTTTAACAGGCAAGGCGCCCAGGATTGGTATCGCTGGGATTTCATCAATTCGATGAATGAACGGCGATAGCAGGCTTCCGGTGCCAATAGTTATCCCAGCACCAGATACATAACTAAGGGCAGAGATAGCAACATTTGGAAGATACAAAAGTTGGCCAATCAATAGGACCAGTCCGCCAAAGACACCGGGCTCAATTACCCGGGTTAGATTTAGCACAACATCAAAGTGAAAGGTCAATGATGCAGCAACAACAAGTGAACTAAATCCAATTAGCGTGACACAAGATATCCATACAACTCTTAGCGCTCTCTGCCAAGGAAACTGAAATTTATGCATTGGTAGAGCTCCGCTAACCAAGAAGGCAGAAATCGCAGAGATCGCAAAGAGAATTGGAAGCGCAAAATAATATGGCGCCTCCACAGTGCTTCCGAGTGCTATTAATGAAATAAGGTAGCCGAGAGTCGCATAACTAAATGCGAAAGAAAAAATGTAACGAAATCGATCTTTATGAGCGGGCTCGCCCAGAGTTTCAATCATTCTCATATAACCACTTCTAGTAGCAAAAAATGGAATTAGAACTCCGCCAACCGGAAGAAAAGTAAGTGACCCAGAGAGCGTGGCATCGGAGAGCGCTAGTTGTAGTGGAACTTGATGGGCTGCGAGAAAGAACCAGAGCGCTGCTCGCAGCGGATCAGCTGTATTTCCTGATGAACTTCCCGCCGTCGCCCAAGCGACTAGCGAGAAAAAAGATATGGGTAGAAGAACGAGCGTAAGGCTACGAATCCCTTGTTGGAGTCCAACGCGCAGGATTCGCGTCACAATTATCCCTTGAGGATTCCGCGAAGAAGTTGAGCCGTCTCACTTGGAGTTTTGCCAACTTTTACGCCAGCTGCCTCGAGTGCAACTTTCTTCGCTTCAGCGGTTCCAGATGATCCAGAGACAATGGCGCCGGCATGCCCCATCGTCTTGCCTTCTGGAGCGGTAAAACCAGCAACATATCCCACCACTGGTTTAGTCACATACTCCTTGATAAATGCAGCAGCTCGCTCCTCGGCATCACCGCCAATCTCACCAATCATAACGATCGCTTGAGTTTCAGGATCATCCTGAAATGCTCGGAGACAGTCGATGTGAGTGGTTCCGATGATCGGATCACCACCAATTCCAACAGCTGTTGTGAAGCCGATGTCTCGTAGCTCATACATCATTTGATAAGTCAGCGTGCCCGACTTTGAAACTAGTCCGATCTTTCCTGGACCGGTAATGTCAGAAGGAGTGATACCGATATTGCTTTTTCCTGGTGAGATAAGTCCAGGACAATTCGGGCCGATGATGCGCGTCTTGCCTTTTTCTTGCGCGTGTGCAAAAAAAGCAGCGGTATCGTGGACTGGGATTCCTTCGGTAATTACTACAACAAGCGGTAATTCCGCATCGATTGCATCCAAGACTGCAGCTTTAGCAAATTTCGGTGGTACAAATACGACTGAGGCGTTGGCTCCAGTTGCAGCTACAGCTTCTTTCACAGTGTTAAAGACGGGAAGCGCTTTACCTTCAATCTCAACTTCTTGCCCACCTTTTCCAGGGGTGACGCCACCAACTATCTTTGTTCCACTCGCAATCATTCGCCTGGTGTGCTTGGTTCCTTCTGCACCGGTCATTCCTTGCACAATCACTCTTGTATTTTCATCGATGAAAATTGTCATTTCTGGGCCGCCAATTCTGCTGCACGAGCGGCAGCGCCATCCATGGTGTCGAGCTGTTGGACCAGTGGATGATTCGCTTCGTTAAGAATTCTTCTTCCTTCATTGACATTATTTCCATCAAGGCGAACAACTAGTGGCTTCGTCGCCTTATCACCCAAGATCGCAAGGGCTTGGACAATTCCATTTGCAACAGCATCACAAGCAGTAATACCGCCGAAGACATTTACAAATACAGAGCGGACTGCTGGGTCTCCTAAAATAATTGAGAGTCCATCGGCCATAACTTGGGCAGATGCACCGCCTCCAATATCGAGGAAGTTAGCGGGTTTAACGCCATATTTCTCACCCGCATAAGCAACTACATCAAGTGTGCTCATAACTAGACCTGCGCCGTTTCCAATTACACCAACTTCACCTTCAAGTTTCACGTAATTCAAATCCTTCTCTTTAGCAAGCGCTTCGAGCGGATTAGTGGCGGCGTGATCTATTAATGATTCGTAATCGGGGTGACGGAACGATGAGTTATCGTCAAGCGTGACTTTTCCATCCAGTGCGATGATTCGTCCATCTTTAGTCTTTACCAGCGGGTTCACTTCTACCAGAGTCGCATCAGATTCTTGGAATGTCTTCCATAGCGTTACTAGTACATCCGCAACATCCTCACTTACATCATCAGGGAAAGCGCCCTGCTTTACTATTTCAAGCGCTTTTGTCTTATCCAATCCTTTGTTTGCATCTACATGAACACGCGCTAATTTCTCAGGAGTTTTGTGAGCGACTTCTTCAATATCCATGCCACCGGCAACCGATGCCATCACAAGAAAGGAGCGTGCGGCTCTATCAAGGAGGATTGCCAAGTAATACTCGCTCTCGATTGGAGCAGCTTGAGCAATCATCACTTTTCTAACTACGTGACCTTTGATATCCATACCTAAAATTGCTTTAGCTTTTTCATAAGCATCTGCGGGGTCCTCGGCTAGCTTGACTCCACCAGCCTTGCCGCGACCACCAATCTTTACTTGGGCTTTTACAACTACTTTTCCACCCAGTTTTTCTGCTGCTGCGCGAGCTTCCTCGGGGGTTGAGGCAACCGCGCCACCTAAGACGGGAACGCCTTTTGCTTCAAAGAGATCTCGGGCCTGATATTCAAATAGGTCCATAGGTCATAACTTATCTACTGGGGCATAGCGGAGCAACAAACGCTTCTCGCCATAGCTTCCAAAGTTGATTGTGGCTTCTGCTTTCTCTCCTTCACCTGAGACAGATATCACGGTACCTAATCCAAAGGTATCGTGTGAAACGCGATCGCCAACAGAAAGTTGTAATGAGGTGCTCTGTTTTCCAGTTGCTCTGGGCGGTGGTGGCGTTGCAAATTTCTTCCTTGTTATCGGTGGAGATGTGAATCCACTTGCAGACTTATTCCAATCAATGAGAGTTTCGGGAATCTCATCGAGAAATCTAGATGGTGGATTGTAGTTAGGCGCACCCCATGCCGATCGATACTCGGCGCGTGAAAGGTAGAGCCGCTCTCTTGCTCTTGTGAGTCCAACATAAGCAAGTCTGCGCTCTTCCTCAAGCTCTTTCTTCTCACCCAAAGTTCGCGAATGCGGAAAGACGCCTTCTTCCAACCCGGTCAAGAAAACTGTAGGAAACTCAAGACCTTTAGCGGTGTGCAGGGTCATGAGCGTTACTACCCCGCCATGATCTTCACCTTCAGGAATCTCATCGGCATCGGCAATTAAAGATACTTCTTCCAAGAAGCCAGCCAAGGTCGGGCTCTCGCCATCGCCGATAATTCGCTCTTCATACTCTTCAATTACCGCTACAAGTTCCTCGAGATTTTCAACCCGCACCTCATCTTGTGGGTCATGGCTATCTCGAAGTTCATTTAGAAGTCCAGATTGTTCGAGGATAGCAGCGGCTATGGTGGATGGCGGACGATTTGCTTCAACTAAAACTTGAAGCGCGGTCAACATTGAAACGAAAGCCTGGATTGAAGCGTTTGCGCGGGGCGATAGCTCTGAGCTAGTGCTCCTTGATAAGGCTTTCCAAAATGAAATTGAATCTCGCTTTGCGATTTCGTCAATCGAATCTAAGGCGCGATCTCCGATGCCACGTTTTGGAGTATTGATGATTCTCCTTAGTGAGACTTCGTCATCCGGATTAACAAGTACCCGTAGATACGCCAGTAAATCCTTGACCTCTTTCCGTTCATAGAAGCGGACTCCCCCGACAACCTTGTAGGGAACACCGGCTCGCATAAATATTTCTTCAAATACTCGAGATTGTGCGTTGGTTCGATAAAAGATGGCAGTATCGCCAAAACGCGACTTGCCGGAATCACTCAATTTGTACAGTTCATCGCGAACAAATTCAGCTTCATGATGTTCATTCTCGGCAACAAAGCCAGTTAATTTTGTGCCGCTTCCAGCATCAGACCAGAGGTTTTTCTCTTTTCTCGATTCATTCTTTGAGATTACTGAATTCGCAGCGCTAAGGATGTTCTGGGTTGAGCGGTAATTCTGTTCTAAAAGAATGGTTGTGGCATCTGGATAATCTTCTTCAAATTGCATGATGTTTCGAATAGTGGCGCCTCTAAACCCGTAAATCGATTGGTCAGCATCACCTACCACGCATAGTTCTGCGGCTGGGATACCTTCCCTATCGGTTCCGACTAGCTCACGTATCAATATATATTGGGCGTGGTTGGTATCTTGATACTCATCAACCAGAATGTGTTTGAAGCGATGACGGTATCTGGCTCGAGCATCCGGAAACTTTTGCAAAACTTCCACGGTTTTCATTATTAGATCATCAAAATCCATTGCATTGGCGCTTGTTAGTCTCTGCTGATAAATCGCATAAACTTCAGCAACAATCTCTTCAAAGTGATTAGTGGTTGCGTTGCGATAATCAGCAGGTCCAAGTAACTCATTCTTCGCATTTGAGATTAGGGCTGCGACCGCTCTTGGGTTATATCGTTTTTGGTCAAGGTTAAGATCGCGCATGACAAGCGTGACCAGGCGGACGCTATCTGCTTGATCGTAGATGGAATAAGAAGTGGAGAAACCAAGTCGACTAGCTTCTTGACGAAGAATTCGCACACAAGCTGAGTGGAACGTGGAAACCCATATTGCTTTAGCTCGTTTGCCAACTAAAGCTGCGACGCGCTCTTTCATCTCACCCGCAGCTTTATTTGTGAAGGTAATCGCAAGAATCTCAAACGGTTCAATGCCTCGCTCGGCCATCAGATAGGCGATACGTCGCGTTAGAACTCTGGTTTTCCCTGATCCAGCGCCAGCAACAACTAGAAGTGGGCCACCGTGATGAATAACAGCAGATTGCTGTTCTGGATTTAAGCCTTCTAGTAATCTGCCCGACACGTAAACAAGTCTAGAATACGTCGGTGACTCCAATCGCTGATGAAGAGATAAAGCGGATTCTTGTAGTAATGGCGCACCCAGATGATTGTGACTTTGGGGCAGGCGGGACGATTGCTCAATGGACGGCTAAAGGAATTCATGTCTCTTACTGCATAATCACAAATGGGGATCAAGGCGGCGAGGAATCTGATGTTCCGTTAGAGGAGATGGCCTTAGTGCGCCAAAGAGAACAACGAGATGCGGGTCTTGCATTAGGTGTTAAAGATATTCAATTCCTAAATTATCGCGATGGCTCTCTCATGCCTTCGATAGAACTACGAAAAGAGATTGTCAGAGAGATTCGAAGGGCACAGCCTGATCGAATGGTTATTCAATCACCCGAGCGGAACTATGAACGAATTTTTGCTAGTCACCCAGATCATTTAGCTGCAGGCGAAACAGCCCTTCAAGCCGTTTATCCAGATTCTCGAAACCCATATGCATTCACAGACCTGAAGGCTGATGGTTTTGAACCTTGGCGAGTGAAAGAAGTCTGGATAACTGGGTCGCCGACACCAAACCACTTTGTTGACATAACCGAAACTTTTTCCAAGAAGATGGCTGCATTACACGCTCACCGGAGCCAAACTGCGCATAATCCGGAGCTCGAGAACATGGTACGTAGTTGGGGCGAGAAAAATGCAGAGGCTAATGGTTTGAGCTCAGGTAGTGTTGTAGAAATATTTAAAGTTATCAATACAGATTAACGAATTGAAACACGCTGGATTACCAAGTTTTTTAATGGTGTTCCATCCACGCCGCCACCTTTAACTCCCGCCTTGGCAATGTGCTCAAGAATTTCGATTCCAGAGGTTATCTCACCCCAAATTGTGTAATTGGGACCTAGTGTCGTGTTGTCATAGACCAAGAAAAATTGGCTTCCGTTAGTTCCTGGAGAACCCGAATTTGCCATTGCGACCGTACCGCGCGAGTAGTTATCCATCTCAGCCTCGGGAAGATTTTCATCTTTATATCGAAATCCTGGATCACCCATTCCGGTCGCAGTTGGATCGCCACATTGCACGACGTAGATTCCATCTGTTGTGAGTCGATGGCAAGTAGTTCGATTGTAGTAACCAGCTTTCACCAGCGCAGAAAGAACTGTGAGAGTGACGGGAGCATCTTTGAAGAAAGTGCGAATTTTTATATTTCCACAATTTGTATGTAGTGTGATTTGGCGTGGGCCACGTTTCAATAAGGCGGTTGGGGGCTTTACAATCTTAGGAGAATTGGCAGCCCACTTGATTTGGCGACATTTAACTATGTCCTTCTCTTCAGCCTGGGCGATTGGGGCAGAGATAGAAATCGGAAAAATAAGTGCAGTTAAGAGAGATAATGAAAGTGAAACCCTTAGATGTTTTAACTTCATCTAATTCACTCCCATTCGATGGTTCCGGGCGGCTTTGATGTGACATCAAGTACCACACGATTAACTTCTCTTACTTCGTTCGTAATCCGATTAGAGATTCGAGCGAGAACTTCATCTGGAACTCTGGCCCAATCTGCGGTCATTGCATCTTCGCTAGTTACTGGGCGAAGCACAATTGGGTGGCCATATGTTCGACCATCTCCTTGTACTCCCACACTTCTAACATCAGCGAGAAGAACAACTGGACATTGCCAGATAATCCGGTTTAGTCCTGCAAATTGTAATTCTTGCCTGACAACAAAGTCCGCTTCGCGCAGGATTCTAAGTCTTTCCTGAGTAACTTCTCCGACAATTCGAATTGCTAGGCCCGGACCCGGAAAGGGTTGGCGCCAAACAATCTCGCCGGGAAGCCCAAGTTGTAGTCCAACTTCCCGAACCTCATCTTTGAATAAGGAGCGGAGTGGTTCTATTAATCCAAAGTTAAGGTCATCTGGAAGGCCGCCTACATTGTGATGAGACTTAATGTTTGCAGTTCCGGTGCCGCCGCCAGATTCGACTACATCTGGATAGAGAGTGCCCTGGACCAGGTATTTAACTTCACCACCACTAGTTAAATCCCGTGCAGCGCTTTCAAAAACTCTTATGAATTCTCTACCGATTATCTTTCGTTTCTCTTCCGGATCGGTAACGCCCTTTAGAGCCGATAGAAATCGATCTTTGGCATCTACTACTACCAGATTTACGCCGGTTGCAACTACAAAATCTCTCTCAACTTGTTCTGCTTCACCTTTTCGAAGGAGTCCGTGATCGACGAAGACACAAGTGAGTTGCGATCCAATCGCACGATGTACTAATGCAGCAGCAACTGCAGAATCGACGCCACCCGATAAACCGCAAATTACTCTCTCTGATCCAACCTCTGATTTGACATTTACGATCTCATTTTCAATTATGTTTTCTGGTGTCCATGTCGGTTTGCATTTGATGACATCGATTAACCATCTTCTTAAGATTTCCTGTCCGTTGTCAGTATGTAAAACTTCCGGATGAAATTGAACACCAGCCATTTCACCGTTTTCACTCTCAAAGGCAGCAACCGGGGTGTTTTCTGTTCTCCCAATTGTCACAAAACCAATAGGCGCAGCAATCACGCTATCACCATGACTCATCCAGACATCGAAATTACTTTCGAGCCCAGCGAAAAGTTTTGAAGTTGTGTCCGCGTTAAAGTGAGTCCGTCCAAATTCGGAAATGTCATTCTTCTTCACTTCGCCACCAAGAGCCTGAGCCATGGCTTGAAATCCATAACAGATTCCGAATACTGGAATTCCTAGCTCAAATACTTTGGGATCGATTCGCGGCGCTCCTGAAACATATACTGATGCAGGTCCGCCAGAAAGGATTATGGCGCGCGGATTTCTTGCTTGAATATCGTCTGCGGTCAGAGTTGAAGGAACAATTTCGCTGTAAACGCCAGCCTGTCGCACTCGACGAGCAATAAGTTGGGCGTATTGCGCACCAAAATCGATTACTAGGACATGGTTACTTCGTTGCAAGATTAACCTTTATTCAAGACTATCTCGACACGTTGGAATTCCTTTAGTTCTGAATAGCCACATGTGGCCATAGCTCGCCTCAAAGCCCCAAAAAGATTCATAGTCCCGTCTGCTGAGTGAGAAGGTCCTACGAGAATTTCTTCGAGCGTTCCAGTAGTTCCCACATGTACCCGCGTTCCGCGAGGTAATTCCGCATGGTGCGCTTCGCTGCCCCAATGCCATCCGCGGCCGGGCGCTTGCTCTGCGCGCGCTAACGGCGAGCCGAGCATAACGGCATCAGCTCCACATCCAATCGCCTTTGCAATATCGCCACTCTTTCCTACAGAACCATCTGCAATAACATGGACATAACGTCCGCCAGATTCATCTAAGTATTGTCGGCGCGCTGCTGCTACATCTGCAACGGCTGTTGCCATCGGTACTGATATTCCTAGGACTTGTCTAGTGGTATGAGCCGCACCGCCTCCAAAACCAACCAAAACTCCAGCTGCGCCCGCACGCATTAGATGTAGTGCGCTTTGAGTAGTTGCACATCCTCCAACAACTACAGGTACATCTAATTCATAGATGAATTTCTTTAGATTTAATGGCTCTGATTTAGTTGAGACATGTTCGGCACTAACTGTAGTTCCACGAATAACAAATAGATCGACTCCTGCATCGACAACGGTCTTATAGAACTCTGCAGTTCGCTGTGGCGAGAGTGCGCCAGCGACGGTGACTCCGGCTGCGCGGATCTCAGCGAGACGCTCCTTAATGAGTTCGGGGCGGATCGGCGCCTTATACAGCTCCTGCATTCGAGCTGTTGCTTGATCGACTGGTATCGATGAAATTTCACCTAATTGAATTTTCGGATTTTCGTATCTGGTCCAAAGTCCCTCAAGATTCAGCACACCTAATCCACCTAATTGACCGATAGCGATGGCGGTTTCGGGAGAGACAACCGAATCCATGGGCGCTGCCATTAGGGGCAGTTCGAAGCGATAAGCATCAATTTGCCAGGCAAGCGATACATCTTGAGGTTCACGCGTGCGACGAGATGGGACGATTGAGACATCATCAAAGGAGTAAGCGGTTCGAGCGCGTTTTCCTTCTGAAATCTCGATATCAACCATGTTTAACTCCTAAAGTAGTTTGGCGCATCGGCTACATCCAAAACATCATGTGGGTGGCTCTCTTGGAGCCCCGCACTGGTTATCTGTATTAGGCGCCCTCGTTTTTGAAGCGCTTCAATATTCTCTGCTCCGGCATACCCCATTCCGGATCTAAGTCCGCCCACTAATTGATGTACAACAGTTGAAACTGGGCCACGGTAAGCAACTTTGCCTTCAATACCTTCTGGTACCAGTTTGTCCTCAGCAAGTACATCGTCTTGCATGTAGCGATCTTTAGAGAATGACTTAGTTTCGCCACGAGATTGCATCGCTCCCATAGATCCCATTCCACGATAACGTTTAAATTTCCTACCGTTGCTTTCTAATAACTCTCCGGGAGATTCATCACAACCAGCGAGCAAAGATCCCAACATCACGGTGTCTGCACCAGAAACAATTGCCTTTGCAATATCACCCGAGTGCTGCAATCCGCCATCGGCAATAAGTGGAACATCAGCTTTCTTACACGCTTTTGCAACCTCCATGATTGCCGTCACTTGTGGGACGCCTACGCCAGCAATAACTCGAGTAGTACATATTGAGCCGGGGCCGACGCCAACTTTTACTGCATCTGCACCAGCATTAATTAAAGCTTGCGCACCAGACCGCGTTGCGACATTTCCGCCGATAACCTCTTGGCTGGAATATCTCTCTTTGATACGAGAGATTGCATCTAGGACTGCACGATGATGTCCATGAGCGGTATCAACAACAATAACATCGACGCCGACATCAATTAGCGCCTGAGCGCGAGCGAAACCATCATCGCCGACGCCAACAGCCGCACCAACTAGTAACCCGGCGCCTTTCACCAACTTCGCATGAGTGACCTGTTCTTCAATTGGCAGATTTCGATGAATGATTCCGATTCCACCGAGCTTTGCCATAGCGATTGCCATCGCCGACTCCGTGACGGTATCCATCGCTGCTGAAATCAGCGGAATCTCTAGCTTTATGCCCCGGGTGAGCTGGGTGTAAGTCTCTACCTCAGAAGGGACTACATCTGAAGCATCAGGAAGAAGTAAAACATCATCATAAGTGAGGCCAAGCATGGCGACTTTTTCATTGACGCTCTCAGCCATGCCGAAACCCTAATGGTTCAAGTATTTAAGCGCCAACAGCCCGGAGGATCTCTTCGCACGCTTCAACTAGATCGTCGACATGAACCGCGCTCTTTGGAGTTGGGGTTTCCCAACCAGGTCCGCCAATAACGATCCGTGGCGCTGGTCGAATATTTGGAATCTGATCTAGGGCTGTTAAATCTCCATTTTTGTTGAGTTGTGCCCATAGGAAAATCGCAGGTGGAGCAGAACGCTTTACAACTGCATTAACTGCTTCAATTGGGGTTCGCGCACCGAGAAATTGGGTTTGAATTCTTCGCTCAGACAAAGCAGCCGCCAGCGCATAAAGCGGCAACGAGTGCATCTCTTCGCCAATGCAAGCCAATAGAACTGGGCGAGGATTAATTGGATCAACCACATTTGAGTTCCATTCTTGGAGTAGGCGCTTAACAATTTCGCTTACTAAATGCTCGGTCTCAATGCCAGTTCCAGCATCGGCCCACTCATCACCTAACAAAATCAAAAGTGGAACAATTACTTCATTCCAGGTATTTGTGATTCCCCGCATCCGCATCTCAGAGCGAAGGAGCTCCTCAACAAAATTTCGATCATAAGCACGTGCCGCGCGAAGAACTGTTTCTACTAACTCTTCCCTTACTGTTACCTCTCGTGCCAAGGTAGTTGAAATAATTTCCGCAGCGCTTTCACCATCAAATACCAGCGCTCGTTGCGCAGCTTCCGCGGGAGAAACCCCCGAAATCACTAATTTGCGCATCAGAGTTAATCGCGCAATATCTCCTGCGGTGTAACGGCGGTGCTCACCGCTACTATGATCGGTAGGACCTAAGCCATATCTACGATCCCAAGTTCTTAAGGTTGCTGGGGCAATTCCCAGCCTTCTCGCAACTGCCGCAACAGTGAGCGCATCGCTAGGGGTATCAGCGCCGCTGAAAGCCTCCGCGCCCCTGGGGGCTGTGTGACGGGTCATAGGCGAATGGTGGGGGTAGGGCGACTCGCCCGCATCTTGAAATCCAGGTACTTGAACAACCTATGGCGCGATTGTATATTCCTCCTATGTCCGAAACGACTCGCTTACCGAAGCCGGTAGAAGCAAATTGGGAATGGCAGTATGAGGGTGCTTGCCGATCCCTACCAACTGAGATGTTCTTTCATCCAGATGGCGAGCGCGGCCCCCGCCGCAAAGCTCGTGAAGTTGCTGCCAAAGCGGTCTGCGCGTCCTGCCCAGTCATCGCACAGTGCCGAGCACATGCTCTAGCAGTGCAAGAGCCATACGGTATTTGGGGAGGACTCAC
>JBEARJ010000012.1:0-17284 GCA_041163285.1 Actinomycetota bacterium | reverse complement strand
TTCACGTAATAATTCTTTCAATCTTGAACCATCTCTTGGCGCTGCAACTTTCAAGGTTGGGACAATTCCAGTCAACGCAAGATCCCAGATGCCGTGATGAGAGGGACCATCGTCTCCCGTGATACCTGCACGATCTAATACGAAAGTGACGCCAGCCTTGTGTAGTGCAACATCGAGAAGTAGTTGATCAAATGCTCTATTCAAGAACGTTGAGTACACGGCTACCACCGGATGAAGTCCAGCAAATGCCATACCTGCAGCTGAGGTTGTTGCATGCTGCTCGGCGATCCCAACATCAAAAGTTCGGTACGGGAATTTTTCTTGGAATTTATCTAGCCCCGTTGGACCCAACATGGCAGCGGTAATTGCAACTAAATCTTTACGCTCACCACCCAATTCGACCAAAGCGTCCGAGAACTCCTGGGTCCAAGTCTTACCGCTCTTTGCTAGGGGTTCGCCGGTTTCTGGATCAACGACGCCAACGGCATGGAACTTTTCTGCTTCATCATTGATTGCAGGGGCATGTCCGCGACCCTTCTCGGTAATTGCATGAACAAGAACGGGTCCTTCAAACTTCTTAGCCTGAGTAAGCGCTTTCTCAAGCGCGCCAATGTCATGGCCATCAATCGGTCCTAAGTATTTCAGGCCAAGATCTTCAAACATTCCTTGGGGCGCGACGATGTCCTTAAGGCCCTTCTTCATACCGTGGAGCGTTTCATATATCGGTTGGCCAACAACGGGCGTTCGCTCTAGAACGCCTTTGCCCCATTCCAAAAACTTCTCATAGCCTTTAGTTGCCCTAAGAGTTGAGAGATATGTGGCGACTCCGCCAATTGTTGGTGAGTAGGAACGTTCATTGTCATTTACAACAATGACTAATCTCAAATTCTCTGCCGCCGCAATATTGTTTAAGGCCTCCCAAGCCATACCACCAGTAAGCGCTCCATCTCCAATTACAGCAACCACAGTTCTATCTATAATTCCTTGAACTGAGAAAGCGCGTGCAACTCCGTCTGCCCAAGATAGAGCTGTTGAGGCATGTGAATTTTCGACGACATCATGTTCGCTCTCTGAGCGACTTGGATAACCAGCAACTCCTCCCCGTTGGCGAAGTTTGTTAAAACCATCTGCTCTTCCAGTCAAAATCTTATGCACATAGGACTGATGGCCCGTATCAAAAATGACCACATCGTGCGGAGATTCAAATACCCGATGGATTGCGATAGTTAATTCAACAATTCCGAGATTTGGACCAAGATGACCACCGGATTTCGAAACTTTATCAATCAGAAAGGTTCGAATCTCCTGAGAGAGTTCATCTAATTCTTCACCACTAAACCGCGCCAAATCCGAGGGCGACTTGATGCGTGGGAGAAACTTCATGGCGCCTATGGTAACTAGAAGGGCCTGTACTCTCTAAGCGAGGAGCGAGCGCAACACGTACTGCATGATGCCTCCATGGCGGTAGTAGTCAGCCTCGCCCGGGGTGTCGATTCGAACCTTTGCCTTAAATGACTTCTCCCCCGCCTTCACGTTCACCGTACTTGGAATTTTCCCATTATTAAGTTCGGTAACTCCAGTAATTTCAAATACCTCATCACCAACCAGCCCTAGCGATTCAGCAGATTCACCATCAAGGAACTGCAACGGAAGAACTCCCATTCCAATCAAGTTTGAACGATGAATACGTTCAAAGGATTCTGCAATAACAGCTCGTACGCCGAGTAGCGCGGTACCTTTCGCGGCCCAGTCTCGTGAAGAGCCAGAGCCATATTCTTTTCCAGCGAGTATTACTAGCGGGATACCTGCCTCTTGGTATGCAACTGATGCATCGTAAATTGTGCTCTGCTCGCCATTATTTAAGTAGTTCTTGGTGAAGCCACCTTCGACGCCATTTAGCAATAAGTTCTTTAAGCGAATATTTGCAAAAGTACCGCGAATCATTACTTCATGGTTACCACGTCTTGATCCATATGAATTGAAATCTGCTTTTTGGACTCCATGCTCTTGCAAGTATTTACCAGCTGGTGAATCTGGCTTAATTGAACCAGCCGGTGAAATGTGATCTGTTGTAACAGAATCACCTAACTTTGCCAGCACGCGAGCGTCTGAGATATTTGTTACTGGTTTTGGATTGCGGGGCATTCCTTCAAAATAAGGCGGTTTGCGCACATAGGTTGATTTTGTATCCCATTCAAAGGTCTTGCCGGTTGGAGTATCTAAAGAGGTCCATCGATGATCGCCGGCGAAGACACTTGCATAATCACGCTTGAACATCTCAGAGGAAATGACGCTATCTATAACTCCTTGAATTTCTTGCGGAGATGGCCAGATATCTCGAAGGTAGACATCATTTCCCTGCGAGTCCTTTCCTATTGAATCGTGCTCGAAATCGTGGTCCATGGTTCCAGCTAGAGCATAAGCAACTACTAGAGGAGGAGATGCAAGATAGTTCATCTTCACATCAGGACTAATTCGCCCTTCAAAATTGCGATTTCCAGATAGAACCGCAGCTACTGCTAAGTCGTTCTCATTGACAGCTTTGCTCACTTCAACTGGTAGAGGTCCAGAGTTTCCGATACAGGTAACACAGCCATATCCAACAAGGTTAAATCCCAACTTCTCTAGAAATGGAGTTAAGCCAGATTTCTCATAGTAGTTGGTCACTACCTTGGAGCCAGGTGCAAGAGTTGTCTTCACCCATGGTTTGCTAACTAAACCCTTTTCGACAGCTTTCTTTGCTAACAAGCCTGCGCCAATCATGACGCTTGGATTAGAGGTATTTGTGCACGAAGTTATGGATGCAATTACTACCGCACCATTCTTAACAGCTCCAGGTTTATTGTTTACCGTTACAGGAATTTCACCGGTGGCAGATTTCTCACCAAGATAACCTGGTAGGGATTTTTCAAATGCGGACTTTGCGATACTTAAAGGGACCCGATCTTGGGGACGTTTAGGGCCTGCGATAGATGGAACTACGCTGGCAAGATCTAATTCTAGATGCTCTGAGTATCTCGGAGTAGCAGTTGGATCGTGCCAAATTCCTTGCGCCTTTGCGTAACGCTCTACTAAATCTCGTTGCTCTTGTGTTCTTCCAGTTAACTCTAAATACTTCAAAGTCTCTTCATCTATCGGGAAGATAGCGACCGTCGAGCCATATTCGGGTGACATATTTCCAATGGTTGCTCTATTTGCCATTGGTAGGGCGCTCACACCTGGGCCGTAGAACTCTACGAACTTTCCAACGACGCCATGTTTGCGAAGCATCTCTGTAATCGTCAGTACTAAGTCTGTGGCAGTTGTGCCGATCGGGAGACTGCCCTTGAGCTTAAATCCAACCACTCTAGGAATTAGCATCGAGACAGGCTGTCCCAAGAGAGCGGCTTCGGCTTCAATGCCGCCGACTCCCCAACCGAGCACTCCCAGTCCATTGACCATCGTTGTATGTGAATCAGTTCCAACGACCGTATCTGGATATGCGCGAAGAACGCCGCCAACTTCTCTCGTCATAATCACTCGCGCTAAGTATTCAATATTTACCTGGTGAACGATTCCAGTTCCGGGCGGGACAACTTTGAATTCATCAAACGCAGTCTGGCCCCAACGTAAGAATCGATATCGCTCCGTGTTCCGTTGATACTCAATATCAACGTTCTCTTCAAATGAAGTAGAAGTACCAAACTTATCTGCGATGACTGAATGATCAATCACTAGCTCCGCGGGCGCTAGCGGATTAACTTTTGTCGGATCACCACCCAATTCGGCTATGGCTTCACGCATTGTTGCTAGGTCAACAACACAGGGAACGCCAGTGAAATCCTGCATGATTACGCGCGCCGGAGTAAATTGAATTTCAGTGTCAGGCTGTGAGTCTGGATTCCAATTTGCGAGCGCTTTTATCTGGGTAGCGGTGATATTTGCACCGTCTTCGGTTCGAAGAAGATTCTCTAGAAGAATCTTTAACGAGAACGGCAGCGAGGGTGCACCTTCTAGGCCAGTGATATCAAAAATTTCGTATTTTTTGCCGGATACTTCGAGGGAGCGCTTGGCACCAAATGAATTCTGACTCATGCCGGAATCCTAACCGGAGACCATAATCCGAATAAGTATGAAACTAGCCCTGTCTGATGAAGCGCGCCACACTCTCAATATGCTGGGTCATCGGGAATAGGTCGAAGGCTCGAATGCCATCAAGCGAGTAATCCATAGCTTCCAAAGTCACAGTATCGCGAGCTAAAGCCGCAGGGTCACACGCCACATATACGAGTGTGCGCGGTGACAAGGCGACTATCTGGCGGAGTACACGCTCCCCAGCGCCCGATCGCGGAGGATCTAGAACTACTACATCAGCTCTAACAAATTGCTTTAGTTCTCTTTCTACCTTACCTTCAACTATCTCTACATTTTGGAAATTGGCAAAATTCCTTCGGGCATCAGTAACTGCGCTAGCCGATTCTTCAATCATTGTGATCCGCCCAGCTTCACCAACAATATCTATCGCACCACTCGCGAAGAGCCCCACGCCTGAATACAGGTCATACAAGTGATCGCCACTGCGTAATTCGGCGAATGAGAGAACACAATCCAGGAGCGTCTCTGGCGCTCTAATATGGCTCTGCCAAAAACTCTCTGGAGCAAGTGAAAATTCAAAACTACCAACTTTCTGGTGCACTAGCTTAAAATTTTCGCGCCCTTCAATAGCAGCAATAACGCGATCATCACTACCGACAGCTACAACGACCTTCTTGCCTACTGGAAGCTTCAAGCTATTCAGTTTAGGTATATCAATTTCTTCATGAGCAATCCTGCATTCTGCTATCTCAATCAGAGTATTGCTGCGCGCCTTAAACATCGCGATTGTTCGATTTTCAGAGACGCTAAACTCCATTCTAGAGCGCCAACCCAAAGTTGGGAGAACCTCTTCAACCTCAATATCAATCTCAAGTTTTGCTAATCGCTTAAATTGCTCCTTGATTATCTCTGCTTTAAATTTTCGCTGCTGAACTGGATCTATGTGTTGGAAATCGCAACCACCACAGCCCCCAGGTCTTGCGTAATCACAGCCTGGTTTAACACGTGCACTAGAAGACTCAATAACTTCGATTACATCCGCTCGTGCAAAATTCTTTGATAACTCAGTTATCCGAATTTTTACCCGCTCCCCCGTGATTGCATGGCGGACAAATATGACTCTGCCATCATGGCGAGCAACAAAGTGGCCACCGTGGGCTACATTTGAAATATCGACAACTAATTCATCACCGATATTCATTTAAACCTCTATTTCGCGCGGGAATTACTCTCACCCAAGCCTAAAGGTGTAAATTCACCCTTTGTGCACATCGTAATTATGGGTTGTGGCCGAGTCGGCTCGACCCTAGCGAAAGATTTTCAAGCGCTGGGACACTCCGTGTCGGTAATTGACCAAGATCGAGAGGCCTTTCGTCGCCTCGGCGCAGATTTCAATGGGCTAACCGTTGCAGGAATCGGTTTTGACCGTGACACCCTAATCGAAGCTGGAATTGAGCGAGCAGACGCTTTTGCTGCCGTATCTGATGGAGATAACTCAAATATTTTGGCGGCGCGTGTGGCCCGCGAAACTTATGGCGTAAAAAATGTCGTAGCGAGAATTTATGATCCTGGTCGTGCTGAAATTTATCAGCGCCTTGGAATTCCAACAGTTGCAACAGTACTTTGGACGACTGACCAGATCATGCGAAGAATCCTTCCCGCCGGAGCAAAATCTGAATGGCAGGACGCTTCTGGAAAGGTTCAACTCGCTGAAGTTCAGATTCATCGCGATTGGTTTGGCTACCCCGCAACTTCTATAGAGGGAGTGACCAAGGCCAGAGTTGCCTTCATAACTCGTCTTGGTGATGGCATGATTCCGGATGAGCACACAGTTCTTCAAGAAGGCGATGTTCTCCATGTTTTAGTCAGCGATGACGACTTAAATGATGTGATTGCGGCACTATCTCAACCACCTTCCGAGAAATAGACTAGAGACTAAAGATGAAGATTGCTATTGCTGGTGCAGGTAACGCGGGTCGGGCCATTGCGCGAGAATTGATTGCAAATGGACATCAAGTTCTATTGATTGATAAGAGTCCCAAGGCGCTGAAAATGGATAGCGTTCCAAACGCTGAATGGCTACTTGCGGATGCCTGCGAAATTTCGAC
Organism: Actinomycetota bacterium; assembly: GCA_041163285.1. GTDB lineage: Bacteria > Actinomycetota > Actinomycetes > Nanopelagicales > Nanopelagicaceae > MAG-120802. Next base: position 11,102 of record JBEARJ010000012.1, on the reverse strand, counting down.
TCTAGATAGGGCTGCACTTGATCAATGCCAAGTTTTGGTTGCCGCTACCGGAGATGACAAGGCGAATCTAGTTGCCTCGCTGCTGGCGAAAACTGAGTACGGAGTCCCTCGGGTTGTAGCTCGAGTAAATCATCCGAAGAATGAGTGGCTTTTTGATTCTTCTTGGGGCGTTGATGTTGCGGTCTCCACGCCACGTATTATCGCTGCGCTAGTAGAAGAGGCAGTAAGCGTTGGCGATGTAGTGCGGCTCTTTTCAATCAAATCAGGAGAGGCAAATCTCGTTGAGATTACTCTTCCAGATAACTCAATATGTATTGGCAAATCCGTATCAGAAGTTCAACTTCCAAAGGATGCTTCGTTGGCGGCAATTATTCGAGATGGTCATGTGATTGCACCATCGCCTCATGATTTGTTTAGCGCGGGAGACGAATTGATTTTTGTTGCCTCAGCAGAGGCAGAGACTCAAATCAAGAGTTGTTTCATAGCCAATTAAGTATTGAAATTTAAGTCGGCCGAAGATCTTCCCTTAATTTTGGTCCACTTTTGACTACTCGCCAGGTTAGCCAAGCCGCCAGAGCGAATAGCGGAAATCCCATAATCAATCTCGCCGTACCCAATAAATTGACATTTCCTGCTAGATAAAGCGGGTACTGAATAACCAGCCGTGCTGCAAATAACCCAACCCAGATCCAGGTTGCTTTGGCGTAAACGCTTCGCCTAGCGGGATCCTTACGCCATTTGAAGTTCTCGCCGAGCAGCGGGCCAAGAATTAGTCCCACAACCGGCCATCTAATTAGAACTGAAAATGCATATGCGGCTCCATAAATTGCATTTGTCCAGAGTCCCGGTAGATAAAAATCTTCGGCCTTGCCACTTCTATTGGACAACCAGGCACAGAATGCAACACCAATAACACCTGAGAGCGCATGTTGAATTGTGTCTCGTTTAACTAATCGAATTATTGTTATAACCATAGAGAAACCAAGTGCTAAGTAAGCAGAGTCTCTTACATCTTTACTAAAGTTAAATGCGATCAAAAAGATAAGGGCGGGAGCTCCAGAATCGAGTAGACCCTTTTTGCCGCCGAAAGCTGAGAGAATTCGCGCCTTATCTTCTTCGTGACCCGCGTCATTAGTCATGATTTACCTGAGGATCCAAAACCGCTTTCACCTCTTGCGGTACCGGGTAAATGCTCAACCTCAACAAAATCGGCTTTAGCAACTGCTTGAACAATCAATTGAGCGATTCTTTCCCCTCTTTTGATCTGGATTGTATTTGTGGGATCAAGATTTATAAGTATCACTTGAATTTCGCCACGGTAACCGGCATCGATTGTCCCCGGAGCATTTACCATGGAAAGGCCCTCTTTCGCGGCTCGCCCAGACCGGGGATGAATGAATGCTGCATAGCCGGCAGGCAGCGCAATCGAGATTCCGGTTGGGATAAGTGCGCGCTCGCCTGGTTTTAACTCTTTATCTATTCGAGAATACAAATCAGCACCAGCATCGCCGGGTTTCGCGTAATTAGGAAGCGGTAGGTCTTTATCTAATCTTGTGATGAGCAATTTCATGGATTGATTTCTAATTCTGGAGCCGCAGAGCCAAAGAGAGAAGCCCGATAGCTTTCCGGAGCGTTTTCGATGAAGTGTTCAACCGGAACGGTAATAAAGATGGCTGCTGCTTCCACCGCAATCGGTCCATCAGCGCCGCCAATTCTTCCCTCGGCATAACAATAAATCTTCCGTCCCTCTTGGCCGACGATCTCTGCGGTTATGTAGAGAGTCTTACCCACTTGAACCGGCGTGAGAAAAGAAGTCTCAAGCCGCCCGGTTACCGCCGGCGCCCGAACCAACCACATCAATTTTCCAAGCGCCTCATCAAATGCACATGAGAGTAATCCACCATGAGCAAGACCGGGAGCGCCTTGGTGATGCTCTCCGACTGTGAACTTCGCCGTGATTGTCATTCCCTCACCCGCAAATGCTGTTATGTGTAATCCCGTTGGGTGCGAAGCTCCACAACCAAAACAATCTTGATTATGTGATCCTAAAAGGGCTCCTGGCGCTGGTGCTTGCGGGTGACGCGGTGGGACTCCAACACCCTCTGGTGGAGTAATGCTTAAGCCACGGGACATGGTGAGAAGATTACCCTGCTATGCGCGAAGTTATTAATTGGCCCTTTAGAGTCTGGTTGCTATTCGCGCTTCTAAATCTTTCAGTCCTTGTTGCAGTTGGCGTTGTGCTATCCAACATAGCTCTCTTGATTCTTGGTTTAATACTAGCTGCGGCAAGTATCGCCTTTTCAATAAGTTCTCGACTAGTTTTAATGGTTTCCGATGGCTGCGTTTCAGTCGGTCGCGCTCAGATTGAGAAAAAATATATAAAAGAGGTTCTTATCCTCGATGAAGCTGCGATGGCTTACGAACGAGGCGCGGGATTGAATCCACGAGCTTTCCTAGCGCTCCGATTCTGGGTTAAGACGGGATTAAAGATTATGCTTAATGATCCCTTAGACCCCACGCCCTATTGGCTAGTGAGCACGCGAAGTGCGCAGGAGTTGAAAGATAAACTCGGTAAGTAGTTTCTTAAGCTTTAGCTTGGACTAAGCGCAATCTTTGCAGATTGATTTAGCTCCTTCACCACGTGCAAGTTGGGTGTGATGATGAACCAAGAAACAACGTGAACAAGTAAATTCGTTTTCTTGTCGAGGAACTACGCGAACTGCAAGTTCTTCACCTGACAGATCTGCGCCTGGAAGCTCGACGTTTTCGGGATCTTCTTCATCAACATCAATCTGTGCTGATTGAATTTCTGCGCGCTTGGCCTTTAACTCTTCAATTGATTCTTCGTGGAGCTCTTCATCCGTTTTTCGCGGCGTGTCGTAATCAGTTGCCATCGATCTTCACCACCTCTCACAGTTCAATTTCCTCAGTGACCAATTCGGCCACCCTGACCTCGGGGCGGATAATGCCCAAAACCCCGGACGCATGTCCTGACCAACGGTCGGCGTGTCGGGAATATTCCCGCGTTATTGACTCTCCCTTAACGTTCTAGAGCGTTCTTGCCCCTGACTACGGCGCCACTTTGCAATCTCGCCATGATTACCCGAGGTTAGGACCTCGGGAACCTCTAAACCTCTCCATGTAAATGGCTTTGTGTAGACAGGGTGCTCCACTTCGCCAATCTCATTATGTGACTCTTCCGTTAAAGATTCTGGATTACCAATTACTCCCGGAATCAACCTGGTGACTGCTTCAATCACAACTAAGGCAGCAACTTCGCCTCCATTAAGAACATAATCACCGATGGATATCTCACGCACATTGATTTCCTTAAGATTCTTGTAATGTTCTGCAACTCGAGCATCTATACCCTCGTATCTCCCACAAGCAAAAACTAGATTCTTCGACTTTGAAAGTTCTCTTGCTAGTTCCTGATCTAATCGTCTCCCGCCAGGCGTAAGAATTATCAGATCTATAGAGCTCTCGCTCTTAGAAATTACCGAGTCGATGGCTTCGCCCCATGGCTCTGGTTTCATAACCATGCCTGCGCCGCCACCGTAAGGAGTGTCATCGACAGTCCGATGATTATCATAAGTAAATTCGCGCAGGTCTAATGTCTGAAATTCAATAATTCTTGAATCAATTGCCTTACCTATCAGTGATAACTTAATTGGAGCAAAGTACTCTGGAAAGATTGTGATGGCCGTTATCTTCAAATCAATCCCTCCACATCTCGCAAAATTAGTCTCTTGTTTTCTAGGTCGATTTCTGGGACATGTTTTTTAACAAATGGAACTAATATTTCTTCGCCACTTTCATCATCAGCACGATAAACTACCAACGTATCCTGCGATGGTAGTTGGAGAATATCGACTACTTTTCCGAGAACTTGCCCACTTTCTAGAACTGCCAGACATCCCAGAATTTCGGTGGCATGGAACTCATCTTCATCTAATTTGTCGGTATCAACTTCTATATCGGCGAGAAGCAAAACATTGCGAAGCTCCTCAGCCGAGTTTCGATCATCTCTTCCATCAAATGAAAGCAGCAATGTCCCATTGTGGTTCCGGACAGATGCAATTTTTAGCGGTCCCCAATTTGAGGGTTGGGTCTCGAGTAGCGCACCTTCAAAGAATCGTTCTTCCGGTTTGTCGGTGCGAACTTCTATCGTCACTTCACCTCGAACGCCATGCGCTCGACCAATACGTGCTACAACGAGTTGCACCAAAAGAGTTCTAGCGGGCTTCGTCCGCCTCGATTAAATCGACGCGAACGCTTCGGCCAGCAAGAGCCGAGACCACGGTGCGCAACGCTTTAGCCGTGCGCCCATTTCGTCCAATGACCTTGCCGATGTCATCTGGGTGAACGCGTACTTCCAGAGTTGTTCCTCTTCGACCTTCGCGTTCGTTGATAACTACCTCTTCAGGGTTATCGACAATGCCTTTTACTAGATGCTCAAGAGCCTCATCAATCATCTTCACTCCGTAACGATTCTGAGTTTGATTCGATTACTCAGCTGAAGTCTCAGCAGGAGTTTCAGCTGTTGCTTCAGCGCTTGCTTCCGCAGCCGGAGCTTCGACAACTGCTTCTACTGCTTGTTCAGCAACCGCTTCGACAACGGGTTCGGAAGCAGGAGCCTCTTCGGCTGGAGCAGTTTTCGCAGCAAGCTTCTCTGCAGCACGCTTCTTCATCGTTGTGGCGCCATCTTTTGGTTCATTCATTGCGGCCTTAACAGCGGCTTCGTATGCAACTCTCTTATCCGGGCGAACTGGAAGGGTCTTCAAAGTTCCCTCGCTTCCAGAAATTCCCTTGAACTTCTGCCAATCACCAGTCACTTTGAAAATCGCCTCTACAGCTTCGGTCGGCTGCGCGCCATTCTTCAACCAATGTTGAGCGCGCTCTGAGTTGACTTGAATTAGTGAAGGCTCAGATGCCGGCGAGTAACGACCGATCTCTTCAATCTTCAGACCATTTCTTGCTTTACGAGAATCTGCGACAACGATTCGGTAGTGCGGGGTACGGATCTTTCCGAGACGTACCAATCTAATCTTTACGGCCACTAGGGCTTGCTCCTTATATCTTCGAGCGGTTCTCATCCCACGAGTGGGATGCCATGGCGATGACAACCGAACTTTTTTTACAGGTACCGGTCAAGAGGTAGAGGGCTCTTGAACAGGTCGCTAATCCTGCCACGTAGTGGGCAAATCCCCAATTCGGGCGTTAATGACCCTCTTCGATTGCTCGTTTTGCCGGGTTTCCAGAACGTGATTTCTTCTTGGGAGCAACCCGGTTGCCAGGCGCGCTTGATCTCGAAATTCCGCCAGTCATCGCAGGGGGAAGCCCCATTCCACCCGGCATTTTGGGCATATTTGCCGGCATATTTCCGCCCCGCATCTGTTTCATCATCTTCTGGGCTGCGCTAAATCGATCGACCAAGTTATTTACTTCAGTAACAGTACGACCACTCCCCTTGGCAATTCGACTCCTGCGCGAGCCATTGAGAATCTTTGGATTACGTCGTTCTGTGGGAGTCATTGATTGAACAATTGCTTGGGTTCTAATTAACTCGTCATCATCTAAAGCATCAATCTGTTTGCGCATGGCAGCGCTATTTGCACCTGGCAACATTCCCAATATCTTGGACATTGAGCCCATCTTCTTCATTGCCTGAATCTGCTCCAAGAAGTCCTCGAGCGTAAACTCTTCCCCGGAGACAAATTTATCTTCTAATCGTTTAGCAGTATCACTATCAATCGCCTTTTTTGCCTGCTCGGCTAGGGTCGCAATATCTCCCAGTCCAAGAATTCGCGATGCCATTCGATCTGGATAGAAGTAATCAAAATCTGTGAGTTTTTCGCCCGCAGAAGCAAACAAAATCGGTTTCTTGGTTTGCTCTGCAATTGAGAGAGCCGCGCCTCCCTTTGCATCGCCATCAAGCTTGGTAAGTACTACTGCATCAAACCCAACACCAGATTCAAATGCTTCGGCGGTTCTGATGGCGTCTTGACCAATCATGGCATCTACTACATATAAGACTTCATCTGGCGATACAGCGCGCTTAATCTCACTTGCTTGCTTCATCATCTCTTCATCAATACCCAAACGGCCGGCAGTATCGACAATTACAATGTTGAATAACTTTGATTTAGCAAACTCAATTCCACTTTTTGCAACGGAAACTGGATCACCTACGCCATTTCCAGGCTCTGGCGCATGTACCGGGACGCCGATTGACTGGGCCAGCAGACTCAGCTGGGTAACAGCATTAGGTCGTTGTAGATCGGCAGCGACTAGGAGTGGGGTATCTCCTTGCTCCTTTAGATAAAGCGCTAACTTGCCCGCGAGGGTAGTTTTTCCAGATCCTTGAAGTCCGGCCAACATAATTACTGTTGGTGGATTTTTTGCGAATCTAATTCGGCGGGCTGGACCGCCAAGAATCTCGACAAGTTCTGAATTAACTATCGAATAGATCTCTTGAGATTGATTAGTGCTCTTTCTAATCTCAGGTAGCGCTAGAAGAGAACGCTCTTTGACGCGTGCTACAAACTTATCAACGACCGTTAGGGCAACATCGCCATCTAGGAGCGCTAATCGAATCTCTTCTGCAATTAAATCGATATCGCTCTCTGAGATTCTTCCCTTGCCTCGAAGTGTTGCGAAAGCAGAAGAGAATTTCTCAGAGAGCGACTCGAACATGAAGCGAGCCTACTAAATTGCAGCCTCTCCTGATTCACCCGTTCTTACGCGGACTACATCATGTACAGGGGTGGTCCAGACTTTTCCATCGCCAATGGAATTTGTGGAAGCTGTCTTGACTATCACATTTATGATTCCTTGAGCTTCCTTATCTTCGGCGAGAATTTCTAGGCGAACTTTAGAAATCAAATCAATCGGGTATTCAGCCCCGCGATAGACCTCTACATGTCCTCCCTGTCTACCCATTCCAGATACCTCGGAAACGGTCATTCCCTTTACTCCTGCAGCTCGAAGTGCATCCTTTACCTCATCGAATGCTCCGGGCTTGATGATCGCAGTGATAAGTAACATCATCGACCTCCTTTGAAGGTTCCACCTAATTCGTAGGCTGACTCAGCGTGATAGACGAGATCCACGCCTGCGATTTCTTCATCGCGCTTGACTCTTATTCCGATTGTCTTGTCAAGAATCTTGCCGAGAAGATAAGTGACGATGAAGCAGTAGACGATGACTGCCGCACAGGCGATTGTCTGTTTGATTAATTGGTCTGCACCGCCGCCGTAGAGAAGTCCATCTACTCCGGCAGGAGCTGCGCTAGATGCGAATACGCCAACTAGAAGCGAGCCCGCTAAGCCAGAGACGAGGTGAACGCCAACAACATCAAGCGAATCGTCGTATCCAAACTTGTACTTCAATCCAACTGCGTACGCTGAGAGGACTGATGAAATTGTGCCTACCAAGATGGCGCCCACTGGAGTTACCGATGAACAAGCAGGTGTAATCGCAACCAAGCCCGCAACGATGCCGGAAGCTGCACCGAGCGTTGTCGAGTGTCCATCGCGAATCTTTTCAACTAGCAACCAGGCAAGCATTCCGGCTCCGGTTGCAACGATTGTGTTGAAGAATGTAACGCTTGCTAGATAGTTGGAACCAACTGCGGAGCCAGCGTTAAATCCAAACCAACCGAACCAAAGTAGCGCAGCTCCAAGCATGACCATAGTCAAGTTATGTGGCTTAAATGGTTTTGCTCCAAAGCCAACTCGCTTACCAAGAACAAGAGCAAGTGCCAAAGCCGCTACGCCCGCGTTAATGTGAACTGCGGTACCGCCGGCGAAGTCAATCGCAGCTAGATCATTTGCAATCCAACCTCCTGGATCTGACTCGCCACCATCGAAGTCGAAGACCCAGTGTGCAACTGGGAAATAAACCAGAGTTACCCAGATTCCGGCAAATAGAACCCATGCACCAAATTTCATTCTGTCTGCAACGGCTCCTGATATCAAAGCAACTGTTATTACAGCAAACATTGCTTGGAAAGCCGCAAAGAGAATTGTTGGGATTCCGCCGAAGAGCGCATCCTCACTTAATAATTCAGTAAGGCCGACAAATTCAGTTGGATCACCCACTAATCCAGAGCCTAAATCTTTTCCAAATGTCATTGAGTATCCGTAGATAACCCAGATGATTGCAACGACGCCCATTGAAACAAAGGACATCATGATCATGTTTAGAGCACTTCTTGCGCGAACTTGTCCGCCGTAAAAGAGCGCCAAGCCCGGCGTCATAAGTAGTACTAGAGCGGTGCTCACCAACATCCAAGCGGTATCACCAGTGTTGATTCCCATTTATTCACATCTCTATCTAAAGAAAGCCAGTTCGACCCTGAACCAGCAGAGGCCCTAAGGATTGAGAAGCATTGTTACAAGACCTGATCACCTCAGGTTTCGCTGGGGTGACGTATTTGAGGCAGGCGTTACGGTTGTGTTAACAGATTCGATATATAAGAAGTGGGATCGAATAGAGCAATATCCCCCTCGCCCTCGCCTACGCCAATCAATTTAACGGGGACCTTCAGGGCCCGCTCTGTGGCAAGCGCGATTCCACCTTTGGTTGAACCATCCAATTTAGTGACAATCAGGCCAGTTAAAGGGACGGCCTCCATAAATGACTTCGCTTGGGTTATACCGTTCTGACCTGTTGTTCCATCGAGAACAAAAAGCACCTCATCTATCGGAGTCACCTTTTCAACAACGCGACGGACTTTTGAAAGTTCCTCCATCAAATTACTCTTGGTATGGAGTCGACCTGCAGTATCGATAATCAAAACATCAACGCTCTCACTAGTTGCATTTGTAGCCGCGTCAAATGCTACTGACGCTGGATCACCATTTGCTTTTCCGGTAATTACTGGAACACCAATTCGTTCGCCCCAAGTGCTTAACTGTTCAACAGCGGCAGCTCGGAAGGTGTCGGCAGCCGCAAGCATTACTTTCTTTCCTTGATCCTTAAACAACTTGGCCATCTTCGCTACTGATGTAGTTTTTCCAGTGCCATTGACTCCCACAACTAAAATGGTGGTGACTTTTCCTGGAGTCAGTGAGATCTCACGGGATCCCGTGGTCAGCGAACCAATAACGCTGGCAACAATTTTCTCTTCGAGCTCTTCCGACCGCTCTTTTTCGACTAATTTGATGATCTCTTCGGTGAATTCGGCTCCGAAATCTGACTCAATTAATACTCGGCGGAATTCATGGATATCTTCGGGAGTAGCCCTATTGCGCGAAAATTTGGAAAGAAATGATCCAAAAAGACCCACTTTTGATCTCGCTCTTTAGACTGATTCGGTTTCGACTTCACGGAGCCGCTGTGAGATAACTTCAGAAACGCCATCGCCTCGCATTGTTACCCCGTACAGAGAGTCGGCAATCTCCATGGTTCGCTTTTGGTGAGTAATGATGATCAACTGGGAAGCCGCACGCAGCTCCTCGAGTACCGTCAGAAGGCGACCAAGATTCACATCATCGAGTGCGGCTTCAACCTCATCTAAAACATAGAAGGGACTAGGGCGAGCCTTGAAAATTGCCACCAATAAGGCAACCGCCGTCAGCGATCTTTCGCCACCCGATAAGAGTGAGAGTCGTTTGACCCGTTTTCCTGGTGGGCGGGCTTCTACGTCTACACCGGAATTAAGTAAGTCATCCGGATTTGTCAAAATCAATCGTCCATCTCCCCCCGGGAACAAGCGCGCAAAAATCTTTTCAAACTCGCGAGCAGTGTCACGATAGGCCTCTTCAAAAATTTGTTGCACTCTCTCATCAACCTCTTTGATGATGTCGAGTAAGTCCTTCTTAGACTTCTTAAGATCTTCAAGTTGTTCGGCGAGATATTTGAGGCGCTCTTCCAGAGAGGAATACTCTTCTAGCGCAAGCGGATTAATTTTTCCGAGTAGGGCCAGGGATTTTTCTGCAGTAGCAAGTCGTTTCTCTTGTTGCTCGCGCACAAAAGGAATAAATTCACCTTGAATCAACTCGCCATTTTCGTTCTCAGTGTATGTTGGAACATCTCGCTCCGGACCAAACTCAATTATCAACGTCTCAGAATCAATTCCGAATTCTTCCATAGCCTTAAGTTCGAGTTGTTCAATTCTCAATCTCTGTTCGGCTCGAGCAATCTCATCTCGGTGAACACTTGAAGTAAGTTGATCCAATTCAACCGCAAGATCTCGAATCTGCGCTCTAATTGTCAATATCTCGCCATCTCTAGAAGTTCTAGAAGTTTCTAAGCGGGAACGTTCATGTCCAGCACGTGTGATTGAATTCTCGATTTGAATCAGAGCCTCGTAAGCGGCATCGGCAACCGCTTGGGCCGTAATTGCACCTCTTGCACGAGCCTCTCTTCGTGAAATTTGGCGGGCCGCAGATTCTCTCTCTGACATTGCAGCTTGCTCTAATTCGGAGGCTCGTTGCGCAATTGCAGCGACTCTCTCCTCGATGGTCCTTAATCCCAAGCGCGCTTCAACTTCAACTGCTCGAGCTGTGGAAATGGATGCACGAAGATTTTCCAGCTCGGATGTATCTGGATCGGCCGGTTCGACACCTGATTGGAAGGCATTCGTTGCTGTTGCAAGCTCGGCTTCATCTCTCTTTAAGGCTCCCAACACTTCACTTATTGACTGCTCTAATCGCTCGATCTCAGCCGCTCCGCTTTTGACGCTCTGACCTGCGGCTGCCATCTGTTCAGCCAGACCTGCCATGCGAGCATCGGACTCATTTAATTTCGAGAGCGCACCTTCGTATTCATGTTGTACCTGACGGAGATTATTTTCTTGTGACGAAATCTCAAAACTTAATCGATCACATTCATGACTTGTCTTTGTTAAATCTATTTCACTCTTCTCAATCAGAGCACTGATTTCAATTAGGGAACTACTCCGAGTTGAGCCACCTCGTGCTCGCCCTCTTCCAATCACGTCGCCTTCTCGCGTAACTGCAATCAAATCAGGATGCGCAGTTAGAATCTGCTCGGCGTGGTTTAGGTCGTCGGCAGCCACAAAGTCGCGGAAAAGTTTAGGTAGTACAGATTCAAGGGTTGATGAATCAACTTTTGAAACTAATGGGATGAGATTT
>JBEARJ010000011.1:0-20994 GCA_041163285.1 Actinomycetota bacterium | reverse complement strand
TTGTTCTCTACACCCGACCAAATGGACTATTTGGTGAAGCGCTAACGCAGACGAGGGCATGATGATCAACATTAGAGATAAAGGCGCTGAAATTTGGGAGAAGGCAAACCGGACCCAGCGCGTTCTGATGGCGTTGTCCTTCATTGCGATGGCTGCCGCTCTGCCATTTATGGGCGGAACGATCCTCAACACTCCAATCGCTGATTACGAGTCAGTACTTGTTTACCCCATAGCGATGTTTGTTCTAATGGCAATTGGCTTGAACATTGTTATCGGAAAGAGCGGTCTTTTAGATCTTGGCTATGTGGCCTTCTTTGCCATCGGTGCTTACACCATGGGACTTCTAGGAACACGCACGAGCTTAAATACTTGGGAAATTCTTCCAATTGGCATAGCGATGGCCATGTTCTCCGGAATTATTCTTGGCGTACCAGCTTTGAAGCTCCGAGGAGATTACTTAGCGATTATCACATTAGGCTTTGGCGAAATTGTTCGCATCGTTGCACTTAATTTGGGAACTTTGGGCCGATCCGAAGGAATTTTAGGAATCCCAACTCCACCGCCAGTTTTTGGAATAGAATTCACATTCGATAGCCATCGAATTTATTACTGGACCCTTTTAATTCTTATTCTCTTTGCAATTTGGATGGTCCGTCGCTTATCTGTTCGCAGGGCAGGGCGTGCCTGGGAGTCAATCCGTCAGGATGAAGACGCGGCTGAGTTAATGGGGGTTCCAACTTTCAAATACAAAGTTTGGGCTTTCGTCCTCGGCGCATCCGTTGGTGGAGCAGCAGGCGTTTTTTACGCTTCAAAGACATTGTTTATCGCCCCCGATAACTTTACGCTTCAAATATCAATTCTTATTCTGGCCTGCGTTGTATTTGGTGGCATGGGAAATATCTGGGGCGTGATTCTAGGCGCTGTTATTCTGGGTTACCTTCCTGATCGAATCCGATTCCTTTCTGATGCTCGTCTGTTGGTCTTTGGATTGGTTCTGGTAATCATGATGAACTTAAGGCCGGATGGACTTCTACCAAGAAAGAAGCGCGAAAAGGCTCTTCCAGCAAAATTTGAGAACCAGGAAGGAAAGAAATGAGTAGCTCCATTCTTTCCTTACGGAATGTCACAATGCGATTTGGTGGAGTTACGGCGCTAAACGATGTCACATTTGATGTGAACCAAGGCGAGATCCTTGGTCTAATAGGTCCTAACGGCGCTGGAAAGACGACAATTTTTAATGTGATTACTGGCGTTTATCAAATTACTTCGGGTGATATTGAATTTCAAGGCAAATCGTTAAAGGGGATAAAGCGCTACAAAATTACTCGTGGCGGCATAGCAAGAACGTTTCAAAACATCAGGCTCTGGGGCGATATGACTGCCCTAGAAAATGTTTTGACAGCCACAGATACCCATAAGCGTTCAGGTTTAGTGGGTGGACTATTTGGATCTCCTGTCTCTAGAAAAGAGGAACGGCGAGACAAGGCGAGAGCTCAAGAACTTCTTGACTTTATCGGAATCGGTGAATACGCGGACCGTTTGGCGAGGAACCTGCCCTATGGTGTTCAGCGTCGACTTGAGATAGCGCGCGCACTTGGAACAGAACCAAAATTAATCCTGTTGGATGAGCCAGCTGCTGGCTTTAATCCTGCTGAAAAGGTCGAGTTAGCTCGCGTCATCCGAAAGATTCGCGATGCCGGCTATACGGTGCTTTTGATTGAACATGATATGTCGCTGGTGATGAAGGTCTCTGATCGAGTTGTAGTTCTAGATTTTGGCCAGAAGATTGCCGATGATGTTCCCGAAAAAGTGCAGGATGACGCTCGTGTAATCGAAGCTTATTTAGGAGTTCCTGAAGATGCGTCTTGAAATTAAAGATTTAAAGGTGGCGTATGGAAAAATCGAAGCGCTGAAAGGGATTTCACTAACTGTAAATCAGGGTGAGATTGTCTCCTTAATCGGCGCCAATGGAGCGGGAAAAACGACTTTACTTAAGACCATCTCCGGTCTTTTGAATCCTACGTCCGGTTCGATTGAGTACGACGGCAAAAGTATTTTGGGAGTCAAGGCTCATAACCGCGTTCATTTAGGAATCTCTCAAGCCCCTGAGGGAAGAGGAATATTCCCAGGCTTGACTGTCTTGGAGAACCTTGAGCTCGGCACGTATCACATGAAATCCTCGAAGAGCGAGATGCAAGATGACTTGGCGCGAGTTTATGAATTATTTCCTCGACTGAAGGAGCGAATGTCTCAGACCGGAGGAACCCTTTCGGGGGGTGAGCAGCAAATGCTCGCAATTGGGCGCGCCCTTATGGCAAAGCCAAAAGTACTTCTCCTCGATGAGCCGTCCATGGGACTGGCCCCCCAGATGATTGCGAATATCTTTAGGATCATCACACAAATTAACAAACTCGGAGTAACAATTCTTTTAGTAGAACAGAATGCACAGCAAGCGCTCTCGCGATCCGATCGAGCTTATGTTCTAGAGACTGGCTCAATCACCAAAGAAGCTCCGGGTAAGGATCTCTTGAATGATCCACATGTTAAATCTGCTTATCTAGGAACTGGCGCGCACGAACTCGATTAGTTAGTTCCGCTCCGCCAAGATCAAGCAAGTTATTCGAGCTGTGCAAGTTCGCTCACCCTTCTCATTTGTAATCTCAACATTATAAGAACAGAGTGTTTTACCTAGAGTTATTGCAGTAGCGATTCCCGTGACTGTTCCAGAGATAGCAGATTTATGGTGCGTTGCATTGATATCTACTCCGACAATTCTTCGATTTGGACCGGCATGAAGTTGGGTTCCGACCGAGCCGAGACTTTCTGCAAGAACTACATTTGCACCGCCATGCAATAGACCCATTGGTTGGGTATTTCCCTCAACCGGCATAGTTCCTACGAGACGCTCCGGTGAGGCTTCGACAATCTCAATTCCCATCTTCTTATCGAGCGCTCCTCTGCCGCGCTCGCGGAGAACATCCATGAAATCGGTCATGGCGAGAATTCTAGGTGGCTATGCCTAGGATTGTCGTTGATGAAGCGGCGAATCCTTCTAATTGACGGCCACTCTCTTGCCTATCGAGCATTCTTTGCTCTTCCGCTAGAGAACTTCTCGACTACTTCGGGTCAACATACTAATGCCGTATATGGATTTGCTTCCATGCTCTTAAACCTTATTCGTGATGAAAAACCAACTCATATAGCGGCGGCCTTTGATGTATCGCGTAAGACTTTCCGAACTGAGGCTTTTCCAGACTATAAAGCCAATCGCGCCAAAACCCCGGATGAGTTCCGGTCTCAAATCAGCTACATCACTGAGCTCTTGGAGGCTTTTCAAATTAAGAGTTATGAATGTGAGGGCTTTGAGGCCGATGACATTCTGGCCACGATTGTTGCCAAAGATGATGGGCAGAGTGAATTCTTGATCTGTACAGGAGATAGGGATGCCTTCCAATTAGTAACAGAGAATGTCACGGTCCTCTATCCAAAGAAGGGAGTTACTGAATTAGCGCGTATGACCCCCGAGGCAGTTGAAGAGAAATATGGATTGAACCCGAAGCAATACCCCGATTTCGCAGCCTTACGTGGTGACCCCAGCGATAACTTGCCTTCGATTCCCGGTGTGGGGGAGAAGACTGCAGCGAAATGGATCAAAGAATATGGCTCGCTCAAAAAGTTGATTGAGCGAGTAGATGAAATTTCTGGCAAAGCCGGCGAATCTTTGCGCGAATCGATAAATAATGTCATACGTAATCGTGAACTTACTCAATTGAGAAGTGATGTTCCGATTCAATTCGATATTCCTAATCTTGAGTGGAGTGGTATCAACATAGATAGCTCGGTAGCTCTCTTTGAGAAACTTGAGATTAAAGCACTGCGTGACCGGGCGCGCTCACTTTCAGGAACAACAAAGGAGACTTCAACAAGCTCGATTCGCAAGATAAAAGTTGAGCAGGTGGATATCGCCACCCTTAAGAGTCGCGTTCAATCGGCCAAGGGGCCGATATCGCTTTACGCGACAACGGATGAAATTCTTGTTGCGCTAGATCCATTGACCGTAATCAAGAGTGAGTATGTAAAGGAGAATTTAGAAATTCCAAGTGGTGCTATTACCCATAGAGCTAAGCCACTAATTCGCTCCTCACTTATCAAAACGACTGTTTTCGACACTGAACTCGCCGCCTACCTAATAAACCCAGGTACCAGAGATCTTGAGATTGAAGAGCTCTTGAACCGATACATCGGAATTAGTTTTCCGCCCGCAAATAAAGATCTATTTGGAGGTTCAGTAAATCCAGAGATTGTTGCCTACTTGTTTGACCTGGAAGGCGCTCTAAAGGAGGAGCTAGTAAAGCGTGAACTTGAAAAGCTATTTGTGGATCTCGAGATGCCTACTCTTCATCTTTTGGCGCAAATGGAAAGAGTTGGAATCGGAGTTGATCGCGATGAACTAGATGAGCTTCACAATTTCTTCTCGACCGCAGAATCAATCGCCTCTAAGGCAGCATTTGAAGCAGCAGGCCAAGAATTCAATCCAGCATCCCCTAAGCAACTACAAACTGTCCTGTTCGATCAACTAAAACTTCCAAAAACAAAGAGAATCAAAACTGGTTTCAGTACCGATGCAGAATCACTAGAGTGGCTGTTCGCAAAAACTGGCCACCCTGTTCTACAAAACTTACTTCGGATTCGTGAAGTAGGAAAACTAAAGACAACTATCGAAGGCCTGCTCTCATCGATTGGTGAAGATGGCAGGATTCACACGACTTTCCAACAAACCGTTGCGGCCACAGGGCGACTTTCGTCCACCGACCCAAATCTCCAGAATATTCCCATAAGAACTGATGAAGGTAGACGAATCCGAAATGCTTTTGTTGCAAAAGAACCTTACGTTGATTTACTGACAGCAGATTACAGTCAAATAGAAATGAGAATCATGGCGCATCTCTCGCAGGATGCCGGATTATTAAAAGCCTTCCATGAAGGTGAGGATTTACATACAACGGTTGCAGCGCAAGTCTTTTCAGTGCCGGCAAAAAATGTAGATCCTGAGATGCGTCGCCAGATTAAGGCGATGTCCTATGGGCTCGCCTATGGCCTTTCATCCTTTGGTTTGGCGCAGCAATTAGATATTGATCCAGGTGAAGCAAGCGCCTTGATGGGACGTTATTTTGAGCGATTTGGAGGAATACAGGATTATTTGAAAGAGGTTGTGAAAATCGCTCGGGAGCGTGGATACACAGAGACAATTCTAGGTAGACGTCGCTATCTTCCCGATCTCAATCATGAAAATCGTCAAAGGCGGGAAGTAGCCGAGCGAGCTGCGCTAAATGCTCCAATTCAAGGCTCAGCAGCGGACATCATCAAGGTGGCAATGTTGAATGTGGCAAAGGCTTTGGAGCAGCAACACTTGGAATCTCGTCTATTGCTCCAGGTTCATGACGAGTTGATTTTTGAAGTGGCTCCGGGTGAGCATCAGATATTGGAAGAAATTGTGCGTCAGGAGATGGGAAGGGCCTATCCGTTGAAGGCGCCATTGGATGTAAATGTTGGTTTTGGAAAGAGTTGGGACCTTGCTGCCCATTAGGGCTCAAATTGACCCACAAGGCGGCGAGAAAGTAGCCTTCAGCTCCTCGCTTAGGGCTCTTGCATCGCCTCGGACCTAGTAGGAAATGCCCAATACAAATTGGAGTCAGACTTTAAGCGTGCCCTTCTAGTTTCCTTTCCCCACGGAGCAACTTGTCAACTCAAATCTCAGTAAATGATGTCGGTTCAGCAGCCGAATTCCTTGCCGCAATCGAAGGCACAATCAAAAACTTTAATGATGGCGATCTCGTATCAGGCGTCGTAGTCCAAGTAGATCGCGATGAAGTACTTCTAGATATCGGATATAAAACTGAAGGCGTAATACCTTCGCGTGAGCTCTCAATCCGAAATGATTTAGATCCAAGTGAATTAGTAAAGGTGGGAGAGCGGATCGAAGCTCTCGTCCTACAGAAAGAAGATAAAGAGGGTCGCCTCATTCTCTCCAAGAAACGCGCTCAGTATGAGAAGGCGTGGGGTGAAATAGAGGGCAAGAAAGAACGTGATGAAGTTGTGACCGGAACGGTAATCGAGGTTGTAAAGGGCGGATTGATTGTTGATATCGGTCTCCGTGGCTTCCTTCCAGCGTCTCTCGTTGAGATGCGCCGGGTTCGTGATCTCTCACCATATATCGGCAAGCAAGTTGAAGCACGAATCATTGAACTAGATAAGAACCGGAATAACGTTGTTTTGTCTCGTCGTGCATATCTCGAGCAAACTCAGTCGGAATCAAGAACAACATTTTTAAATCAACTCCAGAAAGGACAAGTCCGCAATGGAGTTGTTTCTTCGATCGTTAACTTCGGAGCTTTCGTAGATCTAGGTGGCGTAGATGGCCTAGTGCACGTCTCTGAACTATCTTGGAAGCACATAGACCATCCAGGTGAAGTTGTAGAAGTCGGCGACGAAGTAACCGTTGAGGTTCTCGAGGTTGATTTTGAAAGAGAGCGAGTTTCGCTTTCTCTCAAGGCAACCCAGGAAGATCCATGGCAAGCATTTGCTCGTACTCACACCATTAATCAGGTTGTGCCAGGTGAAGTAACCAAACTAGTTCCATTTGGCGCATTTATCCGCGTCTTTGATGGCATTGAAGGATTGGTTCACATCTCCGAGCTAGCTGAGCGTCATGTTGAAATTCCAGAGCAGGTTGTTCAAGTCGGAGACCAGCTCTTTGTAAAGATCATTGATATAGATCTTGAGCGTCGCCGTATCTCACTCTCATTGAAGCAGGCTAATGAGGGTCACGATGTTCCAGTCGAGGCTTTTGATCCAACTCAATATGGCATGCCTGCTCGCTATGACGAAAATGGAAATTTCATCTATCCAGAAGGATTTGATCCACAGACTCAAGAGTGGAAGCCGGGATACGAAGCCCAACGTGAAGAGTGGGAGCGTCAATACGCCGAAGCTCAAGCTCGCTTCTTGGCGCATAAGAAGCAGAAAGCTGAAGCACAAGCTGCTGACGCTGCTGCTGCAGCCGACCAGCCAGCTGATCAGGCTACGTCGGCAGAGTAGTTGTCTATGAAAACAGGGCCGGAAATAATCTGGCCCTGTTTTTCTTTTTTATTGAGCGCTTACTAGTTTTGGAGAAAATCAGATGCTCTCGATTGCACTGACTGGCGGAATTGGCTCAGGCAAATCGCTGGCTGGAGAAATCTTTCAGGAACTTGGAGCAGTCATAATCGACTCTGATCAACTGGCTCGTGAGGTTATGGAACGCGGAACAGATGGTTTTGATGAAGTAGTCGCGCAATTCGGCGATGAGATATTAACTGGCGGCGATATTGATCGAGCTAAATTGGCGCAGATTGTATTTAAAGATGAATCAGCCAGGCGAAAGCTTGAAGCAATAATCCATCCAAAGGTGAGAGAGCTGGCTGCCAAGATTGCCTCCCGAGTTCCTAGTGATGGCGTGGTGATCAATCAGATACCACTTCTCTTCGAGACCAAAGGGGCAGGACGTTTTGATTTAGTTATATCTATCTCATCATCTTTAGAAGTACGTCGGGAGCGATTGATTGAGCGAGGCTTAAAGAGCTATGAAATCGACCAACGAATAGGAGCTCAAGCTACTGATGAGGATCGCGCATCTATATCCAACTTGGTGATTGAGAATAATGGAACGGTTGAAGAGCTCGAGAAGGCGATTCGAGAGTTGTGGGAGCGGGAAATAATGCCGCGAATTAGTAAATGACTCGGGCAATTACGAGCACTCCGCGAGCAGATCGCGCATTTGAAGTAATCAGTGAGTTTAAACCTGCAGGAGACCAGCCCAATGCAATCGCGGATCTAACCGAGCGCGTGAATCGTGGCGAGCCTGACATCGTCTTACTTGGCGCTACCGGAACTGGAAAGTCAGCGACCGTGGCTTGGTTAATCGAACAAGTTCAACGCCCAACTTTGGTTTTGGCCCCAAATAAGACCTTGGCCGCCCAACTTGCAAATGAATTCCGGGAGCTTTTTCCAAATAACGCGGTCGAGTATTTCGTCTCCTACTACGACTATTACCAACCCGAGGCGTATGTGCCCCAAACCGATACATTCATTGAAAAGGATGCCTCGATAAATTCAGAGGTAGAGAGGCTTAGATATTCGGCAACTTACTCGTTGCTTACCCGCCGAGACGTCATAGTAGTCGCAACTGTTTCATGTATTTATGGTTTGGGAACGCCTCAGGAATACATCGATCGAATGGTCAGAATTAGCGTCGGTGATTCAATTGAGCGAAATTCGCTCCTAAGGAAATTCGTTGATATCCAATACAAGCGTAATGACATAGCCTTCGAGCGCGGAACGTTTAGGGTACGCGGCGACACCATTGAAATCATTCCCGTTTATGAAGAGCTTGCTATCCGAATTGAGATGTTCGGTGATGAGATTGAGAGATTGACTACTTTGAATCCTTTGACTGGCGAGATTGTCAGCGATGTCAAAGAGGTATTTATCTTTCCGGCAACGCATTACTCGGCCAGCCCGACCACCATGAAGCGGGCTATGGCAGATATCGAATCAGAATTGAGTACTCGCCTTCAGGAGCTGGAGCGTCAGAACAAGCTACTAGAGGCACAGCGGCTAAGAATGCGCACGCAATTTGATTTAGAGATGATTCAGCAACTTGGCTTTTGTTCCGGAATCGAAAACTACTCGAGACATATTGATGGACGTGCCCCAGGCTCGGCACCTAACTGTCTACTTGATTATTTCCCAGAGGACTTTTTATGTGTTATCGACGAGTCTCACATAACAGTTCCACAGATTGGAGCGATGTTTGAAGGTGATGCTTCACGAAAGAGAACTCTGGTAGAGCACGGATTCAGGCTACCTAGCGCCATGGATAACCGACCACTTACCTTCAATGAATTTCTTGAGCGAACACCCCAGAAGGTCTATCTCTCGGCAACGCCAGGACCTTATGAGCTTGATAAGTCGGGTGGTGTCTATGTGGAACAAGTCATTCGACCAACCGGGCTAATTGATCCAAAAATCATTGTGAAACCTACAAAGAATCAGATTGATGATCTCCGCGATGAGATTAACAAGCGCGCTGAGCGAAATGAGCGAGTTCTAGTCACAACCCTGACGAAGAAGATGGCAGAAGATCTAACCGACTATTTCTCAAATGCAGGAATTAGGGTTCGTTATCTGCATTCAGAGGTTGACACCTTGCGGCGGGTAGAGCTGCTACGTGAATTAAGACTTGGCGAATACGATGTGCTTGTTGGCATCAATCTCTTACGTGAAGGTCTTGATCTCCCTGAAGTATCGCTTGTTTCGATTCTAGATGCTGACAAAGAAGGATTTTTGAGGTCTACCCGATCACTTATTCAGACTATCGGTCGAGCGGCCCGAAATGTATCGGGAGAAGTTCATATGTACGCAGATAACCTTACTGACTCCATGAGGAAAGCAATTGATGAGACTAATCGTAGGAGAGCCAAACAGATTGCCTATAACGAGGCGATGGGAATCGATCCGCAACCGTTGCGCAAGAAGATAGCTGATATAACTGATTTGATTGAGAGCGAGAGCTACGATACCCAGAAGTTGATTGCTGGAGGCAAGAGACGTGGAGTCAGTGAGACTCCAGTTGGCGTTCATGCCAAGTCACTCGTAGCCTTACCTAGAGCCGAGTTGCTTGGACTAATCGAATCGCTAACTGAGCAGATGCGAAATGCGGCGGCCGAACTTCAGTTCGAATTGGCGGCACGGCTCAGGGATGAAATTAAGGAATTGAAGCGAGAACTACGAAGTATGGATGAGGGTGGAATTAAATGAGTGCCGAGCGATTGGTCGTAAGAGGTGCTCGTGAGCACAACCTAAAGAATGTCTCACTTGATTTGCCGCGCAATTCACTAATCGTCTTTACCGGCCTCTCCGGCTCAGGAAAGTCTTCACTTGCTTTCGATACGATTTTTGCAGAAGGTCAACGTCGATATGTTGAATCACTTTCCGCTTACGCCCGGCAATTTCTTGGTCAGATGGATAAGCCAGATGTAGACTTCATTGAAGGCTTATCACCAGCTGTATCAATCGATCAAAAATCCACTAACCGCAATCCTCGTTCAACAGTTGGGACTATTACCGAAGTTTATGATTATCTGAGGCTTCTTTTTGCGCGGGCAGGAAAGCCGCACTGTCCTAAGTGTCGAAAGCCGATTGCTAAGCAGACGCCCCAAAATATCGTTGATCAGATTCTTAGCTTGCCGAATGAAACGCGTTTTCAAGTACTTGCGCCCATGATCCGCTCGCGTAAGGGTGAATTTGTAGATTTGTTTAAAGATCTTTTGGCCCAAGGATACTCACGTGCTCGAGTAGATGGGACAACGGTCCAATTAAGTGAGGCGCCCAAGTTAAAAAAGCAAGAGAAGCACACTATAGAAGTGGTAATCGATCGCCTTACTGCGAAATCAGAATCGAAACAGCGAATCACGGACTCGATTGAAACCGCGCTGCGCTTAGCAAATGGTTTAGTAACACTTGAATTTGTCGATGCCAAGGCGAAAGAGGAGCGCGAGCGAACTTACAGCGAGCTCTTGGCCTGCCACGACTGCGGTCTATCTTTTCAAGAGATGGAACCTCGGTCATTCTCCTTCAACTCACCTTTCGGCGCTTGCCCAGAGTGCACCGGAATTGGATCAAAGTTAGTTGTCGATGAAGAACTTGTAATTCCGGATGATTCAATTTCAATCAATGAGGGCGCTATTGCCCCATGGTCTGGCGGTCAAACTTCAGAATATTTCAACAATTTACTGGAGGCTTTGGCCAAAGACGTTAAGTTTTCGATGGATGCGCCTTGGCGAAAACTATCTGAAAAGGCTCGGAAAGCTATTTTGAATGGCTATGAATATGAAGTGCACGTCAAATATAAGAACCGATACGGACGGGTGCGCAGCTATTCGACTGGCTTTGAAGGTGTTATCCCATTTATCGAACGCAGACATGGTGAGACTGAGAGTGATTACAGCCGCGAGAAATATGAAGCTTATATGCGCGAGACCCCATGTGCCGTATGTGAAGGTTCGCGATTAAAACCTGAAGTTCTAGCAGTAACGGTGGGCGGAAAAAATATCGCTGAAATCTGTGAACTTTCAATTGATGAATGCGCACGTTTTCTTAAGGAGATTAAGTTAGGAGCTCGCGAAGCAAAGATTGCCGAGCGAGTCATGAAAGAAGTTAATGCGCGACTAGGTTTCTTGCTCGACGTAGGACTTGAATACTTAACTTTAGCTCGAGCTGCAGCTTCGCTATCGGGTGGCGAAGCCCAGCGAATCCGTCTGGCGACTCAGATTGGTTCTGGACTGGTTGGCGTCTTGTATGTGCTTGATGAGCCGAGTATCGGTCTACATCAAAGAGATAACCGCAGATTGATCGAAACCCTCACGCATCTACGCGACCTGGGTAACACTCTCATAGTTGTAGAGCACGATGAAGAAACAATTCGCACCGCGGACTGGATAGTTGATATTGGCCCAGGTGCCGGTGAGCACGGTGGTGAGATTGTTGTATCTGGTGACCTCAATTCGCTGATGGAGTCGAAGAAATCGATTACAGGCGCCTATATTTCAGGCAGAAGTGTGATCGCGGTTCCTAAAACAAGGCGAAAAGTTGATAACAAGCGAGCTTTGGTGATTAAAGAGGCGAAGGAAAACAACTTAAGGTCTATCGATGTAACTTTCCCGCTGGGATTATTTGTAGCTGTTACTGGGGTAAGTGGTTCAGGTAAATCGACCTTAGTAAATGACATTCTTTATTCGGTTTTAGCAAACAAACTCAATGGCGCCCGGATAGTTCCGGGTCGTCACAGAACGATTTCTGGCATAGACCATCTCGACAAAGTTGTGCATGTGGATCAATCGCCAATTGGACGCACGCCACGATCCAATCCAGCAACGTATACCGGAGTCTTTGACAAGATACGTGCTCTCTTTGCCGAGACAAGTGAAGCGAAAGTGCGCGGCTATCAACAGGGGAGATTCTCCTTTAATGTTAAAGGTGGAAGATGCGAGAACTGTGCCGGCGATGGCACAATCACAATTGAAATGAATTTCCTACCAGATGTATATGTTCCTTGTGAAGTTTGCCATGGTGCGCGCTACAACCGAGAGACTCTTGAAGTTCATTACAAGGGAAAGACAATTGCTGAAGTCCTTGATATGCCAATTGAAAAGGCGAGCGAATTCTTTGAATCCATCCCCGCTATTCATAGATACTTGAAAACTCTATGTGATGTCGGTTTGGGATATGTGCGGCTAGGGCAATCAGCCCCAACGCTTTCTGGTGGTGAGGCACAGCGAGTTAAGTTGGCTACTGAACTTCAACGTCGTTCTACTGGAAGGACAATCTATGTTCTCGATGAGCCGACTACCGGTCTTCATTTTGAAGATGTACGAAAATTATTAGGAGTCTTGCAGCGCTTAGTGGAAACCGGAAACACGGTTATCGTAATTGAACATAATCTTGATGTTATTAAGTGTGCTGATTGGGTAATTGACCTCGGCCCCGAGGGGGGTTCTGGGGGCGGAACTGTTGTTACTTCGGGAACCCCGGAAGCGGTAGCAAAGAACAAAACCAGCTACACCGGTAAGTTCTTAGCTGATGTTCTCAACAATGGTTGACCCAAATAGTTATCGGCCATCTGGGGTGCCGGATGAACCTGGCGTCTATAGATTCTTTAGCGCTGATGATCGCGTTATCTATGTGGGCAAGGCGCGTTCGCTTAAGAATCGCTTGAATTCCTATTTCCAAAAGAATCTGCCTGAGAAAACTAATCGCATGGTTCATGCTGCGAGTCGAGTTGATTGGACAGTAGTTGATTCTGAGGTAGAGGCGCTTCAACTTGAGTTCACCTGGATAAAAGAAGAGAACCCTGAATTTAATGTGCAATTCCGGGATGACAAGTCCTATCCTTTTCTGGCAATTTCCACCAACGAGGAGTTCCCCCGGATTTTTATCACCCGGAGAGCCAAGCAGAAAGGACTTAAGTATTTTGGTCCTTTTGCACACGCTTGGGCGCTTCGAACGACCTTCGATCTGATCCTTGAGCTGTACCCAATTCGATCATGCTCCAAGAGCAATTTTGATCAAGCAGTCAAAAGCAAGCGCCAATGTTTACTGGGGGATATTGGCAAATGTGCAGCCCCTTGCGTTGGGAAAATTTCGCCATCCGAGCATCGCAAACTAATCGAAAAGTTAAGCGATTTCATGGAAAACGGATCATACGATCTAGAGACTCTATTAAAGGAGGAGATGGAGCGCGCTGCGCAAGCCGAACAATTTGAGCGAGCGGCAAAAATCAGGGATCGACTAAGGGCGCTAGAGCTAGCTACTGAATCAAGTGATGCAGCCATATCGGATTCGATTTCTGCAGACTTTATCGCAATTCACGATGACATCACCCACTCAGCAGCTTCGATGTTTAGAGTTCGGAAAGGTCGAATAGTTGGGTCACGTTCATGGATTATGGATAGAGCCAAACTACCCGAGGAAGCTTTGCTAGTTGAGGCAACCCTAGATGTCATCTACCGTGAATTCGAATTACCCAGAGAGATTTATGTAAATGTACAAATGCCTCAATGGACTTCGCTCGAAGAGGTGCTCTCGGCTCGAGCTAAAAGCAAGACTTCAATATATTCACCACAACGTGGTGAGAAATTTGAGATTCTTAATACTGTAAAGCGAAACGCTCAACAAGCGCTGATTCAATTCCTTAGTAAGAGAGCTAACGATGCCGGAGTATCAGGTAAGACCTTAGAAGAGCTCGCTAGCGCTCTAGAACTGGACGAGCTTCCGCTGCGGATAGAGTGTTTTGATATTTCAAACATTCAAGGCACTTCTGTAGTCGCATCCATGGTGGTATTTGAAGATGGCCAACCGAAGAAGAGTGATTATCGAAGATTTGGAATTGATGATAAAGAAAAGTTTGATGACACAAGAGCCATGCATCATGTGATCACAAGGAGATTCAAAAGATATCTAGAGGAGCAAGAATTAGATATCGAGGAAATTGCACTTCAAGGTGGCAGGAAACCACGCTTCGCTTATCCGCCGCAGTTAGTGATAGTCGATGGTGGCAGGGGACAGGTTAATGCTGCGGCACGAGCACTTTCCGAACTCGGGATAACCGATGTTGCACTTGTAGGTTTAGCAAAGCGACTTGAAGAGATCTGGTTTCCGGATCGCGCTTATCCTGTGATTCTGCCGCGGAATAGCGAAGCTCTCTATTTGGTACAACGTATTCGAGATGAAGCGCATCGTTTCGCCGTTACTTTCCACCGCTCAAAGAGGTCGCGCCTAATGCTTGACTCCCTTTTGGATGAGATATCTGGCCTAGGTGAGAGTCGAAGAAACTCCCTTCTTGAATTCTTTGGATCAATCGCGGCACTAAGAAAAGCAAGTCTCTCTGACATAGCGGCGGTGCCGGGCATTGGTGAAAAAACCGCTTCGCTTATTGTTGAAAAGCTTCGTGAACTAGAGGGTCCATTTCAAGTTGATGCTCAAACTGGTGAGATATTGGAACGTCCTTGACATGGATAGCATGATGAAGCCATGGCGCGCGAACTAGTTGTCATTACCGGCATGAGTGGAGCGGGGCGCTCCACCGTGGCCCACTCAATGGAAGACTCAGGCTGGTATGTAATCGACAACCTTCCGCCATCTTTATTGGCTCCGGTTTTGGATATGACCGAACGGACCTCTGACTCAATAGCCGTGGTTATTGATGTTAGAGGTAGACAGTTTTTCGATGATCTAAATCGCTCCCTAGCGGAATTAGTGGAGCGAGGGGTATCTCGAAAAATAATCTTTGTCGATGCATCGGATGAAGTTTTGATAACACGTTTTGAATCTTCACGGCGACCTCATCCGCTCCAAGGAAATGATCGGATAGTAGATGGTATTGAGCGCGAACGTGAAAAGCTCCGGGAACTGCGCGCTGGCGCTGATTTGGTTGTTGAAACTTCTCAACTAAATATTCACCAACTGGAGCGGAAGATTAAGGAGCTTTTTCAAAGTGGTTCATTAGCGGCCTTAAAGGTGAATATTCTCTCCTTCGGTTATAAGTTTGGCATCCCAGCCGATGCCGATCTTGTTATGGATTGTCGCTTCATCCCTAATCCTCACTGGCAACCTGAGCTACGTCCGAAAACTGGTTTAGATAAAGAAGTTAGCGAAGCAGTCCTTAATGCAAATTCTGTACCAGAGTTTCTTGAGCGATACGTGGCGCTCTTTGAAAGTATTGCGCGGGGATACCTTCATGAAGGGAAAAAGTTTTTGACCCTTGCGATTGGCTGTACTGGTGGAAAGCATCGCAGCGTCGCGGTCGCAGAAGAGTTAGCAAAACGATTAAATGGTCTTGAGATATCAAAAGATGCAGAGGTATCTGCGCATGCGATACATAGAGATCTCGGGAGAGAGCGTTGAAAGTTGTTTCATTCGGGGGTGGACACGGTCTTGCTGCCACGCTAAGAGCGCTGCGCCAAATCACTCCTGAATTAACAGCGATAGTGACTGTTGCAGATAATGGTGGTTCAAGTGGTCGACTACGTAAAGAATTTAATGCATTACCTCCAGGTGATTTACGAATGGCGCTTGCCGCACTCTGTGGAGATGATGAGTGGGGTCGAAACTGGGCTGATTTAATGCAGTATCGATTTACCTCTGATGGCGATTTAAATGGTCACGCGCTAGGTAACCTTCTTCTGGCCGCACTTTGGGATCGAGATGGTGATCCAATTCAAGGTTTAGAACGAGTTGGCGCATTACTCAAGGTAGTTGGCCGAGTTCTACCAATGTCGCTTGAACCTTTAGACATCGAAGGCACTTTTAAGAGTTGGCAAGGAACTCAAGTGATTCGGGGCCAGAAAGAAGTTGCTATCGGAAAGGGATCTCTGGAAAACCTCACCTTAATTCCACCCGATGCTAAAGCGACTTCCCAGGGATTAGGAGCAATAAAGGAATCAGATTGGTTAACTTTTGGTCCGGGTTCATGGTTTTCAAGCGTGTTACCGCACTTGCTTCTTGACGAGCAGCGCTCTGCGATATTGCAAAGTAGAGCTAAGCGGATTTTTCTTCTGAATCTGGATGCTAACCCCAGTGCATCAGGCGATGAATATGCAGGAGTCTCAGCCGCGGAACATCTACATTTGTTGCAGAAATTTGCCCCCACCCTCAATTTAGATTTTGCTCTTGCTGATCAATCAATAGTGGCAAGCACCGAACAGCGAAGCGCCTTGAGCGGAATTGTCAAAGAGATGGGTGGTGAGCTTGTTGTGGCTGATCTCGCAACGGCTCCAGGCAGTAACCATCATGATCCAAGAAAATTAATTTCTGCTTTCCGCAACATTTTTGCGGGGGAGATGCTTAGATAACGCTCATGGCGATGACCTCATCAGTCAAAGACGAATTGAGTCGTCTCTCTATCTCCAAGCCTTGTTGTCGAAAGGCCGAAGTATCCTCAATTCTCCGTTTTGCCGGAGGCCTCCATATAACTTCAGGCAAAATAATGGTCGAGATTGAGCTTGATACAGCGCAAGTGGCGCGCAGGGTTCGCAAAGATATTGCTGACATCTATGGACATGAATCAGATCTAGCTGTAATCAGCGCAGGTGGATTGCGCAAAGGAAGCCGTTATTTGGTTAGAGTTTTAAAGGATGGGGATGCACTTGCCCGCCAAACTGGTCTCGTCGATTCCAATGGACGTCCGGTAAGAGGATTGCCACCTCAAGTTGTTTCCGCTGGAGTTTGTGATGCAGAAGCTGCGTGGCGTGGAGCATTTCTTGCGCATGGTTCGTTGACCGAACCTGGAAGATCATCGGCCCTCGAGATTACCTGTCCTGGCCCAGAAGCCGCGCTCGCACTTGTTGGCGCAGCGCGTCGACTAGGTATAACAGCAAAAGCGCGTGAAGTTCGCGGAGTTGATCGTGTTGTTATCCGCGATGGCGATGCCATAGGTGTTCTCTTAACGCGACTTGGCGCACACGAAAGCGTCTTAGCTTGGGAAGAGCGAAGGATGCGTCGAGAAGTAAGAGCTACTGCAAATCGTCTCGCAAATTTTGATGATGCCAATTTACGTAGATCGGCTCGAGCCGCGGTAGCAGCCTCTGCACGAGTACAGCGTGCACTCGAAATTCTTGGAGATGAGATTCCAAAACATTTGCGTGAAGCCGGCGAACTTCGAATTAATCATGGCCAGGCTAGCTTGGAAGAACTCGGCTCACTTGCCTCTCCACCAATGACCAAAGATGCAATCGCAGGTCGGATTAGAAGGTTATTGGCCATGGCCGATAAACGGGCTTCTGAATTGGGAATTCCAGATACCGAAGCGGGACTTTCGCCTGACCTGCTCAACTGATTATTAATTTATTCCTAATCTCACTGATAGACTTCATCCGGGTCCACAGAGTCGTGGCGCATAATCTTTAAGATTTGTAAAGGGTGTAATCATGGTAAAAGTTGGTATCAATGGTTTTGGCCGAATCGGGCGAAATTTTCTTCGGGCAGCGCTTGCATCTAACGCTCCGATTGAAATTGTTGCGGTAAATGACTTAACCAGCATTGACACTTTGGCGCACCTAATCAAATACGATTCGATTCTAGGAAGGATCAATCAAGAGGTTACCTTTGATGATAATTCCTTAACAATTGCCGGCAAGAAGATAAGAGTTTTTGCAGAAAAAGATCCAGCAGCGTTGCCATGGAGCTCGGTGGGCGCAGAGATCGTGATCGAGTCGACAGGTCGCTTCACAAAAGCATCTGATGCGGGCAAGCACCTGGTTGGTGGCGCCAAGAAAGTGGTTATCTCAGCTCCAGCTACTGATGAAGATGTTACTTTGGTACTTGGGGTCAATGACTCGACTTACGATCCGGCAAAGCACAACATCATTTCAAACGCGTCATGCACCACAAACTGCCTAGCGCCAATGGCAAAGGTGCTACACGAGAATTTTGGAATTGTCCGTGGCTTTATGACGACTGTACATGCCTACACGAATGATCAAGTAATCCTTGATTTTCCACATAAGGATCTCCGCCGCGCCCGTGCAGCAGCTACAAATATCATCCCAACATCTACTGGTGCCGCCAAGGCGATTGGATTAGTTTTACCTGAGCTCAAAGGTAAGCTCGATGGGTATGCACTGCGAGTACCCGTACCAACTGGATCAATAACCGACTTAACTGTCGAGCTCGCAAAAGAGACCACGGTGGCAGAGGTAAATGCTGCGATGAAGAAGGCTGCTGAGGGTCCTCTGAAGGGAATTCTCAGATATACCGAAGACCCAATTGTTTCTACTGACATTGTTACTGATCCACATTCGAGCATATTTGATGCTGGAATCACAAAAGTGATTGGCAATCAAGCCAAAGTTGCCTCTTGGTACGACAATGAATGGGGATATTCAAATCGCCTAGTAGATCTCATGACCTTTATTGGCAAGAGCCTCTAACAACCTCAGCCAAGTGCGATTCAATGGTTAAAACACTGGACTCACTTTCCTATGCAGGCAAAAGAGTTTTTTTACGATGCGATCTAAATGTTCCGTTGCAAGATAATGGATCTGGCGCTCGAGTCATAACCGATGATGGACGGATTAGGGCATCGCTACCTACTATCAATCATCTACTAAACGCTGGCGCTTCACTGGTTATTTGCGCTCATCTCGGTAGACCGAAAGGCGAGCGGAAACCTGAGTTATCTCTCGCGCCTGTCGCGCTGCGCTTGAAGGAGCTTCTTGGGCGAGAAGTACTTTTCGCCGAAGATGTGATTGGTGAATCAGCCCAGCGTGCAATAGCAGATCTGAGGCCAGGCGGAATAGTTCTTTTAGAGAACATTAGATATGAGGCTGCTGAAACCTCAAAGGTTGATGAAGAGCGGATGGCTCTTGCCAAGAAGTTGGCAGATTATGCCGATCTCTATGTTGGAGATGGATTTGGGGCGGTGCATAGAAAGCATGCCTCAGTTTATGAATTAGCAAATTTGTTACCCCATGCGGCTGGAAAGCTGATTGGCGCTGAAGTGGATGTACTTCGGAGGTTAACTGAGAGTCCGGCTCGCCCCTATGGTGTAGTCCTTGGTGGGGCAAAAGTTTCAGACAAAATTGGTGTAATTACAAACCTGATTGAAAAAGTTGATGTGCTTGCAATTGGCGGGGGAATGGTTTTTACATTTATTGCTGCGCAAGGTCATCAAATAGGAACTTCACTTTTCGAATCAGATTCACTCGACACTGTTAGAGCTATTGTCAATCGCGCCAAGGAACGTGGAGTCAAGTTGTTGCTACCAACCGATGTAGTTGTCGCTCCAAAGTTTGCAGATGAAAATCCCCGGGTAGTTGAGGTATCTGAGATACCTAGCGATCAGATGGGTTTGGATATTGGCCCTGAAAGTGCAGAATCATTTGCTAAAGCCATTAGAGATTGCAAGACAGTTTTTTGGAATGGCCCAATGGGCGTTTTTGAGTTCAGTAATTTTGCAGCAGGAACGCGCGTTGTTGCAGAATCTCTTACAAAAGTTGAGGGTCTCTCCGTAGTTGGTGGTGGCGATTCCGCTGCTGCTGTCCGTGCCCTGGGGTTTGAGGATAGTGACTTCGGTTATATCTCTACGGGGGGTGGCGCTTCCTTAGAGTACCTAGAGGGTAAGGAATTACCGGGGCTAAAGGCGTTGGCCTAGTCATTGCGTAATGTTTCTAAATCGAAGTGAGAGGATTGAATCATGAGTAGAAGGCCACTAATCGCGGGCAACTGGAAGATGAATTTGAATCATTTGGAAGCGATTGCCGTCACCCAGAAGCTTGCTTACTCATTAGAGGATCGCGACTTTGATGCGGTCGATGTGGCCGTGTTTCCACCTTTCACCGATATTCGCTCCATCCAGACTCTTGTCGATGGCGATCGATTGAAGATTTCATATGGCGCCCAAGATGTTTCGCCCGAGAAGTCTGGTGCCTTTACCGGAGACATATCTGGGTCGATGTTGAAGAAACTTGATTGCACCTATGTACTAGTAGGTCACTCGGAGCGTCGCG
Organism: Actinomycetota bacterium; assembly: GCA_041163285.1. GTDB lineage: Bacteria > Actinomycetota > Actinomycetes > Nanopelagicales > Nanopelagicaceae > MAG-120802. The sequence goes on along the minus strand of JBEARJ010000011.1, from coordinate 892 downwards.
CGATTCACGACGAGAACGACGAGTTAGTCAATCGAAAGATGCGTGCAGTTCTGGATAACGAGATGATCCCAATCTTCTGCATTGGCGAAGAATTGCCCATTCGTGAATCAGGAAGCCATGTTGCTCATGTCTTAAATCAGGTTAAAGCTGGATTAAAAGGATTTCACAAACCAGAGTTGAAGAAAATCGTCTTTGCATATGAACCAGTTTGGGCAATCGGTACGGGCAAAACTGCTACTCCCGAGGATGCCCAAGAGGTTTGTGGTGCAATAAGAGATGAGTTGAAAAAGTTTGCGAGTGATGAAATTGCCGAGAATGCAAGAATTCTTTATGGGGGATCGGTGAAATCGGCCAATATTGTCGACATCATGAAGCAGAGCGATGTTGATGGGGCGCTCGTCGGAGGAGCCAGCCTGGATCCGGAGGAATTTGCCCGCATCTGTAAGTTTCATAGGGTCATCTGAGCCTTCTGCGACCCTCAGACAAGGTAATATTCGGCGTTCGTTCTTAGACCCAGGTAGGAGTTTTTAAGTGGCAATGGCGCTCTCGATCCTTCTCGTGATCACCAGCATTCTTATGATTGTTCTTGTGCTTCTACATAAGGGCAAGGGAAGCGGCCTTTCAGATCTATTTGGTGGCGGCCTCTCCTCAACTTATGGCGGTTCTTCAGTTGTCGAGAAGAATCTAGATCGAATCACGATTGTCGTTGGCGGCCTATGGTTTGCCTCAGTAATTGCTTTAGGGCTAGTGCTCAAGTAAGAGTTTCAGATTTAGTGGAAGAGTTCTAAGGAGAAAAAATGGCTGGTGGAAGCGCAATTAGAGGTTCACGTGTCGGCGCTGGCCCGATGGGCGAAGCCGAACGCGGTGAGGCGATTGCACGTTTCCGAATCTC
>JBEARJ010000010.1:0-21190 GCA_041163285.1 Actinomycetota bacterium | reverse complement strand
AATCCGGCTGCTTGGGCTGAATTTCTATTCATTAGGAGATACTTCAAAGCAAGGGCATCTGCATCATCACGAGTATCGGAGGCTTTGATAATTACAAAGCGAATTCCGGCGTTGTACATTTTCACAAAATCAATTGGCTTATCACCTGGATGTTGCCATCGGCTCACATCGGTCCCGTGAATTCTTCCCCCTGGACCATTGAGGGCAATTAAATCCTCAGGAGCTGTTACCTGGGGAACTTGTTTCACCGTAATGGATCTTGATCTGGTGGTGTAATTTTCACGACCAACACTGACTCGCGCTCGATATGTCGCCTCGGTAGCAAGTGCGGTTATATTGGTCTGAATTTTCCAAGCACCACTTGAAGTTGATTTGGTACGAAGTCTTGTATCGGTCCAACCATTCTTTAATTGGACATCTATTCGAATCACAGCATTCTTCACCTTCGGTTTTATTAAACCGTGAAATGAGAGCTTTGATTCGGGATAACCAGGAGTTTGTGCTAAGAAAAACGATGAACTAACAGTCGCAGCCTGAGCATTTGGAAGCAACCAAGTTGCTGTAGCAATCGAGAGAATCACAGCAATTAGGCGAGGCGTTTTCACGGCGCAATTATGTCTTTGTTGCATGAGATTCCAGGTAATGAAGCGCCCGTGGCTATTCTTAGACAGTGCTGGATTTTGCGACAGAGCTGATTGAGAGTATTGGCATAGTCGGCGCGGGAATCTTTATCGCAATAGAGTCAATTGTTATTCCGCTACCTTCAGAATTGGTGCTTCTGTTATCTGGATTCAATGTGTCTATAGGTGAATTCTCATTTTTATCAGTGTGGATTGCCACAACAATCGGATCGCTAGCTGGTGCATATTTTCTCTATGGAATCGGCTTTGCTGTATCCCGCGACGGAATCAATCGGTTGGTGAATCGATTCGGAAAATTTGTTGGGATAAAGCAAAGTGATGTTGATTCAGCTTTCCGCTGGTTTGAAAGATATGGAACTTTTGTCATCTTCTTCGGCCGACTGATTCCGTTAATCCGCTCACTAGTCAGTATTCCTGCCGGATTAGCAAAGATGAATCTAGTCCGCTTTTCACTACTAACAGCGGCTGGAAGTGGAATCTGGAACGCTCTTTGGATCTCAATCGGAGTACAACTAGGAGATAGATGGCGTGAAGCAGAAGGATGGGCTAAATATCTTGATTATGCAGTCTATGCAATAGCACTTCTTGTTGTAGCCGCGCTGCTTTTAAAATTGATTAAGCGCCGCGGCACTATCTGATTTCCGTAATTGCGATTTGAAATCCGAAGATAACCTTTAAAGTTTCCTCTAGAGCGGGGCGAAATCTTTCATGGCGAACCTGCGAATAATCATGTCCACCAGAGAATTTATTGGGGTCTGAGAAGTCCATCGACAAAACACCCGATTGGTATGAAACTAGTCGTCCATCGAAATAGGCGAGCCAGGCGACTCGATCAATGCGTTCAAGTTCATCCAAGACCTCGTTCCAGCGAGACTTGATCTCTGATAATTGCAGTGATTCAGACAAGGAAACCTCTTACTCCTCGTGAACGATTCTTCCTTCATTTGGCAAGAGCCAGGCACGTGAAGGGTCAAATTCAAAAGTAGCCCCATTACCTGGTTGCACTATTTCGTCGTAAATCGGATCAGACTCGATCGCTGTAATTTCACCGTAGCTCGTTGAAATTGAGTATTCAACGTGGTTTCCATAAAAGACTATGTTGGTGACGGTTCCGTGCGCTTTATCAGGCTTGGCTGGCTTTACCTTTATTGATTCAGGGCGAACAAGGAGTACTGGATTTGCAGAGCTGGTTGCATTTGGATGTGCAGCAACTTCCATTTTGTCGCCATTAACCAATACTTTTGCAGAGCCTGTTGCCTTGGATTCAACCTGATCCACCCTAAAGAAATTAGAACGTCCAATAAAGTCAGCAACAAAAACAGAATTTGGTTTTCGATAGATCTCATCAGGAGTTCCTGACTGTTCAACTACCGCATTTCGCATGACGACTATTCGGTCTGAGAGGCTCATCGCTTCATCTTGATCATGGGTAACAAAGACGCTTGTGATGCCGAGGCTCTGTTGAATTTTGCGAATCTCAACGCGCATTTGGGCTCTCAATTTTGCATCGAGGTTTGATAACGGCTCATCAAAGAGTAGAACTTTGGGCTGGACGACCATAGCGCGAGCGAGAGCGACGCGCTGCTGTTGTCCACCTGATAATTGGTTTGGAGCGCGTTGAGCGAGATGAGAAAGACTCATTGTCTCCAAGACTTCCGCAACTCGAGTTTCAATCTCATTCTTGCCGAGGCGCTGGACTCTTAAACCGTATGCGACATTTTCAAAAACAGACATATGTGGGAAGAGTGCGTAGGACTGGAAAACCATTCCCATCGGACGTTTATCGGGTGTAAGGCTCTTTAAGTCTTTTCCATCGAGCGCAATATCTCCTTCGGTCGGAGTTTCGAATCCTGCAATCATGCGAAGAGTTGTAGTCTTTCCGCATCCAGAGGGTCCGAGCAGAGTTACGAATTCACCTGGATTAATTGTCAGGTTGAAGTTATCGACCGCAGTTACTTTGTCGGCGCCATTTCCAAAAACCTTGGTTATGTTTGTTAGTTTCAGGTTTCCCGATTGTTTAGCCATGTTTGTATCCCCCTTAACCAGCGCTCACGGTTATTGGTCGATAACCGGTACCTTGCGTTTTTCTGACAATTAGATTTATGAGTCCCATAGTGACCAACACGATTCCAATCAACAAGGTGCAGAAAGCGAAAGCGTACCCATATCGGACGGTATCGGCCTCAGCCAAAATCAGTGATGTAAGTATTGGTGTATCAGGAGTCGTTATAAAGATGATTGGCGAGAGAGTCGTCATCGATCTAGCGAATGCGAACATCAAGCCCGTCAAAAATGCTCCACGGATTAGTGGTAACGAAATCTTTCGGAAGGTTCTCCCACCGGATGCACCGAGTGATGCGGAAGCTTCATCAATCGCTGGGTCAATCTGTTGCAAATTAGCGATTCCAGAGCGTTGTCCAGCAGGGCTCGATCGAATCACATAGACCATGACTATCGCTACTGCGCCTCCGAAAATCGCACCACCACCGGCAAGCTGAGGAAGGATTGTGATACCGAAAACTTGAATCGGAGAGTTAAATGTAAATGCATAGCCAATTCCAAGAACTGTTCCCGGAAGCGCCAAACCGAGCATTCCAAAGAAATCTAAAGCTTGGCCACCCCGTTTGACTTTTCGAACAATTACCCATGCCAGCATCATTCCAAAAAATCCGGCAATTGGTGTTGCAATTAGAGCCAGCATCGTGGTTGTGATGACTGCATCATTTCCAACACCACTAAATATGTAGCGGAAGTTATCGAGAGTGAATGAGTAATCCACCTTCAAAACTTTGAAGAAGGCACCGAGAATCACCATGGAATAAACCAGAACTACGAAGGCCGCAATGGTCCACGCAATTGCAAGAAGCCAGTACTTCGCTAGGGGTGTTTTAATCATGTCGACTTGGCCGGAAGGCTTTCCGGTAACGGTCACTACATCGGCACGCTGCGACCAGTAACGCTGAATTATGAAAACCATCAATGCAGGCACCAAGAGAATTGTTGAATAAGCAGCGCCACCAGGAACGTTGTACTCACCAGATATTGCAACGTAAGCTCGCGAAGCAAGAACGGTGTAGTCCCCGCCAATCACTAGTGGATTTGCTAAGTCTGCAATTGCCTCAACAAAGAGCAAAAGGAAAGAAGCACCAATTCCAGGAATCAAGAGCGGAAAAGTGACAGTTCTGAAGATCTTAAATTTTGAAGCACCTAAGCTACGTGCTGCCTCATCTACGGCGGGGTCAAGGCTTCGAAGCATTCCCAAGAGATTCATATAGGCAACTGGAAAGTAAGAAGTCGCAAGGACTAAAACAAGTCCCTTGTATCCATAAATCATTGGCTGCTTATCGAAGATTCCGTTAGAGATAATTCCTGATCTTCCAAATAGAACGATTACAGCTGTAGCAAATGCAAATGGGGGAGAGACTAGAGGCAAAAGGCTCAAGACATGTAGCAACTTCTTGCCTCTGAAGTTAATCCTTACTTGTACATAAGCAAGCAGGAAACCGACAAGCGTTCCCAGGGCACCTACCGAAGTGCCTAACCAGATTGTGTTGAAAATGATCTGCCGGGTGTAATCATTCTTGACAACATCACGAAGTACATCTATTCCGCCGGGTTGAAAGGACTTATATAAGACATTTCCTACTGGTATAAGAATTAGGACGGAGAGAATTAGAACGAGCATAAAGATTGCGATCTTGGTAAATAAATCCAATTTCGCACTCTGGCTACGGATTGCCACAAATCTCCCCTGTTAGAGAAGAAGGATCCCCCCTTTCGAGGAGATCCTTCTAGTTACTGCTTATTAACTGCGGACCTGTGAGCGGTTGATGATTTCATCATCAAAACGCTTTGTTAGATCAGGCTTGCGACTTCCTGCCTTCTCAAAGTCATATTCAACAAGATTGACTTTGCTTAGCGGGATGATCAAGCGGTTGTACTTTGCCTTTGGATTCGTTAGAGCCTGGTACGCCTGAGCTCCAACTCCGAGGTTTTGAGCATCAGCCGAAAGTGCAAAATCAATGAATGTCTTTGCAGCTAATGGGTTCTTTGCTCCTTTAACAAGTGCAACTCCACCAATCTCATAGCCAGTTCCCTCTGATGGGAAGCTGTTCTTTAGCGGTAGACCATTTTGGATACCTGCGATGCAGTCATGAGCAAAGACAAGTCCAACTGCTACTTCACCAGATCCAGCAGCGCCAACAGGAGCTACACCTGAACGTGAGTAGTAAAGAACGTTCTTGTGGAATTCCTTCATGTAATCCATCGCCTTGTCTTCAGAACCAAGACGCGCCACCTGAGTCCAGAAAGTTGTGAATGCAGTACCCGAGGTCGCAGGATGCGCTGTCAGTATTTGTCCTTTTAGCTTTGGATTCAATAAGTCAGCCCAACTCTTTGGTTGGCGAATACCCAGCTTCGCTAATACTTGGGTGTTGGAGCAGAAACCAAGCGCTCCAAGGTATACACCACTCCAGTAGCCATCAGCATCAAGATATTTCTTTGGAATCATCTTTCGTGTTGGTGAGAGATACGCCTCGGTAAGTCCCATGTTTCGACCAACAACATATCCGTCAGCAGGTCCTCCGTGCCAGACATCAAACTCCGGATTGTTCTTAAAAGCCTCAAGACGAGCAGGTACAAGTCCGGCAGATAGGCGAACGAACTTGGTATCGACTCCGGTTAACTCTTCGAATTTTCTTGCCATTGCTGCGCACCAGGTTTCGGTTGCGCCGCAGACAACATTTAGCGTGCCGCTCAACTTTCGACCTTCAGCATATTGAAGCTTGCCACTCACGCGCTCGCACGTATACGTGACACCTTTAATGGTGCGAATTAGACCTTCGCGTCCACATTGTGAACCTTTTAGGTCGCGCGCCGCTTGTGCAGGCGCCATGGCCGTCAATAGTGAAACTATGAGGGTGGCGACAATTCCAACTGCCACCATGCGTTTCTTGGTCATCATTAGCCTTTCGGTTTCGAGGGGTATTGCTTGCCCGACACTAACAGGGCGAGAGTGAAATGTCAGCGCTCGCTTACGCAGAGAATTAATAAACAATTAATAAAGATGAAGGAATGTGAACTATGAGTCTGGTGGGGCAGGTAGGGCTCGAACCTACGACGACCGGATTATGAGTCCGGGGCTCTAACCAACTGAGCTACTGCCCCCAGTGTTGGCCTTGCTTGAGAGGGAATGATACTGAATTATCCGAACTGAGTAACCGTGAGCGTTGTTCCAGGAATTCCCGGAGAGTCTCCAATTGCATCCGTGCTTTCTAGTAGGCCTATCGCGTCTGAAATGATCATCAATCTAAAGATGTCATTGGCGTTGGCACTCACAGAAAATTGCCTGATAGCAACCGTGTGTTGATTCTTCACGACATAAATCTTCGCATTTGTCCAAGGTTCCGGGTTTCCATTTCTAGAGAGCCAGATACTAACTGTTGCATTTTTTATCGCGTCTGTTACGAAAATCTGCGAAGCAAAAGTGATGTTGTATTTGCCCGCAAAGTTAATCTTGATTCCGGAGTCAGGTTCTAAAGTAACTCCATTTGAAAGCGCGGTTGTATTGAGTGGAATGGGTTCTGGCGCCATGAGCGGAATTACGAAGTCGGTTGTGTCATAGAAAGATCCGTAATAACCAAGAGTTGTTATTCCTGGAATTCCTTGTGGCCCAGTTGCGCCAGTTGCGCCAGTTGCGCCCGTTGCGCCCGTTGCACCAGTTGCACCAGTTGCGCCCGTTGCACCATTCGCACCAGTTGCGCCTGCGGGTCCTGTTGCTCCGGTGTTGCCTTTGGGTCCTTGATTTCCCTGCGGACCAGTCGCGCCAGTAGTTCCGGTAACACCTTGTGGTCCCACAAGGGAAATGCCATCGCCCCAAATTGTTTCTAAATTCTTTGGTCCATAAATCTTGTAATCATTTAGATCTAGATAAAAGTCTCCAAATAAACCATCTTGGATGGTGGGAGATCCCTTACCGCTAAGCAAAGTATTTCCTCGCGGGCCAGCGGGCCCAGCTAGGTTAATAGGGAAGCCCCACAATCCATTTTTTCTCGGACCGTAAATTCGATTTGTCGAAGTATTCAGATAGAAATCACCATCATGCCCGATTTCAAAATCAATGGGATCCTCGCTTCCGGAATGTACTATTGAGAGTTCTGAGTCTCCGATAACTGGAATTACGAATTTAATCCGCCGTTCACTTTTCTTACATTTCGGTTTTTGGTCAGTGATTAGCCTGGCTTTTCCTGTCTTAATATTTACGCAATTACTTACACGTTGTTTTTCTATTGCTACAACTTCAGAATTCAGAGAGAACAAAAATGCAAGACAAGTGGTGACCATTAGACGAAATAAAACAGTCTTAGTCACAGGATAGAAGGTACTGAAAATGTTGAGAGGCTTTGAGGTTCCTGTAAATATTGCGACTTTCCCGCGACAAATACCGTAAGATCAAGCATTAACTTGATAATCTCGTAAAGTGAAACTTCCTCAAAAAATGCTGATTGTGGCCCTTTGTATGGCCCTTCTGAGCTTTTCTGCTCCAGCAAGGGCAGAGTTCAGCTACGCATATCCAGTATCGGGCTGCAAGACAGAATTTCCTTGGTATCACCACGATTATCCAGCTGCTGATATCAAGGCGAGGATGGGTTGTGCTTTTGTCGCGCCTATCAGTGGCGTAGTACAAGATGTAAGTCGTAAAGATTTATGGAGCGGCAAGACAAATTTGGGTAAGGATCGAGGGGGATTATCAGTTTCAATAATTGGAGACGATGGAGTTCGCTATTATGGATCTCATCTATCAAAGGTAGAAATCGGGATTGAGCCTGGAGTTCGTGTAGAACTAGGTCAAAAACTCGGAGAGATTGGTAGAACTGGAAGCGCTCGCGGAATTCCGCGACCTCATCTTCACTTTGGAATTTCTTACCAGACCGAACCAGGCGATTGGGAAATACGTCGGGGCGCCATCAAACCTTGGAAATTCCTAGCAGCTTGGAAAAAAGGCAAGAACCTTTCGCCCGTAAGAGCTGTAACTCGAGCGAAGAAGCGAGCGGATAAGTAAAGAGAAGTAAAAAAGCCCCGGGTTTCCCCGAGGCCTTTTTGAAGAAAGTGGATTTAGTTAGCAACCACTTGGTCAGCCTGTGGACCCTTTGGGCCTTGGATGACTTCAAATGAAACGGACTGTCCCTCTTCGAGAGACTTGTAGCCATTTCCTTGGATTGCTGAGTAGTGAACGAAGACGTCCTGTCCGCCGCCATCTACCGCGATGAAACCGAAACCCTTTTCAGAGTTGAACCACTTTACTTTGCCTGTTGCCATGTAGCTTTATTCCTTCAGTCTTAATGGGACAAACGAGATTTTCTAGCTTGTCAGTCTTCCCGTCTTCCAGACCAAACAAGCACAAGCAAGCGGTTTTCGAAAAGCGTTGGACTAAGTCAAAGCCTACCTTGATAAATTGAACTCAAAGACCCTCAAATAGAAGACCCCCAATAAGTAGGTATGGACAACGACTAATAAAGAGGTAAGGATTGCCTTCTGCAGGTGGGCTGGGGAAGGTCGCATCTGCCGGATAGATGCGGCTTGCTACCTCAAGGAGCTGCTTATGAAGACGTTGCCGAGCGTTGGTTTCGGTCCCACCCACGGATACCTCTATATACATGCTGCCCCGCGCGCAGTTTTGAAGAATCTTGAATGGGGGATCGCTGAAGTACTGCAGATGCCGCTCTCATTGAAGTGGGAGCCTCAACCATTATTGAGTGGTTCATATAAAAGTGAAATCGCGTGGAACGGAATCCAAGGAAGTGGATCACGCTTGGTTAGTTCGTTAAAAGGTTGGCACTACTTAACATTTGAGTTGTTCGAGTCTTCCAGTCAAGGAAGCGATGGATCTCTGTATATGTTCTCTCCGGAACTTGGCTTGTTCCGCGGGACTGTTGGTCCGCATGGTGATTTGGTAATTAATGAGAATCAAATTCAAAAAATTCTCAATGAAAATAAGAGTCCAGCTTTAGCTCTTGAAGATATTGAGAGTCTTTTGGGTAAGAAATGGGATGAAGCTCTTGAACCATATCGTCATCAGTCTATTGGTGGAGAAGAATTGGATGCTAGGCTTTCGGTGTGAGTGAGGAAAGTTCCCGCGAAAAATCTATTGCTTTAATTGTGGCTGCACTAGTAGTCGCGCTGGCAATGGGATTGGGGCTTTCACAAGTCGGTAAAGGATTTGCTACACGTGCTAGCGAAGGGATTACGGTAACTGGATCAGCTCGCGTTGATGCAGTTGCTGATAAAGTTGTCTGGCAACTAAATGCTGAATTCGTTTCACCAACCCAAAGCACTGCTGTTTCTCGAGTGGCAAGTTCGGTTGATGCCATTGTTAAGTATTTGGTAGAAGGTGGAATTCCAAATGAAGCAATTGAGTTTGGTTCGCTATCTGCTTACGGTCAGGAAGAGTGGATGAATGGTTCGAGCACCGGAAGAATTTCTAGCTATCGGGCATCTCGAACTGTAACGGTAAGAACTGATGACGTTGCCAAGGTAAAAGACTTAAGTACCAATATAGGTTCACTACTCGAAGCTGGCGTTAATGTCTCAAATTATGGGCCTCAATATTATGTTTCAAAGTTAAATGAACTCCGTCCACAATTGTTGGAACAGGCTGTTAAAGATGCTCAAGTCCGCGCCGAGGCGATCGTTGCTGCTACAGGAGGCTCCGTTGGCAACATAATGAGTGTGCGTTCTGGGCCGTTCCAGGTCACCTCGCCTGACTCTGTAGATACTTCTGCGGGGGGTTTCTATGACACTTCGACGATTGATAAGACAATTACTTCAACCGTAACTGTCGTCTTCAAAGTTAAATCGTAGTTCTATTTACAAACCAGATCTGAACGCTATACGGGGCGATAATTGTTTTATCGCTAGGTTTGCATAGCTGGGGCTCCAAGTGGGCTATCTCCTTTGAAGAATCAAATACAGTTCTAAAGCTATCTCCCCAAGTTTGATTGGGGAGCACAATCTCTAACTCTTCCGAAGCGCTATTTAGAATTGCAAATAAGCCTTGCTTATGTGAGGTATCAATCAAGAACGCAAGATGGCGCGAAGAGTTATCTTGCCAAGTATGTGATGTCATTTCGAGGCCATCTTTATTGAACCAAGCTAAGTCTTTTCGCTTGGTCCCTTGGTCGAGTGCGCCTGTGAAGAATTCATCAGTAACTTCGGTTATGTAGCTAGTTCGTATTCGTGAGAGTGCCGTAATCGTTTCCAATAAATCTGAATTGTCTTCAATGCTCTGCCAGTCAAGCGCCCAACCACCGTCGAAGTTCTCGGGAGAATTCCATTCGAGCTCTGGATTTAGAGAATATGCATTGTTGGAGCCCGATTGAGAACGGGAAACTTCATCACCCATTGTGATCATCGGAACACCTGAAGAAATCATCAAAGTAGCAAGAAGAGACTTTTTCAAGGTAGTACGAATGGTAGTTACGCTCTCTAAGTGAGTTGGACCTTCTACGCCTACATTCCAAGAGCGATTCTGATTGCTTCCGTCGTTGTTAGCTTCTTGATTTACATCATTATGTTTCTCTTGATATGAAACCAAGTCACTCAGCGTGAATCCATCATGAGCGGTGAGGAAATTAATTGAGCTTGTCGGACCCCGAAAATAGAAGATGTCATTCGAGCCAGCGACTCTTGAGGCAAGATCAGAAACCCCATTGCTATGCCCCCGGGCCGAGTCGGCTAGCCAAAATTGACGAACTGCATCTCGGTAAGCGTCGTTCCACTCTCGCCATGGATGGGGAAAATCTCCGAGCGCATAACCAGCAACATCCCAAGGTTCGGCAATCAACTTTCGCTCCCGAAGAATTGGATCAGCCGAGATAGCCGAAATCATTGCCCCGTAAGTATCGATTCCGCCATGGCGGGCAAGTGCAGTCGTAAGATCGAATCGGAAACCATCTACGCCGATTACTTCGCTCCACCAATGTAACGAGTCCATAATCAATCGAGTGACGAATGGCCGACGTGAATCAACGGTATTTCCACAACCAGTTACATCTTCATATTGATCATCTACCAAATGGCGATAAAAAGTCTTGTTATCTATCCCACGGAACGAAAGTGTCGGGCCAGACTTCCCCTCTTCGGCCGTGTGGTTATAAACCACATCCAATAGCACCTCAATTCCAGCGCTATGTAACGCATCTATGCTCTCTTGAAGTTCCGCGATGGGATTATCGGTTGCTGCATAGGCAAGATGTGGCGCAGAAAAAGCAATTGGGTTATAACCCCAATGATTAACTCGCCCCCTCGCTCTTACAGAAGTCTCTGTCAGAAAGTGATGTATCGGAAGCAGCTCAATCGCCGTTACGCCAAGCTCTTTCAGATGATTAATTACAGAAGGGTGCGCTAGAGCTCTGTAAGTTCCCCTATCACGTTCGGGAATCTCTAGATTTCTAAAGGTAAGCCCTCGCACATGAGCTTCATAGATAACCGTCTTGTTCCACGGAGTACTCAGTCGATCGATTTTTCGGGGGCGACTATCGGTTACTACTGAGAGTGGGACAAAGGGAGCTGAATCTCGTGGATCTTGAAGATCAATAAAGCCGTTACCGAGCGAGTCCGTTGCTTGATGGCCAAAAATTTCTGGGGCGCTCTTCAATTCGCCAGAGAGAAGATGTGCGTAAGGATCAATTAGTAATTTCTTTGGATTAAAGCGCCACCCCTGGTCCGGGCGCCATGGTCCATAAACTCGATATCCATAGCGCTGTCCGGGTCTAACGCCGGCGAGATAACCGTGCCAAATCGGCCCATCTCGATGGGCAAGTGCGAATCTAGTTTCTGTGAGTTCGCCGTTCACATCGTTAAAAAGGCATAACTCAACGGAGTCGGCTGCAGGTGCCCAGAGTGCGAAATTGGTTCCCTCTGCAGTTACTTGGGCGCCCAGGTATCTGGGATCGGCTGGCCTCACTTTGGTATCCAACCACGCAACCGCCTGGCAGGCTCTGATTCAAAGTGTGGTGAATCTCCAATTGGAAGGGTTGGTTACTCGCCAGTAGCATCGGCGTATGAAGATTGCCATCTGCGTCAAGCAAGTTCCAGACTCTTGGGCTGAGAAGAAAATGGTCAACGGTCGGTTAGATCGCGAGAGCGTTGATGCAGTTCTCAATGATTTAGATGAATATGCAATTGAGGAAGCGCTCCGAATAGTTGAGCCCCTTAATGAAGGGAAAGAGAGTCCCGAACACAGCATCACCTTGATCTCAATGGGACCTGAACGTACTTCTGAAGCGATCCGCAAAGGATTATCGATGGGAGCAGACGGTGGAGTTTTAGTAAGTGACCCTGCCCTTGCTGGCTCAGATGCAGTTTCAACTGCAAAGGTTCTCTCAAAAGTAATTCAAGAAGGTGGATTCGATCTCGTTTTCTGCGGGACAGAGTCAACAGATGCGCGCATGAGCGTCATACCGGCGATGCTTGCTGAATCTCTTGGTTGGGCACAGCTTACTTTCGCAGGATCAGTGAAAGTAGATGTTGCATCCAATAATGTTGAGATTGCGCGAATGACTGAGAGCGGAGTCGAAACTATGTCTGCCGCATTCCCATGTGTAGTAAGCGTGATTGAGAAGATAAATGAACCGCGTTATCCATCTTTCAAAGGAATTATGGCTGCAAAGAAGAAGCCCATCGAGACAAAAGGTTTATCTGATATCGGCATTAACCCAGCAGAAGTTGGTTCAACAGGAGCATGGAGTGAAGTGCTTGAGGCTAATCCAAGGCCGCCACGCGATAAAGGTGTGAAACTTGATGACGCCGGAGACGGTGGAACAAAACTCGCGGATTACTTGCTCGAAAAGAGGCTGGTGTAAAAATGGCAAAAATCCTTTTTCTTATTGATCATGATGGCAACAAAGTCGCCAAGACGGCTCCTGAGTTAGCGACCTTTGCTAAGCGCGCCGGTGATTCAGTCGGTTTGATTCTCGCAAACGTTGGATCAGGCGATGGACTAGCTTCCCAACTCGCTGGCGCTGAGGTTGATCGCTTGATTGTTGTTGAGAATGATGATGTGGCCAAACATGGAATTGCCGCAGCAGTATCGGCGATATCCCAGGTCGTTGCCAACGAAGGTCCAGATGCAGTTTTAGTGGCGTCCTCTGCTCGCGGCAAAGAGATTGCCGGACGCATCGCGCTTCGAATTGGTGGCGGCGTGATTACCGATGCGATTGAACTAAAAAGCGATCTGACGACAACCCAATCAGTCTTCGGTGGTTCATTTTCTGTAAGCGCTAAAGTCAAAGTTGGAAAACCTGTCATTACGATTCGACCTAGCTCTATCGAAGCGGGAACCGGTAACCCGGCCGCAGCTGTAGAAAAATTTGAGGTAAGTATCGACTCGAAGGACAAGTTAGTAACAATCACAAATTCACAACCACCTGTTAAAGGTGGTCGCCCAGATTTAACTGAGGCGAAGATTGTGATTTCAGGTGGCCGAGGTACAAATGGAAACTTCGCTGAAGTTGAAGCGATGGCAGATCTTCTCGGAGCAGCTGTTGGAGCATCGCGCGCCGCTACCGATGCAGGCTGGTATCCGCACACCCATCAAGTTGGCCAGACTGGTAAGACGGTCAGCCCTCAGCTCTATATCGCATGTGGAATTTCTGGAGCTATCCAACATCGGGCAGGTATGCAGACCTCAAAGACCATTGTTGCAATCAATAAGGATCCCGAGGCGCCAATCTTTGATCTCGCTGATTTTGGAGTTGTGGGCGATTTATTTGCAGTCCTCCCGCAGGCGCGCGAAGCAATCAAATCCAAACGTTCATAATCTAAAGTCGTATCACCGCTTTAGAATTAACCCATGCCGCGCGTCTATTTCGATAATGCAGCTACCACGCCTATCAACGGGGTTGCTCTCCAGGCTTTTGTTGATCAAGCTCGCGAATTAGGTAATCCATCTAGCTTGCATGGATACGGAAGAGAAGTCCGCAAAAATGTAGAAGAAGCGCGTGAGAAGATCGCGGGATTAGTGGGCTGTGAGGCGAGCGAAGTTATTTTTACGGGTAGCGGAACGGAAGCGAATAACCTTGCCATAAAAGGAATTTTCTGGAAGCGCCGGAGTGAAAATCAAATGCGACGGGTCATCATAATTTCCGCATTTGAACATCATGCAATCCTCGATCCGGTGCATTGGCTAGCCGAAGCAGAAGACGCTGAAGTAATAGAAGTTCCTGTAACAAGTGATGGCTTTATCAACATGGAATTCCTTAAAAGTGCAATTGAGAATCGGGGCGATGAGATTGCGTTAATAAGCGTGATTCATGCAAACAATGAAGTCGGAACTATCCAACCAATAGCTGAAATAGTTAATCTGGCCGAGAATCACCAGATTCCAGTTCATACTGATTCCATCCAGAGTTTTGGAAAGATTCCAGTTTCCTTTTCTGAATTGGGTTTATTCGCTATGACTATTAGCGCGCACAAGATCGGTGGACCTGTCGGCGTAGGCGCCCTAATCTTGAAGCGCGGCGTTGATGTGACACCATTACTTCATGGCGGTGGCCAAGAGCGTGATATTCGTTCGGGAACTATCAATGCTGCTTCAATCGTAGCCTTTGCTTCTGCAGCACAGACAGCGATAAGAAATCGTGAGAAAAATGCTCTACATGTTGCATCACTTCGCGATGCGCTCAAAGAGACGATAAAGGCAGATGTCCCAGATGCCATCTTCAATGCAAACACTGGTGAGCGCCTCCCTGGAATTTTGAATGTACGTTTTCCAAATACTGAGAGCGATTCGCTATTGCTCTTATTTGATAGCGAAGGGATTGCCTGTTCAACCGGATCTGCGTGCTCAGCTGGGGTACAACAACCAAGTCACGTGCTTTTAGCGATGGGATTGAGCGAGAAAGAGGCTCGCTCATCACTTCGTTTCTCGATCGGGCCGGAAAATTCACGCTCAGATATCGATTATTTCCACACTTGTATAAAGAAAGTTATTGATCGAGCAAGAGCCGCTTATCGGAGCACTGCGTGAAGTTAATCGCAGCAATGAGTGGCGGAGTCGACTCCGCGGTAGCTGCTGCGCGCGCCAAAGAAGCTGGTCATGAAGTTATCGGGGTCCATCTAGCGCTCTCCAAGAATCCGAAAAAGTATCGTTCTGGAGCGCGAGGCTGCTGCACGATAGAGGATTCACACGATGCCCGTCGCGCCGCAGATCGAATTGGAATCCCGTTCTATATCTGGGATATGTCGGATGAGTTTCACGAGAACGTAGTTGAAAACTTTCTCTCCGAATATGCGAGCGGGCGAACTCCAAATCCCTGCCTTAGGTGCAATGAAAAAATAAAGTTTGCAGCTGTACTAGATCGAGCAAAGGCGATGGGTTTTGACGGAGTAGTAACGGGTCACTATGCAATAACGAAAGAGAGTGAGAATGGAAAACTACTCTTTCGAGCAGTCGATCCGCTTAAAGACCAGTCCTATGTACTCGCAGTTCTAAACCGAGAGCAGATTCAAGGCGCCTACTTTCCTTTGGGCGACACAACTAAGGAAGAGATTAGAAAAGAAGCTGCCGCTCGCGGACTCACCGTCGCAAATAAACCCGATAGCCATGACATCTGTTTTGTTCCTTCGGGAGATAATGCTGGTTGGTTGCGCGACCGCTTAGGTAGTGAACCCGGGCCGATAGTTGATGAGTCTGGCGCTAAATTGGGTGAACATAAGGGTGCATATACCTACACCATCGGCCAACGTCGCGGTCTTGGAATAACGGTTCCGACCCCGACCGGAGAGCCACGTTATGTGCTGCGAATCGAGCCAAAAAGCAACACGGTAGTAGTGGGAGAGCACGAATCACTTGCTATCACCCGAATCACTGGCGAACGAGCAATCTGGTGCGGATTGGCTGCACCTGCTGAGAAATTACGCGGTTATGTCCAAGTTCGAGCACATGGAGACGCACACCCATGTACTTATTGGAGCGTCAACTCCGAAAGTGATTTGATCGCCGAACTCGATGAACCTGTTTTTGGCTTAGCTACGGGGCAAGCCATGGTTATTTATGACAACGATCGCGTAGTTGGTTCAGCCACGATCGCAGGTACTGAGTGAGCAAGAAAGATATCGCCAACGGGGAAGGCGCCATTCGACGCAGAATGAGCGAGCTAGCGGATGAGATTCGTGATCATCAATATCGATACTACGTTCAAGACAAACCAATCATTTCCGATGCTGAGTTTGATGGGCTATGGCGAGAACTTGAAAAGCTTGAAGCTAAGAATCCAGAGTTTTTAGATCCCAATTCGCCAACGCTTGAAGTTGGCGGGGGATTTGCAACACATTTCGCTCAAGTAGATCACTACGAGCGAATGATGAGCCTTGATAATGTCTTTAGTACTCAAGAACTTGAAGCTTGGTTTGAAAGAGTGATGAAAGAAGACGAAGGATTAGTAGAGAGTTGGCTCTGCGAGTTAAAAGTTGATGGGCTTGCGATAAATCTAATTTATGAAAATGGAAAACTTACGAGGGCTCTAACGCGTGGCAACGGCACAACAGGTGAAGATGTAACGGTAAATGTAAGAACAATTAAAGGCGTGCCGAACACACTTAATGATAAGAATCCACCAAAACTAGTTGAAATTCGGGGTGAGATTTACTTTCCGTTAGCTTCTTTTAACGAGTTAAATGAGAGCCTTGAAGAGTCTGGCAAGACCGTCTTTGCAAACCCTCGAAATGCCGCAGCTGGTTCGCTCCGTCAGAAGGATCCTAAAGTCACAGCTGGTCGACCACTTTCACTTCTCGTTCATGGAATTGGCGCAGTCCAGGGTCGCGAATTCCCAACGCTAAGTGGCGCATATGAATCTTTAAAGGATTGGGGTCTTCCCGTTTCAAATCGCTATCGAGTGGTCCAGAACAAGAATCAGGTTCGAGAATTCGTGGATTACTATCTCGAGCATCGCCATGATGTAGAGCATGAGATTGATGGCGTTGTTATTAAGGTGAATGAGCGCGCGGCTCAGAAGAAAGTTGGCTTTACCTCAAGGGCGCCTAAATGGGCGATTGCCTATAAATATCCACCTGAGGAAGTCACAACTAAGTTACTTGATATCAGAGTTAGCGTTGGTCGAACCGGGAGGGTAACGCCATTTGGATTTATGGAACCAGTACGCGTTGCCGGTTCTACCGTCACGAATGCCACGCTTCATAACGTTGAAGAGATAAAGCGCAAAGGCGTTTTAATCGGAGATGTTGTTGTTCTTCGAAAAGCAGGCGATGTAATCCCAGAGATCTTAGGGCCAGTCGTCGAGCGACGAACTGGTGATGAACGCAAGTTTGTGATGCCCAAGAAATGCCCTGAGTGCGCAAGTTCGTTGCGCGCTATGAGTGAGGGTGATGTCGATATTCGATGCCCGAATTCAAGATCATGCCCCGCTCAACTTAGGGAGCGAATTTTCTACATCGGATCTCGTGCTGCCCTTGATATCGATGTTCTTGGTTATGAAGCAGCTCAAGCTCTTCTCGACTCAAAATTAATTGCTGATGAAGGTGATCTCTTTGATTTAGACGCTACAGATTTATTGAAAATCGAATTCTTTCGGAAGAAAGATGGCAAGATCGCAGCCAATGCAGAAAAACTATTGAGTGCGTTAGAAGGTGCAAGAAGTCGACCGCTCTGGCGAGTCCTCGTGGCACTCTCCATTCGACATGTGGGGCCAACCGCCGCACAAGCTCTAGCTCGAGAGTTTGGCTCCATAGATGCCATTTCCGGCGCCACCACCGAGGAGCTCTCACGGATAGATGGCGTGGGCGATGTGATTGCTGAGAGCATCATTGAATGGTTCCAGGAAGGTTGGCATCGAGAAATAGTTAAAAAATGGCGCTCTGCTGGCGTAGCAATGAATCAAGTTGTAACAAACGCTAAGCCCCAGACATTGGCCGGAAAAACTCTGGTTGTTACAGGTTCGCTTGAAAATTTCACGAGAGATAGCGTTACGGAGGCGATAACTGAGCGTGGCGGAAAAGCCGCATCTTCCGTTTCAAAGAAGACTGATTATGTAGTTGTGGGGGCTTCGCCCGGCTCGAAGGCCCAGAGGGCCGAGGAACTCGGAGTCAAAGTAATTGGTGAGCGAGAATTTCTGACCCTATTGGAGAAGGGCGAGATCTAGGAGTTATTATGCGCGTCATGATGAGCAGAGCGATAGAAATTTATAGCGAGACTGGGCGTGAGCTGCCCGCACATCCTTTCTTCTTTGGTGCCCTAGCATTCGGAATCTTGATGTTGCTTCTCTATTTAGTGTTACGTCTTGATAAAGATTAAAAGCTGCGCAATATTCGGTGGCAGTTTTGACCCAATTCATAACGGCCATCTTCATCTGATTGATTCACTAGCTAAGTCTCATAAGTTTGATCGATTTGTAGTTGTTCCTGCTGGAGATCCATACCAGAAGAAATGCTTAGCTTCCTCCGAGGATCGGCTAACAATGGTCAAGCTCGCGCTCACAGGCATGCCTGTCGAAGTAAGCGATTGTGAAATTCGCCGACCTGGTCCTTCATATGCAATTGACACAAGATTAGAGATTGGAAATTCATTTCCTGCTGAACGTTATCTATGGATCATCGGAAGTGATGCCTTTGCCGGAATCAGATCTTGGAATAGATTTGAAGAATTAATTAAAGCGGTGGAATTCCTGGTTGTGGTCCGTCCCGGAAGTGATGACATAGAAGCTATTCCGGGAGTCAGATTTGAAAGAGTGGATATCGACGCTATTAAGGTCTCCTCTACCGATATCCGTACGCGCCTAGAAAATAGGGAAGACGTGGCTCATCTTCTGCCAATTTCTGTAGCCACTTACATCAAGGAGAAGGGGTTATATGGCGCCGCGTAAGTCCACGTTAGATCACTTAGAAATTGCAGCGGCGGCCGCGCTAAACAAGCTTGGAAAAGATTTGATTGCTATCGATCTAACTGAACAGATGGTCCTTAGCGAAGTCTTTCTCTTGATTAGCGGTGCCAATGAGCGCCAACTCGAGGCAATTGGGGATGAAGTTGAGTTGAAGTTATCTGCTTCTGGCGAGAAGCCACTTCGACGGGAAAAGTCTCCGCATTGGATACTTCTCGATTATGAAGATCTTGTAGTTCATATTCAAACTGAGGAGATTCGCCAGTACTACATGCTAGAACGTCTTTGGAACGATTGCCCACGAATTTCACTGGAAGCTGTAATTGAGGATGAGAAGAAAAGGAATGAGTTGTGAGAAAGAGAATTGTCCTTTGGCGGCACGGGCAGACTGACTGGAATCTTCAGAATCGGTTTCAAGGTCATTCCGATATCCCGCTAAATGAAACTGGACATGCACAGGCACGTCGGGCAGCTCCATTATTGATGGGACTTCGTCCTGAGAAGATAATTTGTAGTGATCTGATTCGCACCCAGCAAACAGCGGCGCCGCTATCTGAAATTTCAAAACTCCCAATTCATATTGATCCAGGACTTCGGGAAACTCATGGTGGAAAATGGGAGGGCCGCACCGGAGAAGAAAATCGCGCCGATGACTATGAGAGATTTGTTCATTGGCTAGATGGAAATGATGAACCGGCCGGCGATACTGGAGAACGAAGAAGTGAAATAGCTGAGCGAGCAGTCTCTGCCATCAATCGCGCACTTGACCCAGGGGTTTCGAATTTAGTGGTAGTCACGCATGGCGGGACCGCAAGAGTAGTTATTGGGAAAATGCTAAATCTACCTATGAATCAATGGGCAACCATCGGCGGTCTTTCTAATGCATCGTGGTCAATTCTTGAATCTGGTCACCATCGAGAGGGTTGGATTCTTGTCGAACACAATGCCGGCTCACTTCCAGAGCCAATTTACGGAGAAGAAAGCGGCGCTTAATTGTTGTAGGGTGCGCATGCTTGAGGGGCTATGGCGCAGCTGGTAGCGCACCTGCATGGCATGCAGGGGGTCAGGGGTTCAAGTCCCCTTAGCTCCACCAACTTGATAGAAACACCAAGTAACTAAAGCCTAGAAACTAAAACTTAGAGATAAAAGAAGAGATATGAGCGAATCCAAGACTGGCCGAGGCCTTCCACTTCAGAAAATACCGAATGGTTGGAGCGCGAAAGATTTGCCGAATCTCGAAGGTAAAAGGTTTCTAATCACCGGGGCTACTAGTGGTATCGGCAAAGAGGCTGCCCGGGAGTTAGCGCGAGTTGGCGCAAAGGTAACGATCGCAGCACGTTCCCTCGAGAAGGCCGAATCAACAAAAAAAGAACTTTCGAGTGACCGTATTGATCTACTTGAACTAGACCTTGCCGATCTAGAGAGCATCAGGCGTGCCGCACGTAGGGTTGACTACGAGATTGATGTCTTGATTCTCAATGCAGGGGTTATGGCAATTCCACTGCGAAAGACACACGATGACTTTGAGATGCAGATGGCGACAAATCATTTAGGGCACTTTGCATTTGCCGGATTGTTGCGCGATCGAGTTAAATCAAGAGTAGTCACAATCTCAAGCCAAGCGCACCGGACTGGCAATTTTGGCGACGGTAGCATCAACGCGATTCAAGATATCTGTCTTGGGCGCAATAAGTACTCGCCTTGGGGAGCTTATGGAGCAAGTAAATTGGCAAATCTTCTTTTCACTTTTGAACTCGAGCGATTGTCAACTTCGCGGGATTGGGGCTTTAGCGCTCTTGCAGCACATCCAGGTTACTCAAATACAAATTTGCAAGGCGTTGCTCCCAAAATGAAAGGAAGTATTTGGGAAGAACGCGGAACCGCATTTGCAAATGCCGTTATTGCGCAATCTGCATCGCGAGGCGCCCTGCCCACGCTCTGTGCTGCAGTTTTTCCAAACCTCTATGGCGCATCCTTTATTGGACCAGATGGTCTTTTTGAAATGCGCGGTTATCCCAAAGCGGTCCGTGCTCGCTCAATAGCCTACGATCAAGATCTTGCAGGTAATCTCTGGAAAGTAAGTGAAGAATTAACTGGCGTAGTTTGGCGGTAACCTACCTCCATGCATGAGGCGTACGACATTCACCACGTTCAAGAGAAGTGGTTGCCGATTTGGGATGAGATTGCGCCATTCAAATCTGGAATAAAGGATGATCCGCGCCCCAAGAAGTACGTGCTCGATATGTTTCCTTACCCATCGGGTGACCTGCATATGGGCCATGCCGAGGCATATGCACTTGGAGATGTAATTGCTCGTTACTGGGTCCAAAAAGGTTTTAACGTTATGCATCCAATTGGCTGGGATGCATTTGGACTCCCCGCAGAAAATGCAGCAATAAAGCGCAATGAAGATCCTAGCGTTTGGACTTATGAAAACATAAATACCCAGCGCGCTTCGATGCGACGCTACGCCTGCTCATTTGATTGGGATCGAGTTCTCTACACATGCGATCCTGAGTACTACAGATGGAATCAATGGATTTTTCTAAAGTTATTTGAACGTGGGCTTGCATATCGAAAAGATTCAGCGGTCAATTGGTGTCCCGATTGTCAGACGGTTCTTGCCAACGAACAAGTTGTCGCTGGATTATGCGAGCG